>NZ_JANXUQ010000219.1 GCF_025356155.1 Rhodoferax sp. | reverse complement strand
AGGCGCAATAGTCATGCAATCACACAGGAATAGCGCTCAAAAGCTGACGAAATGATGAGTGAAGTCATTGAACGCAACTGCGCTGGAAAAGCTCTGCAATCCGCGACCGGCGCGACCGCCGCTACACCAGAACTGCTGATTCATTGCTTGGCAGTTGCTATAAAAAAAGAAGCTGCTTGCGCGAATACCACGGGCGCTGGAGCCGATTTTGTTTACAAGCCCCTGTGGCGCTACTGCCCGCCCAATAGGCGCTTTCTGATCCACCAGCACAGAGGCGACTCCGCTAGCGCTTTGAACGGAGGCGTACACTAAATTCTGCCTATTTGCTGAGATCAGCAATCATCGCGTGTCAGCGCCGATTTAATATTGACCCACCCTGCCGAACCAATATTGACCCACCCTGCCGAACCAATATTGACCCAGGGCGGGTTGCTGGTGTTTGAATCAGCAACTGTGGATAAGTTTACTCAATAGCTGGTTTTTGCTTGTGCCTGCGTGTCTTTGATTGCAAGCTGGGGGGAAGGAGCGAAGGGCGTAGCCCGTAGCGGATTCCCCCCAGCTTCGTCGCCCTCAGAACGGCTCGTCGGCCTCCTGTGTTGTCGGCACCGTTTTGCTGCCTTTGCGTTCGCTCTCCCTGGCCTTGATGCGCGTCTTCGCAGCCATGGTGCTGTGCCTGAACCGGTAGGACTCGTTGCCGGTCTCCACGATGTGGCAATGGTGTGTAAGCCGGTCCAGCAGCGCCGTGGTCATCTTGGCATCAATAAACACGGCCGACCACTCCGAGAAACTCAGGTTGGTGGTGATCACCACGCTGGTGTGCTCGTACAGCTTGGAGAGCAGGTGAAACAGCAAGGCGCCACCGGCCTGACTGAAGGGCAAGTATCCCAGCTCATCAAGGATGATCAAGTCCATGCGCATCAGTGCCAGCGCAATGCCCCCGGCTTTGCCATCGCGCTTTTCCTTCTCCAATTGATTGACCAAATCGACCGTGGAATAGAAACGCACGCGTTTGCCTTTTGAAGCGATGCCAGCCACCCCAATCGCCGTGGCCAGGTGCGTCTTGCCAGTGCCCGGCCCACCAATGAGTACGGCGTTTTGCGCCGTGTCGGTGAAGTCCAATGTGCTCAATTGGCTGACCAACTTCTTGTCCACCTTGGAGGCACAGAAGTCAAAGCCCGCCAAATCACGATGCAGTGGGAACTTGGCCACCTTCATCTGGTGGCGTACCGAGGCAAAGGCACGTTGCTCGTGCTCGGCTTGCAGCAAATGCTCGATCAACCAACGCGAAGTTTGTATGCCCACATCATTTGGTTTGCCCTCGTGCGTTGTCAATTCATCCCAGGCCCCGGCCATGCCGTGCAGGCGCAACTCTTTGAGCTCGGTGCTGATATCACGACGCATGGTTGACCTCCACCATGGCCTCGCCACGCAGGCTGTCGTAGCGGCCTGTGTTGGCCGCTGGCAGCTCTTTGAGTTGCAGAGTGCTCTCAACGCTCTGGGGTAGTTCGCTGGCGTTCAGACGTGCCAATACGTTGAGGACATGTTCGGTGCTGAGCACCCCAGATTCAATGACCAATTCCACCGCCACCAGCACCGCCTCCAGGCCATGGCTTGGTACGCAGTTGAGCACCTGAGCCATGGTCTTGTCGCCCCCGTCGTGGCGCATCAGTCCTTGGCGCAGACGCAGCAAAGGCGCCGGCATGTCGGCAAAGGGAGCCCCGTTTCTCAATGCGCCTGGCTTGCGCTGTATCAGTGCGATGTAGTGCTGCCAGTCGTAGCAGATGTGGCCCGCGTTTGCCACCCGTGCGTGGCTAGCCACAATGGCCTCGTCGCTGGCAACCTCCACCCGGCCGGGGTACAGCCGGGTACTCACGCGCTGGCCTGCCAGTTCACAAGGCACCGAGTAGCGGTTGCGCGCCACCGCCACCAGACAGGTGCTCGATACCTTGGCTGAGCGCTCGACGTAACCATCAAATGACGTTGGCATGGGCATCAACTCGCTGCGCTCTTGCTCCAGCATTTCAGCAACACTGAACTGCTGGTATTCGGGGTGGCGTATTTCCTGCCATAAAGCCCGGCAGCGAGCACCCAGCCAGGCGTTGAGCTCCTCAAAGCTGTGCCATTTGCGCGTCTGCGCGTCGATCCAGATTCGCCTCCTGCTGTCCTGCACGTTCTTCTCGACCACGCCCTTCTCCCAGCCGCTGGCGACGTTGCAAAAGTCTGCGTCAAACAGGTAGTGCGCACACATGACGGCAAAGCGGGCGTTGACGATGCGGCCCTTGCCCTTTTTGACCTTGTCTACCGCCGTTTTCATGTTGTCGTAAATGCCCCGCCTGGCAACGCCGCCCAGCGCTGCAAATGAGCGGGTGTGGGCGTCAAACAGCATCTCGTGGCCTTGGCTGGGGTAAGCCACCAACCAGAACGCCCGGCTGGCGCACAGTTTCATGTGCGAGACCTGCATCCGGTGATAAATGCCGCCCACCACCAAGCCTTCTTCGCTCCAGTCGAACTGGAATGCCTCACCCAGATCGAACTTCAATGGCACGAACGCTTTGACGCCTTTGCCAGCGCTGGCTCGCCAAGCACGGATGAAGTCGGTAACTCGGGTGTAGCATCCGGCGTAGCCACTGGCCTTGATTTGCGCAAACAGCGCACGTCCCGTGCGCCGACTCTGCTTGGGCCGCAATGCATCGGCCTTGAGAGCTTGCTCCAGCTCCTCGAGAAAGGCACTCAGCTTGCTAAAGCCTGCCGCCCTGGTATAGACCGGTATCTTCACCTCTTCTGCTGTCCTGAGCCATCTGCGCACCGTGTTGCGCGACATGCCCGTGCGTTTGGTGATTTCATGCAGCGACAGCTTGTCGCGCACATACATTCGACGAATTCTTCCCAACATTTCCATGGTGATCACCTTGTTTGTCCCCTGCCCAATATTTAGGCAGAGCAAGTAAAACACCTGGGTCAGTTTTAGATCGGCACTATGGCCTCTAGTGGGTCAGTTTTCGGTCGGCGCCAACAACCTATGAACGACGATTTATTAGATAGCCAGTTTTGGCGCTGGACATTAGCCCAAAAATTAACCGTCGGCGAAGAAGCTCAGTCGCAACGACGGGAAGCGTTAGCTCTGCTGGTGGAGTCAGTCAACGCAGGCGAAGTCTCTTGCCTCGATGGCGTCAATAGCCCAGTGTCGTTGACAATAAAGAGGCATCATGGGATCGATGAATTCGAGATGAACAGCAACTGGATTGGCTCTTCTCAGGATTGGTTTTGTCCTTGCTGCAAGCGGACAAAATTTCAGATTTCCAGAATTGGAAGTAAGGGACAAATACTTGCAAAGTCGGTTATTCATCACGATCACATAGGCGACGCATTAAAGAGCGCATTCCAT
>NZ_JANXUQ010000178.1 GCF_025356155.1 Rhodoferax sp. | reverse complement strand
TGTGACCACCGTGGTCTGCCCGCCCGACACCGAGCCCGTGCTGGACGAAGCCGGCCTGGTCGAGATGCTGCGCCACCGCGCCGAGCTGCTCAAGCAGGCCCGCCTGTTCCCGCTGGGTGCGCTGACCCGCAACCTGGAAGGCGAAGTGCTGACCGAGATGCTGCACCTCACCCAAGCCGGTTGCATAGGCTTCAGCCAGGCCGAAGTGCCCATGGCCAACACCCAGGCCCTGCTCCGCGCGCTGCAATACGCCAGCACCTTTGGCTATACCGTGTGGCTGCGTCCGCAAGAGCTGTACCTGGGCAAGGGTGTGGCGGCCAGCGGTCCGTTGGCCACGCGCATGGGCCTGTCCGGCGTGCCGGTGGCGGCGGAGACCATTGCGTTGCACACCATCTTCGAGCTGGTGCGCTCCACGCAGGCGCGCGTGCATTTGTGCCGCATCAGCAGCGCCGCCGGTGTGGCCCTGGTGCGCCAGGCCAAGGCCGAGGGCCTGCCCATCACCTGCGATGTCAGCATCAATTCGCTGCACCTGACCGATATGGACATGGGCTACTTCGACAGCCGCATGCGCCTGAACCCGCCACTGCGCCAACAGCGCGACCGCGATGCATTACGCGCCGGCCTGGCCGACGGCACCATCGACGCGCTGGTATCCGACCATACCCCGGTGGATGAAGACGCCAAGGCGCTGCCCTTTGCCGAAGCCGAACCCGGCGCCACCGGTCTGGAGCTGTTGCTGAGCCTGGCGCTCAAGTGGGCGCAAGACAGCGGCATCCCGCTGGAGCAGGCGCTGGGCACGGTGACGCATCGCCCGGCCGGCGTGGTGGGCTCCGCGTTTGGCACATTCGCGGCCAGCGCAGGGCGCTTGGTAGTGGGTGGAGCTGCAGACATTTGTGTATTCGACCCCACAGCCGCATGGACGGTGGAAGGCTCCGCGCTGCGCAGCCAAGGCCAGCACACGCCCTTTGGCGGCTACGAGCTGCCGGGCCGCGTGCGCGCCACCTTTGTGGGCGGCCACCTGGCGTACCACCAAGCCGGATAACACGGTGCGGGCACTCTTCTCGGCACGGGCCAGCAAACCATGAATCGCTTGCGCGCAGTGTGGCGTCTGCTGCGGGTCGTGCTACACCTCTTGGGCGGCGTGTGGACCATCTATACACTGGTGCCGCGCCTGACCCTGGTACAGAAGCATGCGCGCGTTCAAGTGTGGGCCCTCGCCATGCTTGATTGTCTTGCTATTAAATTGGTAGTACGGGGCAGCCCGCCCTTGACAGGCCCCATGCTGCTGGTGGCCAACCATATCTCGTGGGTCGACATCGTCGTCATGCACGCCACGCGCCACTGCCGTTTTGTGTCCAAGGACGAAATCGCGCGCTGGCCGGTCGTCTCCACACTGGCCAACGCCGCCGACACGCTGTACATCACCCGCGAATCGCGCCGCGACGCCATGCGTGTGGTGCACCAGATGGCCCAGTGCCTGCGGGACGGCGATGTGCTGGCCATCTTCCCCGAAGGCACCACAGGCGATGGCTCCACGCTGCTGCCCTTCCACGCCAACCTGCTGCAGGCCGCCATATCGGCCGATGCACCGGTGCAACCCGTGGCGCTGCAGTTTGTCGATACCGCCACCGGCCAGATCAGCTTTGCACCGTGTTACGTGGGTGACGACACCTTGTGGCAGTCGCTGTGGCGCACGCTGAAGGCGAACAACGTGGTCGCCATGGTGCAGTTCGGCACACCAGAGCAAGCCCAGGGCCGCGACCGCCGCGCCTGGGCGGCCGACCTGCGCCAGACCATTGCCGACCTGCGCAACACGGGCGCATAAGTGCCAACGCTCGGACAGCCCGGCAAACGCTTTCCGCAGGCGTAGTCCCCGATGTATTTCGCCAGTTTCAGCGTGACAGGCGCCTGGCCTCAACGATGGCCTTGAAGTCTCGTGTGGGCAAGGTATGTTGGTCGTCATCGGATTCCAGTTTATCGCTGTACCGTTCCAAAATGGCGGCACACATCTCTTCGAACCTCGGGTCGTCCGCAAGGTGCGCCAGCAGCAGATGATAGGTGTGCCAGTGGGCGCTGTGGAAGGGGCTTGCACCGGTGTTCACCAGTGCCGGAAGCGTTGCGTTGACTTCGCGGTTCAAGCCGGCAGCCGTATCGCAGTGCGCCAGGATGGGCAGGACATGGTCGACAAACCGGTTGGCCAGCAGCATTCCCGCCAACTCTACATGCGCATCGGAATAGACACGTACCTCCCCCCGTGCCGGCTGGTATTCCAGTTCATTGGCCAGCCGGTCGCCAGATGGGAAAAATTGGTGCAAAGGCTGGGCAATGGATATCCACAGCGCCTTCCCATCGGCCCGCTCGGGCCAGACGACGCCGTCTCTGCGTGCAATGTCCGACGTAATCTGTATATCGACCCTGCAGCTGATCATGCTACCCGGGTAGAGCTTGTCCACGAATATCAGAAACTTGTGCACCACACCCTGAAAAGTACGCTCCAACTCCAGTAAGCCAACAGGAGGGCGGGATGCCTGCTTGAAACCTAACTTTCTAAAAAAAGGCAGCAGGGTCTTGCGCAATATCTTGCTCGCTTGTGCGACCGGGTATTCCAGCTTGCCTTTCCATGGCGAGTAAACCGATCCATCCACAAAGAAAGCGCCGGAAGGCAAAAATATCTGCTGCGCATGGGGGTCGTATACGGTCAGGCCTTGCCAACTGGCGGCGCGAATAATGCGCTTGCGCACGGGCTTGATGCATTCCGGCCGCACCTGCACCGTCAACACCTCGCCTTGCAGGCTGTTCGCATCGAGCGGCTTCCCGTCAAACCAGGGCAACGGCTCCGTGCCGGCTTGGTCCCTGTTCAGCAAGTCGACCACGGTTTCAAACCATAGGCGCTTGAATTTATAGGTGTCCGCCCCACTGCGTTCCGGCGCCCAACGGAGTTCGTTTTGTGCATCCGTGATACTGACCGCGGTGTCGCGCATCACATGCAGCGTGTAGGGCGTACCTCCAGCCAGTTGCACTGGTTCGAGGTCGTCACGCGTTGCAGGCATGTTGGATTCCTGTTTGTCCATCGAGCAAACCCTTCAAACACCTTGTTGAGACCGCCGGACTGTAACTGCAGATGCCGCGTGAGGGGATGCAGATATTGCATTTGCCGATGCGGACAGAACACCTACGCCGCCGCACACTTCCGGCACCATGCGCAATCCGCCTAGAGGCACGCCATATCGCGGCGCAACTGGTTGCCCGCTTCGCGCACTGCTCCCCGCGCGTCCGCGCACCTGCTGGGTTTAGGACACCGGCAAAGGTACTGTTCGGTAAGCACCACTGCTGGCATGATTCGGATTGGCTAAAATAAAATTGGGCTGTAGCCCTTGTGGAATATGCCTGATGCGCTACTAATTGTGTAGCAAGCGCTCAGGAATAACATGCCAAAAACATATCCACCGCCGACTCCACCACCTGCTGCTGCATGGCCGCAGGCAGCGTGGGCTGGCCCATCGTGATCTGGGGCCAGAACGCAAAGCTCTTGACCAGCCCCTGCAACTGGTGCGCGGCAAACACCGGGTCTAGCAGTTTGAGCTTGCCGTCCGCCGCCGCAGCGCGCAGCCACAGCGTGACGCCTTCTTCGCGGTCGCCCAAGCGGGCCACCATCTGCTGCGCCCGCTCGGGGGAGTGGATGGTCTCGGCAATCGCCACCCGCGCCAGGTCGATAAAACTGCCGTCGCACAGCATGCGCATCTTTTGCCACAGCAGCTCCAGCAACTGCGCCCGCAGCGGCCGGTCGGGGTGGTAGGCCAAGTCCACCTGGGCGCTGCTGCTGTCCCACAGCTGGACCATGATCTCGGCGAACAGCGCCTCTTTGCTGGGGAAATGGTTGTACACCGTGCGCTTGGAGACCCCGGCGGTGGCCGCGATGCGGTCCATGCTGGTGGCGCCAAACCCGTGTGTGCGGAACTCGTCGATCGCAGCCTGCACGATGGCCTGGCGCTTGCGGTCGGTCAGGCGGTCTTTGGGAGGTGTTTCGGTGGAGAGGGCAATGGGGGAGGTCGGCGGCATGCATAAATTTTACACCCATGAGTTTACTTTTCACGAAAGTAAAACTACACTGTACAGTGCATATTATTTTACTGACCGGAGTATTCGCCATGACAGCCTGCGCCCTGATCGAACCTTCCCCCACCGCGCCCCACCACGCATCGCCACAGGTCCAAGGCGGTAAATACCGCAACTTCACGCCCCAAGAGCAAAGCACCGGCGGCCTCATCAAATCGCTGCGCCTGGCCTGGAAGTTCGCGTTCGACAAGCCCGCCCACACCGTGCCCGAGGGCGACATCCCCGTCTTGCCGATCACCCGCGCCCAACTACTGGCCGCGCCAGACGCGACCGTGTTCCGCATGGGCCACTCCACGGTGTTACTGAAGCTGAACGGCGCGTTCTGGCTGACCGACCCCGTGTTTGCAGACCGCGCATCGCCTTTCCAGTGGCTGGGGCCCAAGCGCTTCCACCAGCCACCCATCAGCATTGAAGACCTGCCGCCCATCAAGGGCGTGATCCTGTCGCACGACCACTACGACCACCTGGACGAAGACGCCATCCTGCGCCTGGCCGCCAAGACCGAGTTCTTTTTGACGCCGCTGGGCGCGGGCGACCGCCTCATCGCCTGGGGTGTGCCCGCCCGCAAAGTGCAGCAGCTGGACTGGTGGCAATCGGCCACGCGCGGGGGCGTGGAATTTGTGGCCACACCGGCGCAACATTTCTCCGGCCGCGGCCTGCGTGATGGCAACCAGACGCTGTGGGCATCCTGGGTGATCCGCAGCGGCGCGAAGGACGACATAGACGGTCTGCGCATCTTCTTCAGCGGCGACAGCGGCTACTTCGACGGCTTCAAAGCCATCGGCGAAAAATACGGCCCGTTCGATATCACGCTGATGGAAACCGGCGCCTACGACAAGCAATGGCCGTATGTGCACATGCAACCCGAAGAGACGCTGCAGGCCCATATTGACCTGCGCGGCAAATGGCTGCTGCCCATCCACAACGGCACGTTTGACTTGGCCATGCACACCTGGCACGAGCCCTTTGACCGCATCACGGCGCTGGCCAAGGCCCAGGGCATAGCCATCACCACACCCCGCATGGGCGAGCCGCTGGAGGTGCGCCAACCCCACGTGGGCTCGGCCTGGTGGCTGACGGTGGACGGCCAGCAGGCGCTGGCGGGTGCGCAAGCTGCCGCGCAACGCTGAAAGGCATTAAAAATAGGCATCAAAAACCCTTTATGGGTATGTTTTCGAAGGCTCGGAGAAAAAAATAGCGCTAGCCCTCGTGGAATATGCGTAGCCCGCTATCAATTACGTAGCGATTTTTAAGTGATTCATGGCGTAAACTGTCCGCTGACTACAACCGGAGACTTCGCCATGATCCTCGTCACAGGCAGTGCAACCGCGCGCGCAGACGCCGAAGAAGAGATGCAAAAAATCTCCGTCGAACACGTGCTGCGCTCGCGCACCGAGCCCGGCTGCATCTCCCACGAAGTGAGCCGCGATGTGCAAGAGCCACGCCGCTTCGTGTTCGTGGAGCGCTGGTCCGACATGGCCGCGCTGCAATTGCACTTCCGGGTCGAGGCGTCGCGGCAATTTGGAAAGCAATTGGCCCAGCTCTCCGATGGAAAGCCGGAGATGACGGTCTACCAGGCCGATGCGATTCCGTCGAAGTGATCCCAACTCAGGGCGCGTCCTTCAAAACCTTGAAGGTAATGCCATGCAAAGAATTGCACTCGCCAGTATCAGTTTCTACCGAGCCTACCTATCTCCGTACAAGGGGTTTTCATGTGCGCATTGCATTCACAAGGGCGGACTCAGTTGTTCAGCATACGGGCGCCGGGCGATACAGCGCCATGGCGTGTTGACAGGTGTCCGCCTCATCCAGCGGCGTCTGAAGCAATGCGGTGAAATATTTCGCGAGCACGCGGCTGAGCGCGCAACTGGCCCAGTAGCGGCCACGCACCGGCGCCGGCAAGCAGGGTTCTGCGACGCGGGTTGCGATGTCGGCGCCTGTGACCTGGGAGACCTTGGCAGCGGTGCCTGTGATATTGCCAGCAATTGCTGCTCTGTCGGAGACTGCGGGTCTTGGGGCAGCGAAAAAGACAAGAAGAAGAAAAAAGCATAAAACATCCCGCCAAATTTGGCGGGCGAGGGCAATAGACGCGAGCCCGCGTGGGTGCGGCAACCCAAAGCGCCTGCTGCCAGCCGGTGGGACACCTACCGAACGAGCGTAAACAGCGTGCGGTAGCGGCTGTTGCGCAGCATCTCATCCGGGTCGATGCCGTAGCCGATGAGGACGGACGCACCCACCAAAAAGTCAGCGGTCAGATTCTCGTTTTCCAGTATCGTGATCAACACCAGGTCTTGCACGCTGTTCAGAGCAACCCCACTCAGAAACGCGCTGATGGGCCAAATCAGCGGTGCCCAACTGCGGGTGGGCAGCAGTTGAAAATAGATCGGGTTCGCATTGTTCGGCAACAGCGCGGCGATATACAGGTTGTATCCCCCGCCAGCTTGCGGGCGGACCGTGTCGGACTTGCCCACTGCTTGCGTGGGCAGCGTTCCCTGTGGCACAGTTCCGCTAAGACCCAGCCCGCGGATGTCCACCTTCAAGGAGGTGGCGCTTAAACTGCCAGACTTGTGCGTAGCGATAAAAAATGGAACCGCCTTGCCGTTGGGCAACGGCAGGCTTTGCGCCGTGGTGTCCAGGCGCAAGAACCCGGAGAAGGTCTCATTTGCAACACCGACCAACGTGCTCGGACGGCTATAGCTGCCGTCCCCCAGTTGCCCTACCGTATTGAGCCCGCCGACATAGACGGTGCCATCCCGGCGCAGCAGCACGCTGACGCCGTTGCCCGCGGTCACACCGGTAATGTCCGCTATGCCCATGGCCAGGGGTGCCGCTGCTGACGCAGCAGCCGGGGGTGTGTCGCCCAGCTCGCCCAGCACGTCATAGCCCCATTGCCAGCCCCACACAGAGCCATCGCTGCGCAGTGCCAACGCATGGTTAGCCCCGATGGACAGGGCAGTGACCTGGTTGAGTGTTGGAACAATGGTCGGGGTCAGGCGGGTGGTTTGCGAGCCGTCGCCCAACTGGCCCCGTGGGTTCGCACCCCATGCGAACACTGTGCCGTCTGCGCGCAACGCATAGCTGTTGTCGCTGCCTGCTGCAATGGCGATCACGCCCGACAGGCCGAACACGGGAAGCGGCTGCTTGCTGCTGGCCGCGCTGCCATTGCCCAGTTGCCCTGAGGCGTTGTCGCCCCACGCCCAAACCGTGCCATCGCGGTTGAGGGCCAGCACGTGCGAACCCCCGGCGGCTATGGCCGTCGCCTGGCTATGCAGCTGGGCCGGTACAGCAGACTGATCCATAACGCCAGGCAAGGTGCTCCCCCAGCCCCAGACAGTGCCATCGCGCTTGAGGGCCAGCGAATAGTAGCCCGCGGCCGCTACCCCCTGCACGCCAGAAATCGTGCTCAGCTTGATCGGTGTTCCGGTGTCGCGGTAGGTGCCGTCGCCCAGTTCACCATAACCGTTGCTGCCCCAGGCCCACACGGCACCGTCCTGGTCGACCCCCAGGCTGTGGCCCAGTCCGGCAGACACCTGGGTCATGCGCGGCAAGCCGGCCACAACCGCCGCCAGTGAGCGACTCAACACCCGCGAGCGGCCCAACTGTCCTGAGGTGTCCAAGCCCCAGGTCCACACATTGCCGGCCACGTCCAAGGCCATGCCGTGCCAGGTGCCGGACGCCACCTGCGTGATGTTGCCTATGCCTATCACCGGCCCGGGTGCGTCGCGGTAAACCGTGGTGCCGTCGCCCAGGCTGCCAAAGCCGTTGCCGCCGCCAAACCCCAGCACCTGGCCGTTGGTCTGCAGCAGAAATCCTTGTCCGTATCCGGCAGCGACGGCCTTCAGGGGACCTACGATTGGCTGGGCTTCTGGCGCACTGGCGGTGGTCCATCGCCACCAGCGGGTGCCGTCGCCATGGATAGCCACCAGGCCAAAGCTGTTGACCGTGCCGGCGATAGCCGCAATACCGTTGAGGGCCTGCGTTTGTACCGGTGTGGTGCGGGGTGGGCCATGCGGGGTGGCGTAGGGTGCGGTGATACCCCATTCCCACACGCTGCCGTCTGGCTTGCGTGCTGCGCTGAAGTCATTGCCCGCGGCGATGGCGGCGGCGCCGCTGAGTGCGCTCACCTGCACCGGCCGAAGTCGGTCCACCGTGCTGCCGTCACCCAGTGCACCTTCCACGTTGGTGCCCCACGCCCATACGCTGCCGTCCTGGCGCAAAGCCAGGGCGTGGCGGTTGCCGCAGGCGATGGCGCTGACATTGGCGAGGCTGGCGATCTGCAGCGGTACGGATGAACTCTCCTGCGTTCCGTTGCCCAATACACCATAAGAATTTTCACCCCAGGCCCAGACCGACCCGTCTGCACGCAAGGCCAGCGAGTAAGAACTGCCGCCGCAGACTTGTGCGGCCCCGCTCGAACCTGGCACCTGCAAAGGGTTGGATCGGTTGTTGGTGGTGCCATCGCCCAATTGACCCGAGTCGTTGCTACCCCAGGTCCAGACCGTTCCACCGGTGCCGATAGCCAAGGAATGGTTGACGCCCGCCGCAATGCCCTGGATGCCAGACAGCGTTAGCACGCGGCCAGGCGTTGTTTCAAATGGGAGCACACCCGCACCCAGTTGCCCGCTTTGGTCAGACCCCCAGGTCAGTACGGCGCCATCGTTGCGTAGTGCAACGCTGTGTTGGTAGCCCACCGATACCATCGGTTGGATGATCTGGGCCGACGCGTTGCCGGCGAGCGCAACGCCCATCGTCATCAGCCCCAAGAACCGCACGGCATGGTCAAGCATAGCTATCTCCTTTGTGTTCAGTAACGTAGCAGCACTGCAATGCCGATGGTTGGATCGACGGCCTTCTTCAGCAATTGGCTGGCCCAGCTCTCCAGTTGCCAGCGTTTGTCCATGGACTCCCACTTCACGCGCAGCGTCAGGTCCGATGACGCGGCGATCTCATTTCCATACTCGGTGGTTAATTGTTCGGAGCGCCAGACCAGGGTCGCACCGGCCGTCAAGCGCGCTGCATTGCTCCAGTCCAGCCCTAAGCCCACGCGGTGGCGGGGCAGGTAGGGCAGGGGCAGGCCTTTGAAAAATTCGCTGGTGTTGTGGCTGTCGCTCAGCACAACACTGGTGTTGACCGCGTAACCGTTCCCCAGCACGGCGTTGCCCACCAGGCCCGCCTGGCGCAAGCTGCCCTCTGCGAAGACCGGTTGCCCTTCCAGCCGCTCAGGGTCGTTCGCATTCTGGAACGTGCCACGGTCCCGCAGGCGGTTGACGTCGGACACCTCTTGCCCCGTATTGAGCACAAAACCCGCGTCGCCCAGGTTGCGGACATTGCGCGCGTCCACAAAGGCCGATACAAAGCCGGTGCTGCTCAGTTCCCAATCGGCCTGCAGGCGCAATCGTTGTTGCCGCCCGCCCGGCAGCGTGAGTTGGTCGTCCACAGGAATCCCGGCAATGGCGGGTGGACGTAAGCTGTGGGGCGCGTTGGAGCGCACCCAGTCTTGCCACGCTGCGCGCAGTGCCACATTTGCGCTGGGGTGCCAGACCGCGCCCAGCATGGGCAGGGCGGCGTCTTGGCCGTAGTCGCCGGGGCCTGCACTGCTCTGCACGGTCTTGCGGTAGCGGATGCTCGCCAACCCGCCCTCCAGGCGCCAGTTATCTGCCACGGCATAGCGGCCCTGTGCATACACCAGACGGTAATCGTCCTGCTCCGTGCTGGTGGTTGCGAGCGTGCGGCCCCGGGTCAGCAGACCGGCATCGGTGCTGGCAGCTTCAACACCCGCAGTCGCTTCGTGCCCGCCCGCCCGCCAGGTGGCACGCCATTGCAGGTCGCGCGTGCGGCTGTCTTGGTCCTGTGTGATTGGACTCTGCAGCGAGGTTGTGCCTGCGGTGTAGCTGCCTTCACCCAGCTTCACCCAGACCTGGGTTTCAGGGTCCAGCCGCAGACTGCCGCCGGCGTCCAGCCGCCGGGTGCGCCCGCTGATGCGCTCACGGCTGAGCAGGCCCATGCGTTCGATCTCTGGCACATACTGGTTGGCAAACGCGAACAGCGCAACACCGTGCGTCGGCTTGGTACCCAGCGCCAGCGTGTAGGCGTTACCACTCGCGTCGAGATCCTGTTGGCCCGGTCGCACCACGTTGCGCAGCCCCTCAAAAAACCAGGCGACGGGAAACGGGGCGTAGTTCGATCCATTGACCACAACGGACGGCTCGCTGTAGCCAAACGCCTTGCTGTTCGTCGCGCGCGCACCGAGTGTCAGATAGCTTCCGGGCTCGGGCAGCAGGCTCCGGACGCGCGGGTTCGCACCCAGCGCCAGTGGGTCGGTCAGGTAGCCTTGCACCAGCTCGGAGTTTTTGGTAAAGCTGCCGTTGTACTGGTCCGCGAGGAAAAAATGGCTACCGGCCCAGAGGCTGTCGTTCGATTCCTCGGCGTAGTAGCGGGCCCAGGAGGCCATGCCGAGTTTGGCCAGCGCGCTGCCGATATTGGCACTGCCTTTCTGGTCCATCGCCAGGGCATCGAGTGATTTGAGGAAGGGCAGTTTTTCCTTTGCCGTGCGCGCTTCGGTGGCCGCGGCAAACAGTTCACCGCGGTCCTGGTGGACCAGGCTTGCCATCAGGTGGGGCAGCGGGTCCTGCGGGTCGCGCTCGCTGGCCTGGCGCAAGAACTCAAGGGCCGTTGCCGATTCGCCCCGCCGGTGGTGGGCAACGGCGCGGTAGAGGTATGTGCGGGCGTAGCGGGGTTCCAGCAGGTTGCTGCGCAGAATGGAAGCCATGGCCGCGTCTTGCTCGCCTTGTCGCAGTTGCAATTGCGCCAGGCCCGACAGCGCGATGTAGTCCTGCGGGTCCTGCTGCAGGGCCACATCGAATTGCGTGTGCGCTGTACTCCATTGGTAGGCCGTGGTTGCGAGATTGCCTTGCTCGGCCGCCAGGCTTGGCAACTGGGGCGTGCGCCTCTGTGACTGCGCCAAGTGGCCGTATGCAGCCGCCAGGTCTTCACGCGCGATCGCAATGCGTGCCAAGCCCAGGCTGGCCCGGCCGTCTGCTGGGTCGAGTGTTTCCGCACGGCGGTAGGCGCTCTGCGCCACCTTGGCCAGCCCCTCAAAATACGCGGCCTCGCCCAGCGCAAGCCAGGCGTCGGCGGTTTGGGGAAAGCGTTCGCTGGCCGATTGAGCCAGCTTCAGCGCTCCCGCGCCATCGCCGTTGATGAGCGCTAGGCGTGACAGGGCTGCGGGGAATCTGCCGTCCTCAGGGTAAGTGGCTGCGCCCTGCTGCAGTACTGATTGGGCCTCTGCGAAGTTGGCCGCGCGCAGCGCCAGGTCGGCCAGCAGCAGCGTGTCTGCCGGTAGTGGGGAGTCTTGCGAACGCAAGAGGCTTTCGGCACCCAGCCAGTCTTCGCGGCCAATGCGTTCAACGATGTCCCTGCGTTGCCCGCCACTACGGTATTCGGCATACCGATCGGGTTCTACGCGCACGTTGCTGACCCACTGCACCCGCTCGGCGGGGTTGGTAAGGATGCGTTTGACCGGTGCCTTGCCCGGCTCGGCGAGAGCCTGCTCGCCATTGCCGACGCTCACCGTGCCGTAGTCATTGCCGAACTGCACAGACCCGTGCAATACCGTAAGCAGGGACCGGCCTTCGGCATCAACCGCCATCTCCCAGTCCGTGCCGTGGATCGCGGCGATGGCGGAAGGCGTTTCCATCTTCAGCGTGCCGCTGGCTTGCTTGGACTGTGACCAGGCACGCCCCTGGCGCAGGTTGAGCGTGGTACCGGGGGTCTTTTCTTCTTTTCTGAGCTGGAAGATGCTGTTGGCCGCCAGTTTGATCTGCACTTCGGGTGCAACCACCAGTGCCATTTGGCTGTCGGGGCCGGTGCGCACCCACCAGGACGGCTCCAGTTGCACCTTCAGCTTGGCTTCCAGCCAGGCGCCATTGCCATCCGGGCGGTAGTCACCCTTGCCGGACAGGCCAATAATCTCGGCAAAACCGGCATGGGTTACAGAGCGCCCCCAGCCCAGCCTTGCGGCTGGCCCCCCGAGGGGGTGCAAGTCAACTTGGGGCGGCCCGGCGTTGACTTGAGAGGCGGTGCAACTGCAGAGCACCAAAGCCAGAAGCTGCTGACGTGCGCATGTGTACTGCATGGGATGAATAACCCCCCGCGTTTGCCTGACTTGCCTTACTCTTGCCGCATGATATTCCCATTCAGCCGGGTTAGGGTTGCCAGTCTGCTCATCGCGCTCGCGGCGATGCTGACCGGGCTGGGCCTGCTCTGGCTGCCGGCGTGGCAGAGCGTCGAGAAGCGGGGGTTCGATGTGTTGTCGGTGGTGACGGCGCCTGGCACCTCGCCATTGCCCATTATTGTGGTCAGCATCGACGATGCGTCGCTGGCAGAGATTGCGCATCCCTGGCCTTGGCCGCGGTCCTTGCATGCCGGGCTGATTGACAAGCTCAAAGCGGCCGGCGCGGCGGTCATCGCTTTTGACGTCTTGTTCTCGCGGCCAACCCAACCGGCACAGGACCAGGCGTTGGCCCAGTCCATTGCCCGGGCCGGCAATGTCGTGTTGGCCGCAGGGCTGGTGCGCCAGGAAACCGCGGCCGGCACGCTTTGGTTCCGGCAAGAACCCTTGACAGCACTGCAAGCGGCGGGCGCGCAAGTCGGTTTCGTGAATCTGGCCTTCGATAGCGATCGGGTCTTGCGCCGTGTGCCAACGGATGAGGATGCGTTCTGGCGGCGCATTCTGGTGGGCCTGCGTCGGGCCATGCCGGAGCAGGAGCTGCCGGGGGTTGTGGGTGAAGACGCCCTGATCCGCTACGTGGGACCACCCGGCGCATGGCCGACCTTGCCCTACTACAAGGCCTTGGAGCTGGAGAAGCACGTCGACCCCAAGGATTTCGAGGGCGCCGTAGTGATTGTGGGCCGGTCTACCCGCTCGGCTACAGAAATTGGCATGGCGCAGGCCGACCTGTTCTCCACACCCCACACGCGCGTGACCGGCGAACTGATGCCGGGCAGTGAGATCCACGCCAACATCCTCGACAGCGTGATCCGCCAACGCGCCATTCGCCCGCTTGCTATCGGCTTGCAAATGGCATTGCTGCTGACGCTGACGCTGCTCACCAGCGCGGCCTTGCTATGGCGCCAACGCTGGCTTGCATGGGGCGCAGTCACGCTACTGGTCTGTGCGGTTCCCGCGTCTGCCTGGGCGCTGTTTGCCGCAGGCAATGGGTGGCTGCCGGTGGGGGCGCCCATCGTTGTGGTGTGCGTGGTGGTGGTGGGCCACGCCATCCAGTCGGCATTGCACACACGGCGGGAGCGGGACCGCGTTCAGAAAATGTTTGCGCTGTACGTGCCGCCCGAGTTCGTGAAGACCCTGATCGCGCACCCTGAACGGGCAGGGCTCGGTGGCGACACCCGCCACCTGACGGTGCTGTTTTGCGACTTGCGCGGCTTCACCACGCTGTCCGCGCAGATGGCGCCGGCCGACATCACCATGGTGCTCAACCGCTACTTCACCTGCATGACCCAGGCTATCTTTTCCCATGGTGGCACCGTGGACAAATTCATTGGCGATGCGGTCATGGCCTTTTGGGGCGCCCCCCTGCCGGATGCCGAACAGGAGCGCCACGCGATTCAAGCCGCCATCGCCATGAAGGACGCGCTGGCTGCGCTCAATCAGGAGCTGGCCGCCCAGGGCAAACCGCCGCTGCGCCTGGGCATTGGCATCCACAGCGGCGATGCGCTGGTGGGCAATATGGGGTCAGAAAGCCGGTTGAGCTACACCGCCATCGGCGATACGGTCAACGTGGCGTCGCGCCTCGAAGGCGCCAACAAGACCTTGGGTACCGAGATCATGCTGTCTGCGGACACGGCCAAGGGCGCCCCCGGCCTGCCCTTGCGTACGCTCGGGGCCATCCGCGTCAAAGGCCGCCCGCAGCCGCTGCAGGTTCTCACGCCGTGCGACCAGGCCGCGCTCATTGAAGCAACCGATGCGGCATTGGCTGCGCAGGGGCGTGGCGAGATGGCGGCAGCACGGGGCCACTGGCAACAGGTGCTGGCGCTGGCCCCCGATGACGCATTGGCCGCGCTGGCACTGGAACGCCTTGCCAGCGGGGCTTGGGATGGTGTTCTGGATACCGACAAATAGAGGTTAAAAACCCCGTTCCAGGTATTTTTTTGAATGCTTCGAGGAGAACTGGCCGCTAGCCCTCGTGGAATATGCATATATCGCTATCAATAGCGTAGCAATCGTCAGAGGCAGCGCACCGTGTTGCCCGCGGCTATCTGGCAGGCTTTGCCGTCTTCACGGACCAGCCCGTTACCCTGTTGCTTGAAGTAGCGCTGGCCCGCATCGTCTGAGCACTGGTTGCCACTGCAAGTGGTGATTCGGGGTGGCCCCATGGTCCGCACGGTGGGGCGCAGGACCACAACCGGCGGCTCTGGCTTCACATCCGCTCCATGGCAAACCGCTATCTGCCGCGCCTTGTCGTGGGGGAAGGCGGCTGTGCGCTCCACGTTGCGCACGCATTCGCGCAAGGCCGCAGCCGACATGCCGCTCTGGCGCTGGCTGGCGCCCGCCGTGCGGCATGCTGCGAACAGTTCGGCCTTCACCTCTTCTGCGACGGCTTGGCGCTCCACGTCGCGCGTGCAGTTGGCGTAAGCAGCCTCGTCACCCTGGGCTTTCTGCGCCTCCTGCTTTACCGCAGCAGCAGCCTGGGCTTGCGCCAGCTCGCGGCTAGCCGCCTCAGCTGCGGCGTGCTCGCGTTGCGTGGCCTCTACGTGCGAGACGGTGGCTTTGTTCTTTTGGGCCTGCTCCCGCAACGCAGAGCCATCCAGCGTGTTGGCACTGGTGTCTACGGGTTTGACGGACTGCGTGCTATCCGGGCACGCGACATTGCTGTAGGTGACCTTGCCATCGGGGGCGGTGCATTTGATGGTCTGGGCTTGGGCGTGTGCGCACAGCACGGCAGCAATCGTTGTGGCGAGAAGCAAAGACGGTTTCATCTGCCTATTCCTGGTGGTGATTCTGGGGCTTGGACGCGTCCGTCAGTTTACCCGTCGCCTAGGACGCCAGTGTCGAGTGCCTGCCCAGAATACCTCCCAGACCTCCCAAAAAATTCAAGTCAACCCGCTGCGCTTAAATTACGCTGCGCCCAATTACGGGCTTTGCAATGCAAACTGCACCTGGCTTGGCGACAGCAGCGCGCGCGAGCCATACAGTGTGTTGCCCGACAACACTGCGGTCGCATACTGGACGCCCGGGTCGTTGCGAAAGTTGAAGGCGGACTGGTTGAAGTTCACGCGCAAACCGTGGGCGGCCACGCGAACGGGGTAAGCGATCTGAATGCCGTTCGTATAGTTGCCATCATCATCGATAGCCATTAAAAATGCCATCAAATTCTCGACTGCAGTGTCGCTGTAGAGTGACGCGTTTGAATAGCGGTTTGCGTCGTACAACGAAGAGAATGGTCGCGGCAAATCACCCGGCATAGTGAACAGCAATATGTCGCCCAAAACGAAGGCCACACTGTCATTGCCTGTGTAACCGGTATATGCGCCTGCAGCAGTAGTCAAATGGGATTCTGAACCGGTCGCGCTGTTGAGATACTCCAAACCAGAAATGGTCGGGTGGGTCAAATATTCATACGTTGGCCGCACAGGAACGGGATCTGGAGTGACCGACACGTAGGCGTCACCACCGCCACCGCAACCGGTGAGACCCATGCACACCAGAATGGACGCTGCAAGCAAGGCTTTCATGGTGGCTTATTGGTTGCGCTTTGCAACTTCATTGCCCACATAGCCACCGCCGACGGCGCCCGCAATCGTTGCCAAAGTCTTTCCATCACCACTGCCAACCTGGTTACCCAGCAATCCACCAATCACGGCGCCAACGCCAATCCCGACAGGGCTGTTGTGTGGCGCTGCAGCTTGCTTTTGTTGCACAGGTGCTGGTGCGGGCTGTTGCGGAGCCTCTCCCTGCGCAACTTGACCAGTTGGCTGCTGTGTATGGTTCGCCGAATTGTTCGGCACATTGCGCACGACGGTCTTGTGTGTGGTTGCGCTTGTACCGTTGGCCTGTACCGCGATAGGGGCGGGCGAAGATTCATGCGTATTCTGGCTCGCCAGACCAGGGGCATTCACCGCCGAACCATGTGAGCTCGGCAAAATGCCAGTCAACGCAGCAATACCCAATAGACTAGCCAAAGTAACGGACGCGGCAGCAACTGCGACCATAGGGTGGATGCGGTTTGTAAATTGCGTGGTGTTCATAAAAGACTCCTTCAAGTTAAGCCCAGCAGTTCGGGGCATGTGTATCTAACGTGCAAGCAGTGACTTGGGATGTCGATGACGCGATTTACTACGTAACAAGGAGTAATCAGCTGTCCCCGTAGCCCTTGCAATGGCTGGCAAACAATCGAAAAATTACCCAGATCAAACTTACGTTCGCCATCGTACGGATCAATTGGAAATCGCTCTGTGCGGCATCGAACATGCCTGCCACTGTGTTGTGCCCGTCTGGGCGGCTTCAGGCAACCTCATGGATTTGCACCCCAGTCAAGCTCCGGTGGTCATCGACCCGAGCGAACATCCAGAGCCCGCCATAGAAATTGACTGGTTGGCGCATGGCTAGTTCGAGAAAGAAGGCCCAAGCTCCCTCTCGTTTATCCATGACAGGCGGTAGCGGTAACCTTGTTGTTAAGTACCATCACAACCTAATGGGTTCGGGGAAAAGCGGGAAAAGGTCGATTTATCAAATCTACCCATTACTTGGGCGGCGATTCCGGAGGGACGGGGTAATGTCAACTTCAGATCTGAGTAGATTGCCTCCGGAAGATCGCCAATGCGCATAGTTCCATCGGTCATTGTTCCTGAGGAAAAGGCGGCGATAGTAAATCCGTTGCACCCGTTAGTAAGAAAACTCAAGGCTTCAATCGTGCGGCCATTCGAATACGATCATCTATTTCGATCTTGATCAGCGGCGCCTCATATGCAACCGTTATGGCGTCTTGATGAGTGGTCCCGCTGACAGGAATCGAACCTGTATCTAGCACTTAGGAGGCACTCGTTCTATCCATTGAACTACAGCGAGACTGGCGTTATTGTAAGGGTGCGGCAGCAGCCCCAGTCGGTTGGGGACAGAGCTGAAGGTCCGTCCCGCAAACCTGATCAGTTGGGGACTTAGCTAAAGATCTGTCCCGCAAAGATATTACTTGGTCAGGTGCCGCATCGCCTCTTCCAGCCCCTTGATCGTCAGCGGGTACATGCGGTTGTGCACGATTTGCTGGATGACGCTGATGCTCTGGCGGTACTGCCACACGCCCTGGGGTTCGGGGTTGATCCAGGCGAACTTGGGGAAGGCGTGCAACAGGCGCTGCAGCCATTCGGCGCCGGCCTCGGGGTTGTTGTATTCCACACTGCCGCCGGGTTGCAAGATCTCATAGGGGCTCATCGTGGCGTCGCCGACGAAAATCAGCTTGTAGTCTTTGTTGTACTTGCGGATGATGTCCCAGGTCTCAAATTTTTCGGCAAAGCGGCGGCGGTTGTTCTTCCACATGAAGTCGTA
>NZ_JANXUQ010000166.1 GCF_025356155.1 Rhodoferax sp. | reverse complement strand
GTGGACAAGGACGCCCGCGGCAATGCCAAAGCAAGTACGGACTTCGTTGGCGGCTACGCTACCAATGTGCCCAAGGTGTTTGCCGCCGGCGATGTGCGCCGCGGCCAGAGCCTGGTTGTTTGGGCGATCCGCGAAGGCCGCCAGGCTGCCCGCTCGGTGGACGAATACCTGATGGGATTCAGCGATTTGCCGCGGTGATGGAAAGGCCCCCACGGCCCCCCAGGGGCGCGCGTTTGGCAAAACCCCAAGTCCACGCCTTGGGGCGGCCCGGCGGCAAAACCTGGCTTTCACGCTCGGCGGTCGCTAAATCCACTTTGGGCGGCCCGGCGCAGATTTGTTTTGCCCCAAAGTTGTCGCATTGATACGTGTGCAACACAGGGTTTACGCGAATCCCTTATCATCCAACTGCCGGAAACTGCCCGGCTTTTGTTTTTTTATGGCTTCCAATCTATCCAATCCGCTCGTTGAGCTGCGCAATCTGAGCTTTGGCTACGGGGAGCGCGTCATATTGAATGACGTGTCGTTGACCGTGCCGCGTGGCAAGGTCACCGCGCTGATGGGCGCGTCGGGCGGCGGCAAAACCACAATTTTGCGCTTGATTGGCGGTCAGAACCGCGCGCAATCGGGCGAAACACTGTTTGATGGCAAGGATGTGACCCGGATGGGCGCTTCCGAACTCTACGCCGCACGTCGGCGCATGGGCATGTTGTTCCAGTTCGGCGCCTTATTTGCCGACCTCAATGTCTACGACAACGTGGCCTTTCCGCTGCGTGAGCACACGGATCTGTCGGACGACATGATCCACGACATCGTCCTGATGAAGCTCAATGCCGTCGGCCTGCGCGGTGCCCGCGAGATGATGCCCAGTGCCCTGTCGGGTGGCATGACGCGGCGTGTTGCCCTAGCCCGCGCCATTGCGCTGGACCCGGAGCTGGTGATGTATGACGAACCTTTCTCTGGTATTGACCCGATTTCGGTCGGAACTTCGGCCACACTGATACGCCAGCTCAACGACTCCATGGGGTTGACCAGTATTTTTGTGTCGCACGAGCTGGAGCAGACCTTTGCCATTGCCGACCACGTCATCATTCTGGCCAATGGCAAGGTCGCTTCACAAGGCACACCGCAGGAAGTGCTCGAGAGCACCGACCCGCTGGTCTACCAGTATGTCAACGCACTGTCCGAGGGGCCGGTGCGTTTTCATTACCCGGCGCCGAGTGTGGAGGCCGATTTCGGCACTGATGCAGATGCCGCACAACAACAAAAACAGGTCGGAGTGACACGATGAGTTGGTACAAACCTGCCGATGTCGGCTTTGCAACCCGCCGCAAGATGGCGGATCTGGGTTATGGTGCACGGCTATTCTTTAAGCTGTTGCTGTCGGTCGTGCCCACCTTCCGCCGTTTCGGACTGGTGCGGGACCAAATCCATTTCCTTGGCAATTATTCGCTGGCCATCATTGCCGTGTCCGGCTTGTTCGTGGGTTTTGTATTTGGCCTGCAGGGTTACTACACGCTGCTGCGGTATGGTTCTTCCGAGGCGTTGGGCCTTCTGGTGACGTTGACCCTGGTGCGCGAGTTGGGGCCGGTGGTGACTGCGTTGTTGTTTGCCGGTCGGGCCGGTACGTCGCTCACGGCCGAGATTGGTCTGATGAAGGCTGGTGAACAGATAAGCGTTATGGAAATGATGGCGGTGGACCCCATTCAACGGGTGTTGGCACCACGGTTCTGGGCCGGCGTGTTGGCCATGCCTTTACTGGCAGCCGTTTTCAGCGCCATGGGCGTCATTGGCGGCTGGGCCGTGGGCGTTGTGATGATTGGCGTGGACGCGGGTTCGTTCTGGAGCCAGATTCAGGGCGGTGTTGATGTCTGGAAAGACGTGGGCAACGGCGTCATCAAGAGTTTTGTGTTTGGTTTGACGGTGACTTTCATCGCCGTGTTCCAGGGCTTCGAGGCCCAGGCCACACCCGAAGGCGTGGCCAGCGCGACGACCCGCACGGTGGTGACGGCATCGCTGGCGGTGTTGGGTCTGGATTTCATCCTGACGGCGATGATGTTTACGATATAGAAAGAGTTTATGCAGCGTTCAAAGAATGATGTTTGGGTCGGGTTGTTTGTGCTGATTGGTGCCGTGGCGATCTTGTTCTTGGCGCTCCAGGCGGCCAATTTGCTGTCGCTGAATTTCCAGTCCACGTACCACGTGTCCGCCAAATTTGACAACGTCGGAGGCCTCAAGCCAAAGGCCGCGGTACGCAGCGGTGGCGTAGTGGTGGGTCGTGTTGAGACGCTGACATTTGACGACAAGAGCTTCCAGGCCCGTGTAACGCTGGCTTTGGAGAGCCGTTATGCCTTTCCAAAAGACAGCTCGCTGAAAATTTTGACCAGCGGCCTGCTCGGAGAGCAGTACATTGGCATTGAGGCTGGTGCGGCGGACAAGAACCTGGTGGCCGGTGATGTGATTGGGGCAACCCAATCAGCCGTAGTGTTGGAAAACCTGATCAGCCAATTTTTATACAGTAAAGCGGCGGACGGGCCCACCCCGGCGGCATCGGAGAAAAAATGAGGGTAATGCAAGTCACACGATCTACCGGCCAGCAGCCCCCAAGGCTGCCGCAGAGTCGGCTCATGCAATGGGGCACCGTGGTGGCCCTGCTTGCTTTGCAAGCCTGCGCCTCAGTGCCCAACAAAGACCCGCGGGATCCTATGGAGCCCTGGAACCGCAGTGTTTTTGAATTTAACGATAAGGTAGACCGCGCTGTGGTTAAACCCGTGGCAAAGGTCTATGTCCGTGTCACGCCTAGCTGGATGCGCACCGGTATCAATAATTTTTTCACCAATCTAGATGACGTCTGGTCGCTGGTCAACAACGCTTTGCAGTTACGCGGTGCGGATACTGCTGACAGTTTTGGCCGCGTGATCGTCAACACCACGATGGGCCTGGGCGGCTTGCTGGATGTGGCCGGTGAGATGGGGATGGAGCGCCATTCCGCCAACTTTGGCTTGACCTTGGGGCGTTGGGGGGTTGGCCCTGGGCCTTTCGTGGTGCTGCCGTTGTTAGGATCGTCCACGCTGCGCGATACGGTGGCTTTACCCCTGGATATCAAGGGCAACCTCGTGAATTCCGTCAATGACGTACCCACCCGCGATGCTTTGACTATTGTGAGCGCGATCGATACGCGTGCGACTTACCTTAAGGCGGGCGACGTGGTAGACGGCGCGGCGCTGGACAAATACAGCTTTACGCGCGATGCCTTTTTGCAACGTCGGCGTAACCAGGTGTATGACGGCAACCCGCCGGACGAAGACGTGAACATGAGCGCCGAGCCCCAGCCAGCGCCTGCGGCTCCAATCGCACCAGCCTCCGCAGCGCGTTAGTCGTGTCGGCTTGCAGGGCTCCAAGCGCGTTAAGACGGCACACGGGATAATGAACTCTATTTACCGGACTTAGGAATAAAACTATGAAACGCACTTTTTTACGCCAAATTCTTGCAGTCTCTGTTCTGTTTGCCACGGCTTTTACTGCTCCTCTGGTGCACGCAGAGGACGAGGCCCCAGACGCCATGATCAAGCGTTTGTCGACTGATGTGCTGGAAACCATCAGGAACGATAAGGCGATCCGCGCTGGCGACATGGCAAAAGTGGTGGCTCTGGTCGATTCGCGCATCATGCCCAATGTCGACTTTCAGCGCATGACATCCTCTGCCGTTGGACCGGCTTGGCGCCAAGCCACTCCCGAGCAGCAAAAGCGTTTGCAAGAAGAATTCAAGATTTTGTTGGTCCGTACCTATGCGGGTGCCTTGGCCCAGGTATCGGACCAAGTGATTACGATGAAACCACTGCGTATCGCACCGGAAGACAAAGAAGTGCTGGTCCGCTCTGAGATCAAGGGCAGTGGTGAATCCATTCAATTGGATTACCGCCTGGAAAAATCCCCTGGACAAGGCGCCGGCTGGCGCATCTACAACCTCAATGTGCTGGGCGTCTGGTTGGTGGAGACCTACCGTAGCCAGTTTTCCAGCGAAATCAACGCCAAGGGTATCGATGGTTTGATTTCTGCCCTCGCTGAACGCAATAAAGCAAACGGCAAAAAGGCCTGATGTGCTGAGTTTGCCGGTTGAATTGACCCACGACCAGGCCAAGGGTTGCTTGGCCCAATTGGTCGCGGGACTGGGGGCGGAAACTGCGTCCCCGGTGGTGGTCAATGCCACGGCTTTGGAGCGTTTTGACTCTTCGGCCTTGGCGGTTGTGCTCGAATTGCGCCGCGTCTGCATGCGCGGTGGCAAGGCTCTGGTCGTGCAGGGTTTGCCTCGACACCTGAGCGACCTGGCCACCCTGTACGGCATCGAAGGGCTACTGCCCTCTACCTGACCCCTACTGCGTTATGGCCGCCTAAAATGGTGGTTTTCTCATGTCTGCTATTTCTTTCCACTCGGTCTCCAAAAGCTATGCGTCGCCACGCGGGCCTGCGGGGGCAACGTTTCTAGCGCTGGACGGCGTGCAGCTCGATATCGAAGAGGGTGAATTCTTCGGTCTGTTAGGCCCCAACGGCGCTGGAAAAACCACGATGATCAGCATTTTGGCCGGCCTGACCCGCGCCACCAGCGGCCGCGTGACGGTGCTGGGCAGCGATGTTCAGGCGGATTACGCCCAGGCCCGCCGCAAGCTGGGCATAGTGCCGCAAGAATTGGTGTTCGATCCCTTTTTCAATGTGCGCGAGGCGCTGCGTTTCCAGTCGGGCTATTTCGGCATCTCCAACAACGACGCGTGGATCGACGAACTGCTGGATAGCTTGGGTCTGGCCGATAAGGCCGGTGCGAATATGCGCCAGCTCTCCGGCGGCATGAAGCGCCGCATGCTGGTCGCGCAGGCCTTGGTGCACAAACCGCCCGTCATCGTGCTGGATGAGCCCACTGCGGGTGTGGATGTAGAGCTGCGCCAGACCCTGTGGCATTTCGTATCCAAGCTCAACAAACAAGGCCACACGGTGCTGCTGACCACCCACTATCTGGAAGAGGCTGAGGCCCTGTGTGGGCGCATCGCCATGCTCAAGACCGGCCGTATTGTCGCGCTGGACCGCACCAGTGCTCTGTTGAAGGCGGCGTCGGGCAATGTGCTGCGCTTCAAGACCGAAGGCGTGTTGCCACCAGCCCTGGCCGCTCGGGCCCGGGTCACCGGCACCGTGGTGCAACTTCCCGCGCACAACGCATTGGAAATCGAACAATACCTGGCAGCCGTGCGGGAGTCCGGCTTGGTCGTGGAAGACGTGGAAATGCGCAAGGCCGATCTGGAAGACGTGTTCATCGACATCATGGCCAAGGCCGGTATGGCGAAAGAGGCCGCCCCCGCGGCACCGTTGGTTCACGAGGAGCCGGAAGACGACGCCGTTCCTGCCCCCGACAAAGCTGCGGTCCCTGAATCCAATAGCGTGGGAGCAGCATGATGACCGGCTGGCGGACCCTGCTCTACAAGGAAGTGTTGCGCTTCTGGAAGGTCGGCTTCCAAACCGTGGCTGCACCCGTGCTGACCGCCATGCTCTACCTGCTCATCTTCGGCCATGTGCTGGAAGACCACGTCAAGGTCTATGACAGCGTGCGCTACACCGCGTTTTTGGTGCCCGGCCTGGTCATGATGAGCGTGCTGCAAAACGCGTTTGCCAATAGCTCGTCGTCGTTGATCCAGAGCAAGATCATGGGCAACCTGGTCTTCCTGTTGTTGACGCCGTTGTCGCACTGGAGCTGGTTTGTGGCCTATGTGGGATCCAGCGTCGTGCGCGGCCTCGTGGTCGGCGCCGGCGTGCTGCTGGCCGCCATCTGGTTTACGCCGCTGAGTTTTGCGGCACCGCTGTGGATCATCATATTTGCTGTACTGGGTGCTGCGCTGATGGGCGCGCTGGGCTTGGTCGCCGGCTTATGGGCCGAAAAATTTGACCAACTGGCCGCCTTCCAAAACTTCGTCATCATGCCCATGACCTTTTTGAGCGGCGTGTTTTACTCCATTCATTCATTGCCCGCTTTCTGGCAAAACGCCAGCCACCTGAACCCGTTTTTCTACATGATCGACGGCTTCCGCTATGGCTTCTTTGGCGTTAGCGATACGTCGCCCTGGCTGAGCCTGGGCATCGTCGGTGGCGCTTTGGCCTCGGTCAGCGTGTTGGCCATCCACCTGCTGCGCACCGGCTACAAGATACGCAGCTAGTCCCCCATTTTTTTAAGACCGACATGACCGCCGACGAAATCCAAACCCTGATCGCCAACAGCATGGCCTGCGAGCTCTGCCAGGTGGAGGGCGACGGCCGCCATTGGTACGCCACGGTGGTTTCCGCATCGTTTGAGGGCAAGCGCCTGATCGCGCGCCACCAGCAGGTCAATGCGGCCATGGGTGCACGCCTCAAGACCGACGAAGTGCATGCGCTGTCGATGAAGACCTTCACGCCTGCCGAGTGGACTGCCCAAAACAATGGGTAAGTGCAATGGATAAGCTGCTGATCCGCGGTGGCCGCTCTCTGCAGGGCGAGGTGCTGATATCTGGCGCCAAAAATGCTGCCTTACCTGAACTGTGCGCCACGCTGCTAACGGCCGAGCCGGTGATGCTGCACAATGTGCCGCGCCTGCAAGACGTGTCCACCATGCTCACACTCATCCGCAACATGGGTGTGCAGATTGACGAGCAAGACGATGGTTCAGTTCGCGTGGACGCCAGCACCTTGAACACGCCCGAAGCCCCGTACGAGCTGGTCAAGACCATGCGTGCATCGGTACTGGCCCTGGGCCCGTTGCTGGCCCGTTTTGGTGAGGCCACCGTGTCGCTGCCTGGCGGTTGCGCCATCGGCTCGCGCCCGGTAGACCAGCACCTCAAGGGCCTGACCGCCATGGGCGCCGAGATCGTCGTTGAACACGGTTACATGATCGCCAGGCTGCCCAAGGGCCGCACGCGCTTGCGCGGTGCCCGTATCACCACCGACATGGTGACCGTGACCGGTACAGAGAACTTTTTAATGGCCGCAGCCCTGGCTGAAGGCGAGACCATTCTGGAGAATGCGGCGCAAGAGCCCGAGATTCCCGACCTGGCCGAAATGCTGATCCGTATGGGCGCAAAGATCGAAGGCCATGGCAGCAGCCGCATCCGCATCCAGGGTGTGGAGTCCTTGCACGGCTGCACCCACCAGGTAGTGGCTGATCGCATTGAGACCGGCACCTTCCTGTGTGCAGTAGCTGCTGCTGGTGGCGATGTGGTGCTCAAACATGGGCGTATCGACCATCTGGATGCGGTCGTTGAAAAATTGCAGGAAGCAGGCGCCAAGGTCACGGCAGTGGATGGTGGTATTCGCGTGCAGTCGCAAGGTCGCCTGAAGGCGCAAAGCTTTCGCACCACCGAATACCCCGGCTTCCCGACCGATATGCAAGCCCAGTTCATGGCGTTGAATGCCATCTCGCATGGCAGCAGCGTGGTGACCGAGACCATCTTTGAGAACCGCTTCATGCACGTCAACGAGTTGGTGCGCCTGGGTGCCAGCATCCACATCGACGGCAAGGTGTCGGTGGTGGAGGGCGTGGAAAAGTTATCCGGCGCCACCGTCATGGCCACCGACCTGCGTGCCTCCGCCAGCCTGGTGATCGCAGGCTTGGTCGCCGATGGCGAAACCGTGGTCGACCGCATCTACCACCTGGACCGCGGTTACGACCAGATGGAAGCCAAACTGCGCGGCATTGGCGCCGATATCGAAAGATTGAAATGATTACCTTAGCGCTCTCCAAAGGCCGTATATTCGAAGACACCTTGCCGCTGCTCAAGGCAGCGGGCATCGAGGTGCTGGACGATCCTGAAAAGTCCCGCAAGCTGATCCTGGCCACCAACCTGCCCGATGTGCGCGTGCTGGTCGTGCGCGCCACCGATGTGCCCACCTATGTGCAATACGGCGGCGCCGACATGGGCATCACCGGCAAAGACACGCTGCTGGAGCACGGCAGCCAGGGCCTGTACCAGCCGCTGGACCTGCAGATTGCCAAGTGCCGCATCAGCGTTGCGGCCCGTGCCGATTTTGACTACGCCAGCGCGGTGCGCCAGGGTGCACGCCTGAAGGTCGCCACCAAATATGTAGCCATCGCCCGCGATTTTTTTGCCACCAAGGGTGTGCACGTGGACCTGATCAAGCTCTACGGCAGCATGGAGATTGCGCCGCTGGTTGGCATGGCTGATGCCATCGTCGATCTGGTGTCCACTGGCAACACCTTGCGCGCCAACCACCTGGTCGAGGTGGAGCAGATCATGGAGATCAGCTCCCGCCTGGTCGTCAACCAGGCTGCGCTTAAGCTCAAGCGCGAGCCCATCCGCAAAATCATCGACGCCTTTGCCAGCGCGATTGCAGTGCCCGCCTGACCTTCCATCGCTTCCCGACCATGACTTCGATCACCGCGACGCCCCTGCGCCTCTCCACTGCTGATAGCCAATTTGAAGCCGCTTTCCAGGCGCGTCTGCATTGGGCGGACGATACCGACGCGGCGATCGAGACCAGCGTCGCCGCCATCCTGCGCGATGTGCAGCAGCGGGGCGATGCGGCGGTGTTGGAGTACACCGCGCGTTGGGACCATGTGCAGGCGCAAACGCTGGCCGAGCTGGAGCTGACCCAGGCCGAGCTGAAAACTGCTTTCAACAGCATCCCCGCCAAGCAGCGCGAAGCCCTGCAAGCCGCCGCCCAACGCGTGCGCAGCTACCACGAAGCGCAAAAGAAGGCATGCGGTCAGAGCTGGAGCTACCGCGACGAACACGGCAGCCTGCTGGGTCAAAAAGTCACCCCGCTGGACCGCGTAGGCATCTATGTGCCCGGCGGCAAGGCCACCTATCCATCCTCCGTGCTGATGAACGCCATCCCGGCCCACGTGGCGGGTGTGGGCGAAATCATCATGGTGGTGCCCACCCCGCGTGGCGAGAAAAATGCCATGGTGCTGGCTGCCGCCTATGTGGCCGGCGTGACCCGTGCGTTCACGATTGGTGGCGCGCAGGCGATTGCCGCGCTGGCCTACGGAACGGCCACCATTCCCGCCGTGCACAAGATCACCGGCCCCGGCAATGCCTACGTGGCCGCCGCCAAGCGCAGTGTCTTCGGCAAGGTGGGCATAGACATGATCGCCGGACCCAGCGAAATTCTCGTCCTGGCCGACGGCAGCACACCGCCCGACTGGGTGGCCATGGACCTGTTCAGCCAGGCCGAGCACGACGAGCTGGCGCAAAGCATTTTGCTGTGCCCTGACAAGGACTACATCGACCAAGTCCAAGCCGCCATTGATCGCCTGCTGCCCGAAATGCCGCGTGCCGAGATCATCGCCAAGTCGCTGAACGACCGCGGCGCGCTGATCCACACCCGTAGCATGGAAGAGGCCTGCGAGATCAGCAACCGCATCGCGCCCGAGCACTTGGAGGTGTGCAGCAGCGACCCGCACCGCTGGGAGCCGCTGCTCAAACACGCCGGTGCCATCTTTTTGGGTGCTTTTACCAGCGAGTCCTTAGGCGACTACTGCGCAGGCCCCAACCACGTGCTGCCCACCAGCGGCACGGCGCGTTTCTCCAGCCCGCTGGGTGTCTACGATTTCCAGAAGCGCTCCAGCCTCATCGAGGTCAGCGAAGCCGGTGCCCAAGTGCTGGGGCCGATTGCCGCCGAACTGGCCTATGGCGAAGGCCTGCAAGGCCATGCCCGTGCGGCAGAAATGCGCCTGCTGAAGCAGTAAGGTCGGGACAACCCGCGGGGTATTGGCTTGGTGTAAGAATAGGCTTCACCGTCCGACTACCACCTATGCACTTACCTTCTTTCTCCCCTCGTTTGGCCCGTGCCACTGTGCTGGTTCTGGTCAGCCTCAGCGTCGCAACTGCTGCATCCGCCATGTCTCTGCGCGAACTGCGCGGCCTGGAGAAATCCGGCAAACAAGGCATCTTCTACGCCAACTACTACCTGGTCGGCGCCATGGAGGGCGCGATAGAAGCCCAAGCCCAGGCCGTGCGCAACGGCGCCACGCCCACCATCTGCCTCAACGGCCGCCGCCTGGAGCCACGCATGGCCAAGAGTCTGTACGACACAGAGCTGAAGCGCAATGCGGATGTCTACGAGGCGGACATGTCTGCGCAACTGGTCATGCTCAACGCGCTGTCCACGGTCTATCCCTGCTGACAAGCGGGGTGGCGTCAAAGGCCGCCGCACATGCGCCACACGCCAGTTTAGTGTTCCATACCTCACTCAGGCGATAGAGACTCCCAGGCAGGTGGACCGGATGCCCGGTTCGCCCGCCCACCCCGCGGCGTGACATGCCTCCGCATCACCATCTCGCTATGAAATAAATAGCGACTCACGCATATCCGACGAGGGTTACAGGCACATTCCCCATTTAAATCTTTTTAATAAACCCAATTAAGGGTTGTTGAAAAAGATTTCACGCTCAATATTCAGTCAAAAAAATCAGTGTCAAAAATTCTGGCTGAATTGACACGAACTTCGTGCAACACGAATTTCGTGTAATATCGGTCCATGAAGAATGTCACCATCACCGTCGAAGACGCCACGCTGGAATGGGTGCGCATCGAGGCGGCCAAGCGCAATACCAGCGTGTCGCGCCTGGTGGGCGAGATGTTGACGGCCAAGATGCAGTTTGACGACGCCTACGCCCGTGCACAACGTGAGTGGGTTGCCGACACCTCATCGTTCAGCTCGGGCGGCATGCCGTATCCGGAGCGGGAGGTTGTCAATGGCTGAGAGCACAGCAGCCAAACCCATCGTCTTCGTCGATACCCACGTGCTGCT
>NZ_JANXUQ010000150.1 GCF_025356155.1 Rhodoferax sp. | reverse complement strand
GCGCTGCAAGTAGCCCACCGGCGGGATCACGACGCCGGCCGACCCGGACATGGGTTCGACGATGACGGCTGCGATGTTGGACGCGTCGTGCAATGCGATCAGCTTCAGCAACTCGTCGGCCAACTCGGCGCCCATCCTTCCGTCTTGTGGTGGCATGCCTTTGTAAAACGAGCCCATCGCCGGCTGGGTGTGGGGCAGGTGGTCGGCCTCAATGCCCTGGCCAAAGACTTTGCGGTTGGCAGGAATGCCGCCGACCGAAATGCCACCGAAGTTGACGCCGTGGTAGCCCTTTTCACGGCCAATCAGACGTGTTTTGGTGCCCATCCCTTTGGCGCGCCAAAAAGCACGGGCCATCTTCAGCGAAGTGTCGGCGGACTCGGAGCCCGAGCCGGTGAAGAATACATAGTCCAGACCGTCGGGCGTCAGTTCGCGGATCTTGTTGGCCAGCTCGAAGGACAACGGATGGCCGAACTGGAAGGCAGGAGAGTAGTCCAGCGTGCCGATCTGGCGGCTGACCGCCTCGGTGATTTCGCTGCGGCCGTGGCCCAGGCCACAGCACCACAGGCCGGACAGGCCGTCCAGAATCTTGCGGCCTTGGCTGTCGGTGTAGTAGGCGCCTTGGGCGCTGACCATCATGCGCGATCCGGCTGCCGCATTTGCCTTGAAGTTGCGGTTGGCGGTGTAGGGCATCCAGTGCGCCTCCATCCACGCCGCGTCGCCGGGGAAGGCGCTGGTGCTGGTGACGGCGGTCGATGGGGTAGTGTCGTTGAGCTTCATGGTGCGCGGCCCTTGTGTGGAGTTTGCCCATTGTGGACCGCTCTGTTACTCTTATAAAGTAACAAATATCACTATTCAGTTGCTAAATCATGAAAGTTATGGCGCGCGCTGACCCAAATTTGAAATTTCAATCATCGGCTATGCTGATGACAAGATGTTGATAGGTCGGCAATGTGCGCCACGTTCGACCGGGTGAAAGCGATTCTTGCGTAGTAAGAGAAATGAAGCTTCTGAGTTCTCAGCTTACAGAGAGGGGATATTATTTTTAAGCTCAATAGAAAGTGCCTGAGCCGAATGGGCAGGCTGAGATGGGTGTCGTTCAGCGTGGCACTGTACTGCGTATTTTTTGGGACGTGGACGCATGCCGAAATGGTCGCTGGCAAGCGCGTTCTAAACGGCGCCGCCACGACACCTGTGTCTATGCCTGTTGAATTGCCAAAGCCCGTGGCTGCGCCGCAAAATAGTTTGAAGCCTATCGTCTTGCCGGTGATGCCCGCAGGTGGCAAGCCGATTCCCAATCCGGGGACTGTGAAGGTGACCCCATTTGTGGTAATCGGCACGGGGAATGTCGCGCCCAGCCAGCCACCCGTTCCTAGTAGCCGGGTAGTGAATGTTGCGCCGTTTTCTGTAATTGGCGCGGGCTACGTGGCACCCAAGAGCAATGCCCCCGTCCCCCGCGTGGTGAATGTGCCCCCATTTCAAGTCTTCGGAACCCATTAACGACGAAAGAGATTGCTATGAATATTTCAATATTGAAGAGACTAGGGGCCGGAAATTTTGCTTTGCTAGTGCTTTTGTTTTTGGGCGCCGCCAAAACTTGGGCGGCAGAGACAGTCGTCTTTAATGTGCCGTTTTCTATGAGTAAAGTGTCGGTACCTGGCGGCAACTCGTCCGCGCAAATTACCTGCGCTGTTTTTAACAGTGGGAGCAATTGGCCCGTTGCGGTCAATAAGTATCTTGGGCCGATGATTGACGATGGCACATCGATCGATAACGGTTTTCCCATTGTCGTTTCTGTGACTCTGCCTGCGGGTGTGTCTTTGAGCGTGGGCTCTAACTGGTCATGCAACCTGCGGTTTATTGCCAAAGATGGAAAAATGTACACGGCAGAACAAGTGGCCAAGCCTGGCACTGTGCCCGTCGGCGAAGCGAAGGGTGTGTTTTAAGTTATGCACGAAGTACCCGTCCAGACCAAGTCGCACCCCGTCCCTCCATGAAAAAGGCCGTACTGGGCCAGATCAGTGACATGGATTTACGCTTGCTGCGCGTGTTCCGCGCGGTCGTGGATTGCGGCGGTATGGCGGCGGCGGAGCTGGAGCTCAACATTGGCACTTCCACCGTCAGCCGCCACATCAAGGACCTGGAAACCCGGCTTGGCCTGACACTGTGCCGCCGCGGCAGGGCCGGTTTTGCACTGACGCCCGAGGGGCAAAAAATCTACGACCAGACCACGGCCCTGCTGGCCGCGACCGACGCCTTTCGCAGCGGGGTCGACGCAATCCACGAGCGCATGGGCGGGCAATTGCATGTGGCCATGTTTGACAAGACCGCCAGCAATCCTCAGGCCCATATTGCCGAGGCGATTGCGCAGTTCACCGAACAAGCGCCCGATGTAGCGCTGAACCTGCATGTGGCCACGTTGACCGCGATCGAGCGTGGCGTGCTGGACGGCCAGTACCAGATCGGCATCATCCCCGGCCACCGCCGCTCGGACACGCTGGAATACACGCTGTTGTTTGACGAGGTGATGCTGCTGTACTGTGGCTGCGCGCACCCGCTGTTTGGTGCGATGCGTCAGCCGCAGGATTGGGATGGATTGCGCGCCCACCAGTTTGCTGGCCTGGGCTACCACTCTCCGAACATGGAGATTAGCCAGCAGGTGCGGCTAACCCGCAAAGCAACCGGCTTTGACCAGGAGGCGATTGCAACGCTGATTCTGTCTGGGAAATTCTTGGGCTTTTTGCCCGACCACTACGCAGAAAAGTTTGTGCGCGGCGGCCAGATGCGCGCCATCAACCCGGCGTTGTTTAGATACGACTGCCAGTTTTTTGCGATTACAAGGCGCTCGCCACAAATTGCGCGTGCAACGCGGTCGTTCCAGGATTGCCTGGAACAGGCCCATGCCGCTGGCGCGCGCGATGACAACAAGGGCAATCCGAATGGAAGTGGCAATTTCCCGCCGGGCCGCCCCAAGGGCTCTGGACCGCTTGGCGGCCAGCGGCGCTAGCCAAATTAGCCCCCTCGGGGGGCAGCGACCCGCGCAGCGGCGGAGCGTGGGGGGACTATCTCTAGCCGCCCTTTTTGGAGCGCTTGCCGGGGTTCTTTTTGCTGCGCGTCGCGACGCCGCGCTCCAGACTCACTTTTTGTCCGCGGCCGCCGCTTGGCAGGGTGAAGCCTGGCAAGGTTGCGGGACGGGGAGTGGCTTTGCGGTCTGCTTCGGTAACGATTTGATTGCCCATTTAACGGTCCTGACTAAGTTTGCAAAGGCAGTATTAGGCCATAACTTCAGACCAGCGCCCAATTGCTGTGCTTCTTACCAACGCCCGCGAGCGTAAATTCCCTTCCATTCAAGCCCTCCGAAACATTAGTTAAACTAATGACCTGCAGAAAGCAGACCGATAGCGGCACAGTTGCATGGCAGCATTTACCTTGGAATAGTTTGGCGAAAATGGAATATGCGAACCTTTGATTCGGACGCGCTGGAATGCCTGGCTGCCATCGTGGAAGAGGGGGGCTTTGAGCGTGCTGCGGTGCGCCTGTCGGTCACCCAATCAGCCGTGTCGCAGCGCCTGCGTGCGCTGGAGGCCCAGGTGGGCACCGTGCTGCTGGTACGCAGCCGCCCGATCAAACCCACATCCGCCGGGCGCCTGCTGATCAAGCACGCGATGCAGATGCGCCTGCTGCGCGCCGATCTGGAAACCGATCTGCAGGACTTGACTCCCGGCACCGGCGCGCTGCGGGAAGACGACCGCATCTCCATCGCCATCAATGCCGACAGCATCGCCACCTGGGCACTGCCGGCTTTGGGCGAGATGGTGGCAGGCGGCCTGCCATTGGAGATCATCACCGACGACCAAGACTTCACGCACGAGTGGCTGCGCGAAGGCCAGGTACTGGGCTGTGTGACCACGCTCAAGCAGGCGCTGCGGGGCTGCAAGGTCTTGCCGCTGGGCGTGATGCACTACGTGGCCGTGGCCAGCCCGGCGTATGCCAGCGCCCATTGTCCGCAGGGGCTGACACCGCACAACTTTCGCAGCATTCCCTTCATCGCGTTCAACCGCAAGGATGATGTGCAGACCGATTTTGTCAGCCGCGCCTGCGGGCTGCGCCGTGTCGCGTTGAGCCAGCGTTTTGTGCCCAGTTCCGAGGGCCAGGTGCGCGCCGTGTTGGCGGGCTGGGGCGCCAGCGTGGTGCCAGAGCTGCAAGTGCGCAGCCTGTTGGCCAGCGGCGCGCTGGTCAACTTGGCACCGCAAGTTACGCTGCCGATCAACCTGTATTGGCACTGCTGGAACCTGGATTCGGTGGTGATAGACCGCCTGACTGCCGCCTTGTCCACTGCTGCCGCAGTGGCACTAAAGACTACGCGGTCATAAATTGGGCTAGGAATGTATTTTTTGACGCCTGCGGCTAAACTGTAGGCATGCACTCCAGCCCCATCGCCGCCGTCCCTGCCAAAGTCTCCTTCAAAACCCAGATGCTGCAAGCGCGGGAGGACGCCATCATCCGCGTTGTCAACCGCCTGCTGGCCGAAAAAGGCTTTGACGCCATGACGGTGGATGAAGTGGCGGCCCAGGTGGGCATTGCCAAGGCCAGCCTTTACAAGCACTTCCCAAGCAAGGAAGACTTGGCCGCAGCCGCCATGGTGCACGTGATGCGCCGCGCCCAGAACTACTTGAAGGCCCTGCCGACGGATGCCAGCCCGCAGGACAAGTTGCGCACCGTCGTGCGCTGGACCATGGAGCTGAAGCTGGGTGGCGAGATGCCGTCCCTGCCCAGCCAGAACTCCAGTCTGCGCGCCACGCTGATGGGCAATGCCGACTATATGAATGGCCTGATCGAGGTGAGCGACCAGCTCGGCGAATGGATCGAAACCGCGCAAGAGCAAGGCAGTATCAACGCCAGGCTGCCGGCGATCGCCATTTTGTACACGCTGTACGCGCGTGCCTGCGATCCGGTGTTGGAGTTCCTCAAAATGGGCGGCCAGCATACGGACTCCGAGATCATCGATCTGGTGTTGTCCACTTGCTTCGATGGACTGAATGCCCGATAGCCCTCGTGTTGATTGAATAGTATGCTCCTACTTTTGTAGCATATAAAACCACACCAGCTGTTCTATGCCAGTTGGGGCCAGTTGCCACTTGTTATGCTGCGCGAGCGTGGCCACCTACCGCAGCCCCAGCCCAACAGGAGACAAGCTCGTGCATTCCCCTTTACGTTCGAACCGCTTTTTGTGGGTGCTCGCCTGTCTGCTGTGTCTGTTGGGATGGGCAGGCAACCCCGCTTTTGCCCAGGCGCAAGCCCCCAGTGCACCAGCCCTGATGCTGGCCAAGGTATACCACCCGGGCGTCGATCTGGCCGACTACTGGGTTAGCGAGAAATACGACGGCGTGCGCGGCTATTGGGATGGTCAGCAGCTGTTCACCCGCGGCGGTGAGCGCGTCCGGGCGCCGACCTGGTTTACCGCGGGCTGGCCCGGCACGCCACTGGATGGCGAACTTTGGGCTGGCCACGGCCAGTTTGCGAAGGCCAGCTCCACAGTACGCCAGCAAGTGCCAGACGATGCCGCCTGGCGTGGCATGCGTTTCATGGTGTTTGACATGCCCGCGCACGGTGGCCCGTTCACCGAACGCATGCCGGCCTTGAAGACCGCCGTGGTGCAGATCGGGCAACCCTGGGTGGTAGCCGTGGTGCAGACCCACGCCACTACCCACACCGCCTTGATGGCACAGATGCACCGTGTGGTGAAGGCGGGTGGCGAGGGTCTGATGCTACACCGCGGTGCGTCGCAGTACACCGCCGCGCGCAACGACGATTTGCTGAAGGTGAAGCCGCATGAAGACGCCGAAGCGCGCGTGCTGGGCCACCAGGCCGGCCGCGGCAAATACGCCGGTTTGGTGGGCGCGCTGCTGGTGGAAAGCGTGGCCAGCGGCAATGCCGCGGCACCCGGTGTGCGCTTCAAGATCGGCACCGGTTTGTCGGATGCCCAGCGCCACACTCCTCCGCCAGTGGGCAGCGTGGTGACCTATCGGTTTCGGGGTTTGACGGATGCCGGTGTGCCCCGTTTTGCCAGCTTTGTGCGTGTGGCGGCGGATCCATCCGAAGCTGTGCCCATCACACAGGATGCTATCAAATAGATAGTGAGTGCGATAGACCCGACGAGGGCTACCGCGTGATTTCTATTAAGTGCTTTGGCTGGAAGCCGACTTGCTCGTTCTTGCGCGCATAGCCCAGCGGATTGGCCACCACATGGCAGCCGCGGTGGATGTAGTCGCTGGGCGCATGCAAGTGGCCGTGCAGCCACCACTGCGCCAGAGGCAGCAAGTCGTCCAGCGCGTTGCAAAAGCCGGCCGTGCCCGGCACCAGACCATAGCGCGGGTCGGCGCTCTTTAGGCTGGGCGCGAAGTGGGTGACGGCCACCGTGGTGCCGTCGAACGGCGTGGCCAGCGCATCACGTAGCCAGGCCTGGCAGATCAGGGCCTGTTCCCGAAGACCTTCGGCCAGCCAGGGCTCGCCGTGCCGCGTGGTTTCTGTCTTGCGCAAATAGTAGTTGGCGGCGCGAAAAGCCTTGTCGCGGGCCTTGAGCAATTGGGCCAGCGGGTTGACCTGCGGCGCGCCGTGCCGCTGCGCGGGCGCCGCCGAGCTGGTCGGCCCGAGTGCGTCAAAGTCAGACCACAGCGTGGTGCCGACAAAACGCACGCCGCCCAGAACCACCGTTTCGCGCTCCAGCCAGATCAGCCCCAAGCGCGCGCAAGTCTCGCGCAACCGGGCATGGGTTTCGTCAAAGTCCATACCGTCGTATTCGTGGTTGCCGGGTACAAAAATCACGGGTGAGGGCCAGCCGTTTTGGGGCGAGAATTGGCCCAGGCCGAAATCTGAATCCCCGAGTTGCGAGCCCGGTTGGTAAGAGCCAACATCGCCCGCCAGCACCAGCAGATCGGCGCCGGGCGCGGGGACGGCCTTCCAATGCGGGTGCGCCTCCAGGTGCAGATCGGACAGCAGTTGCAGTTTCATCGTCATGGAACAAAGGCCGTGGCCGCCAAAGCCTGGACCTGCGCGCGCAGCCAGGCATGGGCGCTGGAGGCATCCTGGCGCTGGTGCCACAGGGCATCTACCTGGATAGTGGGGGCTGGAAAAGGCAGCTCACGCAATACAAACTGATCGGCAAAACCGGTGACGTTGATGAAGTGCCGCGGCAACACGGTCAACAGGTCGGAATGCGCGACCACCTTGCCCGCCGTGAAGAACTGGTTAACGGTCAGCACCACGCGGCGGTTTCGGCCCATCGAGGCCAGGGCCTCGTCAATAAAACCAAAGGCCCGCCCCGAAAAGCTGACCAGCATGTGGCGGGCCGCGCAGTAGCGGTTCAGCGTCAGCGCCCCATCAGCCAGCGGATGGCCTTTGCGCATCACACAAACGTAGTCCCCCTGGAACAGGCCATGGTGCAAGAACGACACGGCTTCACCCGCCTGGGCACGCGCGGTCAGGTCGCTCATGGCAGCCGGAAAGTTGCCAATGGCCAGGTCTGCCTGGCCCTCGTCCAGCAAGCGGCGCGGGTCGCGGGTGGTCAGCGGCACCACGCGCAGGGATACGCCCGGCGCGTGCTGGGTAATCAGCGCGACCAGCGGCGGCATCAGCTCGGCAGCCGTGGCATCGGCCATGGTTAATACGAACGTAGTGGTGGCGCTGGCGGGCTCAAACACGCTGGGCGTCAGCGCGGCTTGCAGGCGTTTGAGCGTGTCGCGCACGGCCTGCCACAGCTCTTGCCCGCGGGCGGTGGGCTCCAGCGTGCGGCCTTTGCGCACCAGCAGCTCGTCGCCCAGTGCATCGCGCAGGCGGCGCAGTGCGTTGCTCACCGCGGGTTGGGTCAGCGACAACTGCTGGGCTGCGCGCGTGAGGCTGCGCTCGGACATGACGGCGTCGAACACCTTCAGCAGGTTCAGGTCGAGGGTGCGCAAACTGCTAGGGGGCATGGTCAATCATAAACCAGGTGAATACCAACCATCACTAACATAAAGTTGAACAACATTAGTAAAAACCCTAAGATACACCCATGCTTACTGATAACCCCTCTTCTTTCAACCCATATTCGGAGGTTGCCATGGCCCGTACTACCGTTCACCCTTATTTCACACCTGCCACCTTGGCTGCGCGCACTGCAAGCCCCCGTGGTTTTGCACTGAATTTCTTTAACTCACGCACTTTGGCGGGCATGTTACTGGCTGCTGCCTTGGCCGCTTTGCTGGTGGTTGCCGACCAATTGGTGGACACGTGGGCAGACGGACATTTGCTTGCGGTCTGGGTTGCGTTGTGGACCATCCTATTTGCTGCCATGGCCTTGTCGGCACAGTCTCTGCGCCAATTGGCTGAGACCGCAGCTGCTGGCATGGCCCGTTGGTCGCAAACGCGCGCTGCCAAGCGTGCGGATGCCGACATGCTGCGCCTGGCCCAGCAAGACCACCGTATCATGCGTGATCTGCAAATCGCTTCTTTGCGCAGCGAATACGAAGCATAAAACTACAATTCCTTTGGCCCATTGAAAAAGCCACCGCATTACGCGGTGGCTTTCTTTTTGGCCATTTCAGATCGCCGTTTGCCGCCAGGCCGCCTGTATTTTGTTAGTGCCAGGCGGCCCAGAGAACTCTGTCAGGCAGCCAAGCGCTGCTCCAGCTTGGCCTTGGTGTCGACCAGTTGCTGAGGCAGGTGGTATGCCAATTGTGTGAACAGTTCCGCGTGCAACGCGAACTCCTGCTTCCAAGCATCTTTATCCAGGCTGGTCACCGTCTTGAACTGCTCGGCGCTGAAGTCCAGGCCGGTCCACGTGATCTCGGAATACGCCGGACTGACACCAAAGCCGTTTTCAGTACCGGGTGTCGTGCCTTCGATGCGGTCGATCATCCATTTCAGCACGCGCATGTTTTCACCATAGCCGGGCCAGACGAACTTGCCATCGTCACCCTTGCGGAACCAGTTGACGGCGTACATTTTGGGCAGCTCGGCGCCCGACTTAGCCAGCTTCTCGCCCATGTTGAGCCAGTGCTGG
>NZ_JANXUQ010000131.1 GCF_025356155.1 Rhodoferax sp. | reverse complement strand
GATCAGGATGGAATTGGCAATGCCCTTGTCGATGCCTTCCTTCAAAATCTTGGTGTTGGTGACAAACAGGTCGTCGCCCACGATTTGCACTTTTTTACCCAGGCGGTCGGTCAGCTTTTTCCAGCCATCCCAGTCGCCTTCAGCCATGCCGTCTTCGATGCTGATGATGGGGTACTTGTCGACCCAGGTGGCCATGATGTTGATCCACTCTTCGGCGTTCAGCGTCAGGCCTTCGGCGGCCAGCACGTATTTGCCGTCTTTGTAGAACTCGCTGGCGGCGCAGTCCAGGCCCAGCGCGATTTGCTCACCGGCCACGTAACCTGCCTTGTCAATCGCCTCCAGAATCATCTGGATAGCGGCTTCGTGGTTAGGTACGTTGGGGGCGAAACCACCTTCGTCACCGACGGCCACGCTCATGCCCTTGTCGTGCAGGATGGTCTTCAGTGCGTGGAACACTTCGGCACCGTAACGCACGGCTTCGCGGAAGCTCGGTGCGCCCACCGGGATGATCATCAGCTCTTGCAGGTCGAGGTTGTTGTTGGCATGTGCGCCACCGTTGACCACGTTCATCATCGGCACCGGCATTTGCATGCGGCCCATGCCGCCAAAGTAGCGGTACAGGGGCAGGCCAGACTCTTCGGCAGCGGCACGGGCTACGGCCATGGAGACAGCCAGCATCGCATTGGCGCCCAGGCGGCTCTTGTTGTCGGTGCCGTCCAGGTCGATCAGTGTCTTGTCCAGGAAGGCTTGTTCCGATGCGTCCAGGCCCAGCACGGCTTCGGAGATTTCGGTGTTGATATGTTCGACCGCCTTGAGCACGCCCTTGCCGCCATAGCGCTTCTTGTCACCGTCGCGCAGTTCAATAGCTTCGCGCGAACCGGTGGACGCACCAGATGGAACAGCCGCACGGCCCATGGTGCCGGACTCCAGCAACACGTCACATTCGACAGTGGGGTTGCCGCGCGAATCCAGAATTTCGCGGCCTACGATATCAACAATGGCACTCATGTTTATCTTCCTAAGTTAAAAAACGGTAACAGTCGATTTTTGCATGGCTTGGTGGCTTGGCGTGCGCTGCACTGCCGATTGTTCGCGGCTGGTAACCACGCAGATCATGCAGAAAAATGGTTCTCCAGAAAGCCATTCTTTTTGGTCACATGGTCCAGCGCGACAAGGGTTTCCAGCAGGGCTTTCATGTGTTTGAGCGGGACGGCGTTGGGGCCATCACTCAGGGCTTTTGATGGATCGGGGTGGGTTTCCATGAACAGACCGGAAACACCCACCGCCACAGCGGCGCGGGCTAGCACCGGGACCATTTCACGCTGACCACCACTGCTGGTGCCTTGGCCGCCAGGCAACTGCACGGAGTGCGTAGCATCAAACACCACGGGCGCCTGCGTCTCGCGCATGATTGCCAATGAACGCATGTCACTGACCAAGTTGTTGTAGCCGAAGCTGGCGCCGCGTTCACAGGCCATGAAGTTGTCTTCATTCAGCCCTTTGTCACGGGCTGCCGCACGCGCCTTGTCGATGACGTTTTTCATGTCGCCCGGTGCGAGGAATTGCCCCTTCTTGATGTTTACCGGTTTGCCCGATTGCGCCACGGCGCGGATGAAATCTGTCTGGCGGCACAGGAAGGCGGGTGTTTGCAAGACATCTACCACCGAGCAGACCTGTTCAATCTGGTCTTCGCTGTGGATGTCGGTCAGCACCGGTAGACCCAGCTCGCGTTTGACCTTGGCCAGAATCTCCAGGCCCTTGTCGATGCCTGGGCCGCGAAAGGTGTTGCCGCTGGAGCGGTTGGCTTTGTCGAAACTGCTTTTGAAGATGAAGGGGATACCCAAGGCAGAAGTAATTTCCTTCAGGGTGCCCGCTGTATCCATCTGCAATTGCTCGGATTCGATAACGCAGGGTCCTGCGATCAAAAAGAAGCGGTGTTCCAGCCCGATATCAAATCCGCACAAGTTCATAGTGCCCCCACGCTTGCCACTGCGTGTGCCGCGCTGCCCCCCGAAGGGATGTGGCCTTGCCGGGGGCGGCCCGGCGCTGCGGCCATCATGCAACCGCCTTCAGATTTTTGCCTGCAGTCTGGTGGTCCAGCGCGGCCTTGATGAAGGCGTTGAACAGCGGGTGGCCGTTCCAGGGCGTGGATTTGAATTCGGGATGAAACTGCACGCCAATAAACCAGGGGTGAACGGCCTTTGGCAGCTCCACCATTTCGGTCAACTGCTCACGCTGGGTCAGGGCCGAAATCACCAGGCCGGCCTTGCGCAACGGGTCCAGGAAATTGACATTGGCCTCGTAGCGGTGGCGGTGGCGCTCGGTCACCACGTCGCCATAGATTTCGTGCGCCAGCGTGTCCTTGGCCACGTCCGAACTTTGTGCGCCCAGGCGCATGGTGCCACCCAGATCGGAGTTCTTGTTGCGGGTTTTGATGGTGCCGTCTGCGTCTTTCCACTCGGCGATCAGCGCGATGACCGGGTTGGGGCAGTCGGGTTCAAACTCGGTGCTATTTGCATCCTTGAGGCCAGCCACGTGGCGTGCGAACTCGATAGTGGCCACTTGCATACCCAGGCATATGCCCAGGTACGGCACCTTGTTCTCGCGCGCAAAACGGGCCGCGCAAATCTTGCCTTCAATGCCGCGCTTGCCAAACCCGCCAGGCACCAGCACCGCGTCGAATTTGGCCAGGCGCGATACGCTGTCGGGTGTGATGGTTTCGGAGTCGATGTAGTCGATGCTGACCTTGACATGGTTCTTCATGCCAGCGTGGCGCAACGCCTCGTTCAATGATTTGTAGCTGTCGCTCAGGTCCACATACTTGCCGACCATGGCGATGCTGACTTCGCCCTTGGGGTGTTCGGTTTCGTAGACCAAATCGTCCCAGCGCTTCAGGTTGGCCGGTGGTGTGTTCAGGCGCAGCTTGTCGCAGATCAGGCCGTCCAGGCCTTGTTCGTGCAACATGCGCGGCACCTTGTAAATGGTGTCTGCATCCCACATGCTGATGACGCCCCATTCGGGCACGTTGGAGAACATGGATATCTTCTGGCGTTCTTCGTGCGGAATCGGGCGATCAGCACGGCACAGCAGGGCGTCAGCCTGGATGCCGATTTCGCGCAACTGCTTGGCCGTGTGTTGGGTGGGCTTGGTCTTGAGTTCGCCGGCTGTTGCAATCCACGGCACATAGCTCAGGTGCACAAAGGCGCTGTTATTGGGCCCGAGCTTGAGGCTCATCTGGCGTACGGCTTCCAGGAATGGCAGGGACTCTATGTCACCCACGGTGCCGCCAATTTCGACAATGGCCACGTCGACTGCGTCGGGTTCGCCAAAACGTGCGCCGCGTTTGACGAACTCCTGAATTTCATTGGTGACGTGGGGGATGACCTGCACGGTCTTGCCCAAGTAGTCGCCACGGCGCTCTTTGTCGAGCACGCTTTTGTAGATTTGGCCAGTGGTGAAGTTGTTGGCCTTGCGCATGCGCGTTTCGATGAAACGCTCGTAGTGGCCCAGGTCCAGATCGGTTTCGGCGCCGTCGTCGGTGACGAAGACTTCACCGTGTTGCAGGGGGGACATGGTGCCGGGGTCTACGTTGAGGTAGGGGTCCAGCTTGATCAGGGTGACTGTTAGGCCCCGCGATTCCAGTATCGCAGCGAGGGAGGCTGAGGCGATTCCCTTGCCAAGGGAAGACACCACACCGCCGGTGACGAAGACAAATTTGGTCATGTCAGGGGGAGCTTTTGAGGCTCAGGGAGGTGGTAAAGCGAGATTATACGGGGCAAGAGAGCCCCCACTCCCCCCAACCCCCTCGCCCCGCCGGGCGAGGGGGAGTGAAAGCGGACAGCCGGTTTGGTCTCATCGCGCCGAA
>NZ_JANXUQ010000119.1 GCF_025356155.1 Rhodoferax sp. | reverse complement strand
TGCGCGTCAACCATCATCGCAAGCGCACTTTTGAGTTTCAACATGCGCCAGCCCAGGACACACGCTACGGCAACAGCCGCAAAAAGTAAAACCAATGTTGTGTTGCCCATGGCACCTCAATCAATTAACGCTTGGTGTTACTAAGCCTAACATAGGCAGCCAACAAGTGCCACAAAACAGCGATGCGGTCGTCGAAAGTGGTTTGCATGCGCTTCGAGACAGCCCGCACGCCTGGGGTATGTCGCTACCAACTTCATAGCGATCGGTCGCAAAACTGTAGCGGCCGCGCTACGGTGCGATCGCTGACTCCGAAACTTGTCTTCTCGTACTGGGTAGGCAAGCGGCTCCTTCGCATCGGTGTCGATCTAAATCGTCCGCGCTGTCAACCGCAGAGTTGATTGCCGATCGACGATCTTCGACAACGGTTGAACTGCCAAATGTTTGGCGAGGCATTCGACGCAACACATCAACTTATTGGTAAAAATTGGGCCTCCCGGCGCTCGGACGTTCTGGGAATTGAGCGCAACACGCAGGGTGTGGTGCCTGTAGTCCCGACACTGCAACAACTCTACATTAATGTGAATCTAGGCATTGCAGCATCAGCCGTCTTCCGTATCTCTCGGTCTCATACCAACCAAAGGACGATTGCCTACGCCGTGCGAAGTTGACTTTGCGTGGCTAAAACCGCGTCGGTACCCAAGCCGGGCCATCGTCATCATCGGAGAATGCAAGGACCGTGGCAACTCGCCTGAGCGGGGCGGGGATGGAAGCAGGATCAATGCAAAAGATATCGCCAAATTGTGTGCCGTGGCCGACTCGTTCCCACGAGAGCGCGTCGAGGTCTACGTTCTTCTTGCGAAATTGTGCGCCCTCCCTCCCAACAGAATTCGATCTTGCAAGGTCATTCAATACCGAGCATCAGCTCTGCTTGATTCTGCTAACGAAGCGAGCGCAAGAGCCACATCACCTCTACGAGCGCTCAGAGAAACTCTTTAAGATCGAAAAATACGGACGGACACCTGAAGGTCTTGCCTGCGCTAAATATTAGCGCAGCGATTAATGGTGATTTGATGCTCTAGCGGTGGAAGCGTATCGTTCCGGCAGATCGCCGCGCAATGGGCAGAAACCCCCAAGTTTTCTGATCCACAAGCATGTTTCTGCCGATCAGAGGGTCTGAAGCGCAAATATTGCGATTTTCTGGAGGAAGCCTGAGCGTTCCGCCCGCAAAGTGAAGCATAGGTGCTTCGAAACGGAACGGTTATGCTTCCGAGGACAAAGTCTTGTCCCTGGAAGCATAACCGTGCCGCGGGGTGAAGCATAACCGTGCCGCCCCCAATAAATTGTTCACGATTCGATCCCTGTTGAGGCATACGGTTTCGGCAATTCCCCCTGAATGGACCCCCGAAGGGCTTGCTTCGGCGTGATTTAGTTGCCTACTTTCAGAACCGTCTGGACGGAATTTCCAATCCTTTTTGCTGTCGACTCGGCTTGCGGCATCGCGAGGCAATATCCCATAAACAAGGGATGGCGGCATTTGCTTGTCATGGCATAGTTGATACGTTTAGTTACAGTTTCGCGCGACGCAAAGACTACTCGCTGCATGCTCGGGAGCCTCATATAAGCCATCGGAGCCTTTCCTAAGCAGACAGAATGTTGCGCGTGTGTGGCGGAGAGGTTAGTCCGACTTATCAATTTTGTAGAACAAATATAGGGGGGGATCCATGCACATTGTGTCCGTGATCAACTACAAAGGCGGCGTCGGAAAGCCCACCGTAACATCCAACATCGCCAGCGAGTTGGCCTGGCGCGGCAAGAAAGTCTTGCTGATTGACACAGACGCCCAAGCCAGTCTCACTATGGAAGGGAAAGAATATGCGTAAGCAAGTTGCATTGGGCTGCCTTGCAGCTCTAAGTCTGCTCCAAGGGTGCACGCACCTTGACGCAGTAAAAGTGGAAGGGGGCGCTATGAAGGTGGAGGGCGCGCCCTACAACCTTACCTTTACGCAGTACGAACTGACTGTGAAGCAAAGGTTGACCAGTTGCTTTGACGATGCCGACGACCCGGCGAAGAAGGCACCGAACATGACGGTTACGACCACTGTTGAGGCAACGCGCAAGGAGGTCCGCGATCCCAGTCGAGAGTACGTTATCGACTTCGCAGCGCTACGCAGCTTCTTCAAGACGACCGATCTTGCAATAGAGTACTACGACAACGGTGCGTTGAAATCTGTGAATGCGTCGGTGACGGATAAGACCGGCGAATTCTTGAAGAGTACGTTCACAGCTGCAGCCAAGATTGCGATGTTAGGAACTGGCACCGGCGGGCCGGGGGTTGCACCGGATGCTTGCACGAAGGAAGTGCAAGAAATGGTGGCTCATGCAGCACAGTCTCAGAAGGACATTGCATCCAAGACTGCAGCGCTGACTAGGCAGACCGAACAGCTAGAGAAGCTGCAGGCTGTGGCTGTCGCCCTCGGTCCTACGAGGAATGCATTTGAGCGTCGTGAATTCGCCGACCAAGTGAAGACCCTCTATAAGGCCAAGGACGAGTTGGAGAAAGAGCAAAAGATTCTGACGAAAATCCTCAAAGAACTGACCTTCACTTCGAAGGTGGTCTGGCCCAAGGATGGTGCGACGTTTTCGGGGCAGATCATTAAGCCTCTCACGCTCGACGACGTCAAGAAATGGGGGACGCTGTCGGATGCTGGATTGGCGAAACTTAGGGCAGGTACAGGTGTATGGGGGCTGATATCTACCGATTCCCCGTCAGCCAAGCATGTCGTATGCGGCGGGATGCAGTGTTCGACAGCAACGCCTGCGGCCAACGCGACTGGCCTGAAGTATCGTCTAGCAATGCCTGGAACGTTCCAGGCCTGCAGCAACCAGTCGTGCACAGGAGACGATGTAGAACTCTTCAACGACACGGGCATGTTCAGCCAACTAGGGCCAATCATGACTTTGCCTCTGCGGAACTATCCGTTCATGACGCAGACCGCCGTACTGACCATGAATGAAGCGGGTCAACCCACGAAAATTGGTTACAAGTCCGAGGCGGGCGCCGAGAAAGCAATGGATGCGGTCAACACTTTTGTTGATGAGTACGGCAAGGTGCGCCAAGCTAGGAAGCCACAGTCTGAGCTTGACATAGTCAAGGAAAAGACGGCGCTACTGGAAGCGAAGGCAAAGCTCGCCGCAGCCACGGCGGCATTGGAGCCGAAACCCAACACAGCGCAAACGACAGCTACTGAGGCGCTGAAGGCGGATACGGCATTGCTGGAGGCCGAACTTGCAAAATTGAAGGCCCAGGCCGCCCTGGACGATGCGAAGAAACAAGGTACGCCGTGAGCACCCCGCATCATGCAGCTGATGGAGCGTTAACTGCGGTCGCCCCTCTCTTCACAGGAGTCCAAGACGAGCCAAAGTCCTCTCGGTTGCAGCCGCCCTTGGCGAAGTTCGGGAAGTGGATGCTGGGCCTTTTCATCTTCAAATCCAGTGCAAAGCCTCCGAGCAGCTTCAACTGGGATGACAAGGCAGTGGTGCCAGCTCCAGAAGACCAAGGACAACTAGCTGCCTGCATCTCCTACGCAGCCTGCTTGGCGGCCGCGACGTCGTATCGGATCAAGACCGGCAAAGCGATATCACTCGCCCCTCGCGTCTTGCATCTCTGCACGATGGAGCTTGCTCCGAATTTAGGCACGAACTCGATCGATCTTGAAAAAATGGCCGTAGCAAAAGGGCTGCCGTACACAAAGGATCAAGCGAAGACCAGCCAAGCTGCCGCAATGTCCAGTCAGGGCGCGTGCGGGCTCTTCGACGCATCAGGCAGTTTGAAGGTCTCCGCTGTCCGCAGGTTTGACAGCGCTGAGGAGCTCAAGGTCGAGCTGTGCTCAAAAGGCCCGGTCGTCGTGCACATGGCGCTCTTCGATGATTTTTGGTGGAACTACGTGCCGGGAACCGTTTATAAAGCGCCATCTGGCGCCAGTTCGGTAAGCGTCCAGCCGTGGCATATTGATTTGCAGCGGTGGTTTGCCGACCATCGTGTGCATGATGGACATGATGGCGGCGATCTACTGCGTGGTGGCTGGGCAATGGGCCTGCTGGATTGCCGTGGTTTTGTGCCTGATGCACCTCGATGCCGGTGCACTTGTGGCCACGCTCAAACGTGTCGATCTGAACTCAATGTCATCCAGCGCACTGCCAGGCATGTGGCAGCAGTTCCTCAATTCGACTGTTGAGCTGGGTCGGCAAACGAGTGAGGACGTCCTTGAGATAGGCAAAGGGGTCATGCCCGTGGAGCTTGGCCGATTGCAGCAGACTCATCACCACGGCGGCACGCTCGCCGGCCAACTGGCTGCCTATGAACAACCAGTTTTTACGACCAAGACCCCAGGGCCGCATCTGGTTCTCGATCCAATTGTTATCCACGGGCACAGCGCCGTCACTCAGAAACTCCGACAGCGCCTGCCAGTGGTTCAGGCTGTAGTCCAGCGCCTTGGCAATCGCGCTGCCGTCAGGCACTTGAGTGCGTTCAAGTCGCAACCAGGCATGCAGCTCTTCCCACAGTGGTTTGCTGCGCTCCTGGCGCATCTGCAATCGCTGCTCGCAACTGAGCCCCTTGGCATCGGACTCAATCCGGTACAACCATGCAATGCGCTGGATCGCCTGTGCAGCCACAGGACTGGCGTTGGCCTTGAACAGTTCGTCAAACTTCCTCCTCGCGTGAGCAAGGCAATTGGCCGTCCTGCGCCCCTCAAGGGACAGGGTGGCATCGTAGCCAGCGTACGCATCAACGACCAATGTCCCACTCCAGCCTTTGAGGAACTCGTGCGGGTACTTACCCCCTCGCCCCTCGCAGAAGTCGTACACCACACCTGGCATATCTTCGAATGCTCCCCTGGCGTAGGCCCACATGTAAGCCTTTTTGGTCTTGCCAGCACCGGGGTCCAGCAGTCCGATGGGCGTCTCGTCGGCGTGCAGCACGCGCGAGCCCAGCACGAAGGCCCGGTGTGCGTCGTACAGGGGCAACAACTGCGCCCCGGTCTGGCCGCCCCACGCCGCCAGCGTCGAGCGCGGCGTGTGCACTCCCGATCTGGCGTTGATCTGCTCTTGCCGGTAGTACGGCATGTGGTCACAGAAGCGGCTGATCACGGTGTGGGCCTGCAAGCCCGGCGTGGGCAGCGCATTGTCAAAGACCTGGGGGGCTGCTGGCTCCTGCACCATCAACTGGCAGCACCGGCAGGCCCACTTGCCACGAATCTGGCGCTGCACAAAGAACTGGGCCGGCACAATGTCCAGCCGCTCGCTGATGTCCTCGCCTACGCGCACCATGGGTTGGCCGCATTCTGGGGATGGGCAGTTGGTATTCTCAGGCTCGACTCTGGTGTCCACACGCGGCAAGTGTGGCGCCAGTGCTTCGCGTTTGGGCTGGCGGCGTGGCTGCTTGTCTGGCGTCCCCCGGTCTTGGCTCGAACCACTGGGCTGCAAGGCGGCCAGTTGCGCCTTCAAGCTGGCTTGGTCAGCGGCCAGTGTCTCTTCGAAGAGGGAGCGCTGCTGGGCACTCATGCGCTCGGTCTTGGCGCCAAACTTCCAGGCCTTGAGTCTGGCAAGTTGGAAGGTGATGCTTTCAATCTTGGCGTCGCGCCACTTGATGGCCTGGGCATCAGCGTTGATGCGTTTGGTTTGTTCAGCAATGTGTTTGCTTTGCTCGTTGATCTGGGCCAATAGTTGCCCTGCCAAAGACGCCAATTCGCTCGGATTCAGAGCTGAAATATCCTGGGCTTTTATGGCATGCGGATCGAGCATGCACGGCACTATAAAACGCCTCACAAGATCACGATATTGGGGGATATTCCAATTGATTTCTGAGGCCTTTTTGAGGCCAAATCACATGTGTGTAATAACCCTCATTTGCTCCAGTCGCTGCCAGGGCAGTCCCAGTACCAAAGCATCGAATTGTTGCTTTGTCAAAGGCACGGGAACCGTACTATGCGGGTCAAACTGCGGCCACGCGAAGCGCCCCACATTGAGCCGGCGCGATGCACACCACACGCCAAATCCGTCATGCACCAGCAGCTTGATGCGCGTGGCCCGCGCGTTGGCAAACAGGTAGCCGTGGTGGGCCTGGGCCGAGCCAAACACCTGAACCACACGGGCAAGCAATCGCTCGCTTCCTGCACGCATGTCCATAGGCCCCACGGCCAGCCACAAGGAGTCGATGCGGATCATCGCAACCACTCGCGTAGCCAAATGCCACATTCACCGGCCAATTGGGTTGGCCAAGTCACCGTCACCGTGGCTGATCCACGGCGCAATTCCATCCGGATTTCGCCAGTGGCTTGTGCGGCCGCTGCTGGCGCTGCGACTTCAGTGCTCGATTGCAACGTGACCGGAACAAACGCCAGCGGCTGCGCAACCAAGGTTCCTTGACCGTGTTCACGTAGCCAACGGTGAACGATGTTGGCATTGACGCCATGCTGCATTGCCACCCCAGCTATGGATGCACCTGCTCGGGCGCATGCCGCAACCACTTGAAGTTTGAGTTCGGGACTGTAATAGCGCCTCTTGGGGGTGCGAGTTTCGCTCGCCATGGTGTGCACGATGTTCATCGCGCACACTATCTCAACCTTTCAGCCGCAATTCAAGATGTGAACGGCCAGACGCTTACCCAGTTCGAACCTGACACACGCGGTATGTTTAATTTTCTACGACGACGACAAGCAGTGTTGGATCGGCGTCAACAGCCACGGTGCTGGGTGGGGGGCCAATGGCCGGTTCCTACTGCAGTACGGTCAATGCCACGTGATGACGGAAGACGCAACGGCCTACACGCTGGACATACAGATCTGAACTCTAAGTAGCCTCGGCGCAAACTGCAGAAAGTGATCAAACTGGAACTGGCGCAACAACACTATGTGGGTCAAATTGCAACGAAGATCAACTGATCAACAGTACAGGTAGTCAGGGCAGGAAGACGGCAGACGCACGCCAACTCGATAGAGAGTCTGACAACTTCGACGCCAATTCGCCCGCCCGTTTCAGCGCAGCGCCTTCATCTAGGTCGCGTGCGACGACCATTCGCCGCACAGTTGCCGAGCCGAAGCGCTTGAGATCGGGCAGCAGTACTTCATAATGTCGCCGCAGGGCGGCTTCGTCGCCAAGAGCCACATCGAAGGAAGCACGCCGCCAAATCGCTCGTAACGTATAGCGCGGCTTGTCGTCGTCGCTCTTTGGCTGCCGATAAATGTTTATCGACAGAGCCCAGAAGCTGTCATCGATGGTCAGTTCCGCAATATCCGGAGTGGAGAACTCCAACCACGTTCGACCGTTTGCCATGTCATCGGGACCAAGGGCCAAGGCCTTGCGGATCTTCCGCTGTAGTGAGGCAATGCCCTGGCTGCGCGTCAGGAGGTTACACAGGCGCAAGTGCTGCGCACGAAAAAGGGTCAGTTCGCCGCCGAGTCCTTCGAGCGTCTTCGGTGTCCACTTTGGCACCCCATGGCCACGCAACTCTCTGAGTGCGGCGATCACCTGTGGGTGCTTGCCAGCAATTTCGCCGGCCAGTTCAGAAAGGCGCGCTTCTGACGGGCTTTCCCAGTCAGTCTGCTTCTGACAATAGGCCACTAGCAGTTGCGCGGCCTGATTGTTGCGCGCTACCTGCAGTCGCGCCCGCCGTGCTGACGCTTCAAGCCATGTGTAGTCAAGCAAAACCCAGCGCTTACCGAGCGCGTCGAGCTGCGCATCGGTGTACCAGTCGAGTTCTCGGTCCAACACGATGTAAGCGAACTCGTAGTCCTTGAATAAAGGACGATTTCCGATCTCGTGATTGACTGCCGCCTGGTAGCGCGCGAGTTGCGTTTCGGTCAGCTTCGCACATACCTTGTTTTCGATCGCAATGAGTAATTCGTTCTGCGGGTCAACTAAGAACAGATCAAGCCGGCCGGCACGCTTTTCGCCTTGGTCGCGGTCATCTACCTTCACAGCGAACTCGCGCGTAACGAAGGCCGAGCCGAAACTCGACACGCGGATGCGTCCGGGCGTCCATTTGCGGAAGAACTTTTTGTTGTCGTAGATCGCGGTGTCTGATTCGCGGTACGCGGCTTCTAGAAAGTCCTTAATGACCGAATCACCTTGGCCATGACCCTCGCCCGGCGTCAAACACCAAGCCAGCATGTCTGAGTGTTGGTTCTCACTCAAGGTGATGACATCAAGGATGTCATCGGACACCTTTGCTTGCTCGATTAATTCGATCAATTCAGGGTCGGACAAGAATGAGTACAGATCGTCGGGTTCCATTCAAGTTTTATGCTGGCCATTCGATGGCCACTCCTTGCAGGTAAATACTATCAGTGTTTTATTTTGCACTTTCCGTGACCGCAGGACTGAAAAAAAGCAATCATCTACTGGAACTGGCATTCATGTCAGCGAGCCCGGCAGATTGCTTGTCGATTTCGAGTTAGCTGTACAAATGAATAGAACCTCTGAAATCTGACCCTACTAGCCGTAAGTCTGGCTGCGGCCATCAAAACGTCGACCACCTATAACTGCCGAGATAGGCTCGTGCGCTTGCTACGCTAGATTGTCAATGACCTTCCCCGTATATCCACGAAGAATTTTGTACTTTCCCAAGAGATGAATGTGCGGGTAAGACGTGAACGGCTTTACGCCATGCCACGCGCAGTAAACCTCCGCGCAGAGCTTGTTCTGAAAAGTGCGAGGATCCTTCTCTGGCGCCACAAGTTCGAAAATTCCAGCAAACGGCTCACAACCCCTGTATGTGGCAGCCTCAACCTCGATCGCATCCACATTCTTTACGCTCCTGGAGCGTCTCGGCTTTGCCCCCCAATCTGACCTCATTGTGGCGTCCGTCCAAATGGGATAGGTAGCGGGCATTTGCATTCCTCCGTTGTCATTGAAAAGACCTGCGATGTATTTATGGCACTTTTTTGTCACTATAACGAGGTAACTCACCCAACGGGGTGTAGGCTACGGCTGATTGAACTCGCAAAATTTAACGTAGATGGAAAATGTAGCTATGCCTCCTCGCCCCCTTTGGATTGCGCAGCGACGTGGTCAAGATTGGAACGATGACGGCATCCTTGCTGCGGTCAACTGGCTGACATCATTCGTGTCGCATGCAGACTGGTCGAGCCGACTGGAGTCGGTGAGAAGCAAGTTCAACGCCGCAAAGCAAGACTGGGCAGGCGGCACGCTCCCCCTTTTTGACCCACGGGACGCGATCGCTTGGTACGTGTTTCAGGCCAACGCGTATGCACGATCATCTGATCGCCAAGACTGCTTCGAGCCCGAGTCCTTTCGAATCGCGCCTGTATTTCGCCGGCTAGGGGAACTCTTGCCGGCACTGCAGAACGTAACCGGAATAGAGGAACGGATCGAGCGATTGATGACTCGCGGTCGGAGTCAGCCTGACCAGAGTTTGTTTGAATTGCTCGTCGCTGGCGCCTATAAATGCCGTGGTTGGAACACGGTTGAATTTGTGCGCGAGCGCCCGGGGGTCGCGAAAACGCATGAGTTCAACGTCACAGCGGGACGCAGGCGATGGGCAGTGGAATGCAAGCGCGTAAGTCGCTCTGGCTATGAGGCTCAGGAGTATGCCCGTGGTCTGGAACTCGCGAAGCCCGTACAAGATTTGTGCCGAAGACGGGATTTTTCACTGGTACTGGAGGTCGCCTACAAGGTCGAACTCTCTGAGATCGACGACGACTATCTGCTCAACCGTGCACAAGCGTTCTTAGGCGACGCTCGTCTGGCCAGCTGGGATGATCTGAAGAGCTGGGGGCAAATCCGCCATGTCGATTGGCAGCTCGCTCACGCTGTGCTGGAGCATGACGATGTCTTCTTTGGTTCCAGCCGCATGGTTGAACTGCTCGTTGGCTCATACGCAGCAGACCTTGATCACAACGTCGAGGCAGACTGGACACCTGCCCGTCGCCGCCCATTTCACGCGACTGCCATGAGTCGGGCAAGCGTCGTGAGTTGGCGTAGCGCTTCACGAGAGGCTGCGAGGCGCAAGGCGCGCCATTTCAGATCAATGGTTGCGGAGGCCGACTCGCAGCTTCCTGATGACCGACCAGGTGTTGCCCATGTTGGATACGAGGCCCGCGATGGAAATTCTGTGGACAAACTTCGCCATAAGCTCAACGCACTAGAGATGCGAACGTTCGAGCCGAGCAAATCGCGACTGCGCTGGGTCTATGGTAACTATCTGTCGCCGGAGCATACGAACGATCGAAACGAGGCATTTGCGCTCAGCGAAACGACTGCTACCTACAAGATCGGAAAGCATAGGACGCCCTCTCCGCTACCAAAGCACCTCTTGTTTTCTGCTGAAGAAGGTACACGTGGCGCACACTGGTGATAGCTGGTCAATATCAGCGATCTGCAAACTACTTCGGAAGCAGTGATGGATTAGCCGCACGTCGGCGGAAGGCGCCCCCCAGCCGTTCATTTCAAGTTCAACCCCAATACCTTCAACGTTTACCCTCAACTCCTTTCGTCGCCGATTGGCCGCTTTAGGTCGGTAGCAGCACAAGATTTGGGAGGATCACTCGTGAAGTCGGTCTCAATGGCCAGGACTTCGGAAGTGTTCAAGCTGCAAAGAAGAAGCCTTCCGAGTCCAAATTCATGGAGAGTTCATCTAGGGCTATGCTGATTAAGTCCGATGTGCCAATTTCGAACCCTTGTAAATCAACGACTTACGACAGTCGATTTCGAAATTCAGGTACTTGTTCAGCAAAGCCCTAGGTCCCAGGCCAACGTGCCATCTGGGTTCCGTGGAAAGTCGGCGTAAGCAGAGTCGATTGGACCTAGCCCTGGCGCCTGTATCCTTCTCGCGATCACCTAGCGATTTTCGAGCTTCACGATACGTGAGTTTCTGCGACCAAGACCCGTTTCTAGCCAGACCGCCCGCGCGCAAGCATTCCCAGTGGGTGTGGTGGCAACGCTGTAAGCACCCGGAGACCCCATCTTGAACTGATCGCTCCCATCTCGCAAGATCGTGTGCACGCAACCCATCGTGCACACCATGCTCAGAGAAGCAAACACTGCGAGATTTACGAGCCAGCGCACCCACCGGACCTACACCCACCAATTCAAAGCCGAACTGGTCGCAGCATGCCAACAGCCTGGAGCATCCATCGCCGCATTCGCTAGTAGCCATGGCTGAATGCCAATGTGCTGCACCGCTGGCTCAAGGAACACGCGCACGACGGACGTCACCAACTCAACGGCGCAGGTCCCCCGTTTAAGGTGAGTACAACGTCGAACGTCCCCGCGTTCATCCCAGTCAAGCTGCCCACCGTTTTGCATGAGGCCACGGGTCCCGAACTCAAGATGGAACTTCGCAAGGGCGCGCTGTCGATGACCGTCACCTGGCCGGTCAGTGCTGTTGCCGACTTTACGCAGTGGACCCAGTCCATTCTCAAATGATCCGCATCGACGCCGTGTGGCTGGCCGTTACCCCCATGGACATGCGCGCCGGAACCGACACCGTCCTGGCCCGGGTCGTGGCCGTGTTTGGTGCCAAGCCAGATTCATGAGCTGCTACCGCATCGCTGGAAGCCGCAAACCTGACCTCGACACGCGCCCGACTGCACTCGCAGTCAATGTGGGTTCACCGGGCGCTTAGTCGCAGCATGTACATCAACTCTCCGCACCCCACCAAGTACGCCACTGCTGCTTGATAAGATTGCTCAGAGATTGGCCCGTAGGGAACCCCGGAATTCACATCTTTGACGGCTCGCAGCACTGGCTTTAGCGCCGCTGCTGCGCCGTGCAGCGCGAAGAAGGTGACATTGTGAACCGCGGCGCTCTGCGGCGCACCTGCGTTCCGATATTTCGCCACAGCAAGAGTGTCAAGAACGCGCACCAAATTGAGAAGAATTTCCTTTTCGTTTCCTTTCAATACGTTTTCCATCTGCGATTGAAGCGTGCGTAGATGCTTCGTCAGCAGTTGCTCCGCTGCACTCAGTGACGATGACTCTCTCTCCATCAAACAGTCCCTTCTCCTTTAAGCAAACCAACCTTGAGGCAGAAGTCTTGTCTGTGCACATTCATTCTGCGTCGAGTACGCGCAAAGCGCGTCAGCACCTGGATCAATCCAGCTTACGAAGTCGGAAACTTCAACGGCACAGATACCTTCTATTTATTTTGGCATGACGCTTCGTGCTTCAGCACTTCTGCCCAAAAGGCCACGGACGGAGACCGATGGTGCCTCTTATTTCGAATGCTTAGCGAACCCCAGGTGCCTGATCAAAATCCTCAATTTCTCTCAACCCAGTGGGTTGGGGATGAGCAAGCAGACCGCCAAATGAAGTGAGGAATTAGCGTTTACCCGCAGGAAATGCTTGATAGACTCCCTATGAAAAGTATGCAGTGAAAAATCGTACAAAGACAAGCTTTGGTACGAGAAATCTAGGGAGTTTCCATGACGAAAGCCAAGGCTTCGCCGGCCAAACGATTCTTTGTAGAAATGCTAACCCGAGACATCGAGCTAGCGGACGCAATACTCGATCTTCTGGACAACTGCATAGACGGCGCTCTTCGCGTCGGCTCGAAAGACAAGAAATTCCCGTATAAGGGTTTTCACGCACATATCGATCTAAAGCCCAAGTCCTTCCGCATTGTCGACAACTGCGGGGGGATTCCGCGAAAGCTGGCGGAAGAACATGCCTTCACGTTCGGCAGAAAAGACCGGGGGAGAGACGGGCTACTGGGAACAGTCGGCGTCTACGGTATCGGTATGAAAAGAGCCATTTTCAAACTCGGAACGAATTGTGTCATCGAGAGCAGGCACGAAACTGATCAGTTTTCCGTGACTATCGACAAGGGTTGGATCGATGACGACGACAATTGGGAACTCGATTTGACCGACTCTGCGCCGTCCATGAAAACTGCGGGAACGTCAATTTTCATCGATCAGCTTCTCTTGCCGGTGGCAATTGCATTTACTCAAGACAAGGGGGGATTCGTTGATGAATTTCATCAAGTCGTTCAGCGTCACTATAGCTACATCATTGAGAAGGGTTTTGAGATAAAGGTCAACGGAAAGGTTGTTTCCGCCTCTTCACTGCAAACCCTCCTCGATGTAAAGTCCTTTGCGAGCAAGGACGGCATTGCTCCCTATGTTTACGAAGCAGAGCACAACGGCGTGACCGTCAATTTAATGATGGGCTTGTACGAAAAACTGCCGACAGACCAAGAACAAGAAGACAGCGAGAAAGGTGTTCGCAACAAGGATACCGCCGGATGGACTATCGTTTGCAATGACCGCGTGGTCGTTGCAGCCGACAAGACGAGACTGACCGGGTGGGGCGAGGCATCGGTGCCGGCTTATCACAGCCAATTCATCGCACTCGCCGGTGTCGTCATCTTTCGGTCCAATGACGCGATCAAGTTGCCGGTTACCACTACCAAGCGCGGGATCGATCAGAACTCCGAGTTGTTCGGGCATGTGAAGGAGATCATGAGGGATGCGCTCAAGCACTTCACAAGCTTTACCAATAAGTGGAAGTCTCAGTCCACGGAGCGCGACGAAATACAGGTCGCCGCAAAAGCGGTCGACATTAGGTCGGCTGCGCTCAGCATACCGGTGGAAAAATGGAAAGCCGTAAAGAAAGGCATCCAAGGCCGACGGTTCGTTCCGTCGCTTCCCGAGCCTGTTCAGGAAAATAAGACTCGTCGAATTCAGTTCAGCAAGCCCATCGAAGAGATCGCAGTGATCGGGGCCTATCTCCTTGAAGACTCAAAGGCAAAGCCTGCCGACGTTGGAATTGCCTCGTTTGATTGGGCACTGAAGAAGGCACGCAGCATATGAGCGGCGGTGCGGTTGCCTATCACCTGCGCGAGAACAAGGCCATTGAGCGGAATCTATTTATCGAAGTTCTTGCCCGAGTCGCTCGGGTCGCGAATGTGTCCGATTACACCTATATTGGGTTCGGCGGCCCCTTTCTCGAAGACTTTAAAGCTCTTCACTCAACTCTCAGAATCAGCAAGATGATTTCCATCGAGAGCGACAAAAATGTCTGCACTCGGCAAGCGTTCAACAAGCCTGCGGCGTTCATCCAACTTGAAAATGTGGCAAGCGGTGAATTTCTGAGAACACATGAGTTCGTCGGAGGAAACATCGTTTGGCTCGACTACACCGCTCCGAAGGATTTGTATGTTCAGCTTTCCGAATTTCAAACTCTGGTCGGAAAGCTTGGGCGTTTCGACGTAGCCAAAATCACCTTGAACGCGAATCCTTCGGCACTGGGAGGTCAAAGTAAAGGGGTTGCTTTGCATGAGGAGCGACGCCAGGAACTGGCGAAGCGATTAGGAGATCATTGCAAATTTGAGTTGAGCGATGAGGATGTGCTGCCAAAAAACTACCCTTCAACATTGCTGAAAGCGGTTCACAGTTGCCTTGGCAATTTGGCTGCCCGCATTTCCCGGGAGTATTTCCAACCCCTGTCGGCTTTCGTCTACAAAGATGGGGGACATCAGATGTTGACTGTTACGGGAATAGTACTTAACGCGAACGACGACCAAGATAAGATCGATTTTCTTGAAAAATCACGGATAGACCATTGGCCTTTCCGCAATCTACACTGGGACGCACCAACCGAAATCAGCGTCCCAGCGCTATCGGCTAAGGAGCGGCTCGCCCTGGACAATGCATTGCCCTTGGACGCGGGTGTCGATGCCGGTGAGTGTCTCTCCGAGCAATTAGGGTATTGCCCCAGCGACCAAGAAAACATTCCGAGCACGAAATCCCTACTGGCCAATTACGCAAAATTCTATCGCGCCTATCCGATGTTTTCGCGAGTCATACTGTAGTTGGGCAAATGCAAGGGAACTGCAAACGGCGGTTCGAAATTGAAAGCTGGGCTGCTTCATAGCAACGCAGACATTCTCCACCCAGCTCAATGAAGTTTTGCAGCAATTGACGTCAATATCTTTTCCGCCACTATTGGGGAAACGCTATTGCCCAATTGGCGAAAACTGTGCCACTTTGTGGGATGCAACAGGAACCAATCCGGAAAACCCTGCAATCTGGCTGCCTCGCGAGGTGTAATTACCCGAGCCATCGACGGGTGTATGGGCCTAACTGCTTGGAAGCTCCCTTTGTCGCTTCCCGTGCCCGCTCTGAGAGTGGGGCAGAACCAGGAAAAATCCAATCGCATGGACTTCGATATCGGATCTTGCTCTCGCGGCTTTAAGTTGCAGTACCGTTTTTGTACTTCCGCGCTGTGGACCGTCCCGAAGCAACCGGATGTATGACCTGCCTCAGAGAACGCATATAAGGCAAAGGGATCGCCAACTCCCTGGGGAACGTCAGCTTGAGCTTTGCGGTTGAAATAGGATTCGGACAGTTTAGCGACCGGCTGCCAACTGTTGAATTCGGATTGCCAATTCGGATCAATATCTTCTGGCAGTCCCACCAAGGCTTCGCGAACAGTCGTTCTGGCCTGATTCGGCAATGTATTGAATATGTCCGAACTCAATTCTCCACATCTTGCGGGATCGAATCCCACAAAGAACACCCGTGTTCTAGTCGTCGGTGCTCCGAAATCTGCCGCACAAACCTTAGTGGCCGGCACCAGCACGTAATTTGGGGGCAGCAACTTGAGCGCAGAATTGAGAATATCTTCGTTTCTTTCCTGCAAGATACCTGGGACGTTCTCCGCGACGAAAAACCGGGGTTGAGTTTCAGCAACCAGGCGAATGTAATGGCCGAACAACGTGTTGCGTCTGTCTTTGGGATCGCGCCGCCCGATGTCGCTGAAGCCTTGGCACGGTGGCCCACCTATCAGCCCGTCCAATTCACCGGGCTTAAGACCGCTCAACGCAAGCAGGTCACTCCCTTTGAGCGTAGATATATCGATACCCAAATGCCTTGTTTTCGGGAAATTGCGACTATGGGTCTCATTTGCAAAGGGGTCGATTTCGACCGACGAAATCACCTTCATTCCAGCGCGCGCCGCGCCCAGAGAAAACCCCCCTGCACCAGCAAACAAGTCGATAATTTTTGGTTTTTTGGGCATGGGATCTAGATAGTCGAAGAACCTCCCAAGCTTACCAACTATCTCACAGTTTGTCGATCGGCATTTTAGATTTCGATCAAAAATGGTGCCTCGTACTACTGAGATTGCCTGTTTTAATCGCTTTCTGGAACCCTGCACGTCGAATTTCCACGAGGAATGCGCAAATTTGCCGCTATCACGACTTTCTGCAGCTCGCCGCCTAAGATGCAATTCAGTCACGCTGATCGATAGCGGCGCATGCTCGGCCTGCCGTTCCAAGCATCGACGCGTTGTGCGAGCTTCGTCAAAACTGGATTGAGCGTTTGGTTGTTAAGCGCTAAGCCCAGCTCGCTGGCGCATGCTGGCCGGTTGGAGTGCCCTTATAAATGAATCGCAAGCCGTTGAACGTGGTTTTCTGGATAGCCATTCGGAGTGGCGAAAGAAGGGCGCTTCGTCAGGCATCGCCACTCAATCCCAGAATACTTCGGTAGCGAGGTAGTTGCGGATCACAGAACGTACGAGCAATGTGCCCTCCTGCAGAACCGTATACCTATACACATCGTCCTGCACAACCACCCACCCGTCGTCCATATCGACTCCCGAAAGCAGCCGGGTCATCATCCTGCTCCCCACTTCCGGCCAGCCCGATGCGGTTACGTTTTCAAAATCAACCCGTTGCTGATCGGACAGCGATACGAGCGGCGTCGCCCAAACATGCACGGGCTCAGTCAGCATGGGCTCACCAAACTCGAAGAAGGCATGTCCTCTGGCGTTCTTCAGCACAACTCTGTTGATGCGTTCGGCTTCAGGTTGCCCAACAACTTTCTCCTCACCGCTGGATGTCTCTATTGTTCGCCTCGCTGAATCGAGTCGGGCGATCAGGGCGGGGCTGCCGGAGAGCGCTCGTCGAATCCACGGATTGGTCTGCGTTTGGGTGACAGTGCTTCCTGCAAGCACGCAGCTGAGGAATGCGACAAAATACTCTTCATCTAACGAAAATCCGGTATTGCACTGTCTGCACACCCTCACTTGGGGCAAGTCCGGCGGAAACGGGCGATCAAGAAGGCTTTTCGTTGGAACATGATCTCGATTTGTTTTTACTGTTGCAATAGTGGCGCCGCAGTGGATGCACCAAGCCTTTTGCCGCTCATCGGAGAAATCTTTTATTTCCTGCACTTCATCTCCCGAAAAACGGTCCACTGAGCAGCTACTCTTCAACGTCGGCAAACGAGGGGAAGTAGCGGTAGAGCCGAGAAAACAGACGCGCATCTTCGGCAGGTATCACGCCAACTTTCGTATCGAACTCCGCATCCGACAGTCCATTGGGCAATATTGACTTTAAGTACGCAATTTCTCGAAAGGTTAGGACCGGCGCGGTGATCTCCATGAGTTCAGCACCGAAAAGGGCTATGCCGGGCGCATCGAGAGCCACAGGATGAGCATCCAGGCTGGCACTTTGCGCAGCGTTTAAGACAAGCCAACCTATGGTGACCATAGGCTCCCCGTCCTTGTATATCAACTTTACGATTTGCTTGATTTCGATCTTGTCAGCCTCAACCCGCCCGGCATTCAAGTCTAAGATTGTTGGCTCAATAGAAGCGATGAGCACTTCGGTCATGAAGGCCGCAACTCCTTTTGGGCCTTGACCCAGAAGCGACTCATTCGACAGTCTCAAGGTCTCCGGCGCCAACCCGGCCTTGAAAGAACGCAATCTTTGAGGGCTCTCAAAGCCTTTTGAATTCAACGTAACGAGCAACGCACTTCCTGGCTGTGCTCGCCGTAAAACCGTTTGAACATCGCCGATCACCGAATCAGTCAACGATGAGTAATAGTCCAACCAACAAATCACTGGTCGTTCGTCAAAGATTGAAAGCGTCGGCAATTGTTCACTGGTAGTTCCCCATGCCATCTCGATGCAATCGAATGGTTTATTGAAGAGGAACCGCGCCTCGTGATCAATGTCACTTTCGATGCTTATCATCTTGTCTAGGCCGAATAGGCGATGAAACAAGATGAAATCGGAAAAGTAGTAAGACCCCATTCCGACATAGGCGAAACGCCTAGGCGTGTCGTACCGGTAGATACACGCCAAGGCCTCGCCTATCAACTTTCGCTCAATGCGCTTGGCCGGACGAAGATTGAAATTGATCCGCTCGTGTGGGGTTGGTCGCTGATCGGTCATAGCTCACCGGTCTGCGTTCATTTCGTAGTAGAGATCGAAAGTTTGTTCTCCGGCGACGCTTGGATCCGAAACTCCCAGGGCAGCCATGACTGCGTTGACTTGGCTGACCGGCTTCTTGTACCTGATGAGTTTGAGAGTTGTCTTTTCGGATGCAGGCACCGGATCGACATCGACTCGGAACGACCTTGACTCGGAAACCTTACTGAGTGGCACCGACTTCAATTTCACAACCGCCTCAGTCAAGGGCTGTTCAAGTGAGTCGCTCTCTCTATCCAGTTGGTTTAGGAAAACAAAAACCTCCTTCATCGAGAGCATCATCATTTGCAATGCGCGTCTGTAATAGGGATGTTCAACATCTACGCCGCTTTTTGCCGTGTTCCAAGGCAAGTTATCCGGGACATCGGAATGGAACATCACGAACCCGCGGAATCGTGCGTATTGGTGGTGATAGCTTGGGATCCTATCGGAATCGAATTTATTGCCCCAGCCCGTTTGGTTCGAACGATCCGCCCGCAACACTGTTCGACCATTGCAAATGACGTACCAACCTGCCAAGTCGTTGTTCGGTTCGTCGATCCCCGCACATACCTGCAACCGGACTTGCTCATGCCGAGCATTCGTGAGTATCACATTCTGATTGAACGGACCGATCAATCTCGACTTCCCAAGCACCATTTGCATACCGCTCAGATGTTCGCCGTTTACCACGATGGAGAATCCACGGAGCATTTGATCCGCTTGCTTTGCCTCAATGGAAGACTTGAGCTTGACGATAAACTGTTGGAGGCCGAATTGTTCTGAAACGCCAGGATACAGATCCGTGACCGTGATGGATGTACCAACCTTGCCAGCGGGGGACTTTCTGTCCTGGACATTCGAAAACTCAAATGTCCAAGCTGGATCGCGCAGCCACTTACCAACATCTATGGTGACCTCGAAGTACCGCTCTGCCGTGCGTGAAACAACCTTAATGGTGCGTCCCATTTTTAGCAAGGCGCGCTTCATTCCTACGCCAAAATTGCCTATCATCTCGCTCGGACCGTCGTTCGGAGCATATTCCTCAGGCCGACCGAATCGAAAGGCATGATCTCTGGCCAACTCGTAAGGAATTCCACCGCAGTTGTCCTCTATCTCAAAAGAATTTTTGGACAGAGTTACTCGTACTTCCTTACCGGTGAGTTTTGATCCACGCTGTCGCTTCGCACCGTCTATGGCGTTGTCGATTAGATCGAGAATCGCGTCGTCGAGAAGAACGTCTTTGGTCAATACGTAGACGACCAATCGTTTTGTGGGCTCCGCATTTACGGTATCTCCGGGCATTGTCATTCCCCCCATTGTTTTTGATAGTGTGGGCTGCCATATCTGTTGATTCGTGACTCAAGCTATCACTGAACAACGGAGACCAGCAAAACAGCTGTGAAGAATAGCACGAGCGTGAACTCCATCAGCTGCCGCGTCATGAGGCGATACTACCGACTGGTATCCAGTCGCACCGGTAAAGGAAAGAACCGTAGTTGATCACGTTTCCGTAGAACGACCGACTCAAATCATGAGATCAATCCGGTCCAAGGACACCACGCCAGAAATGCTTTTCAGGAGAGCGGCGCTTGAGCTACGCTTCCGCTTACATGCAGGGTACGAGAGGCAATTTCATGGGAGCTGCGTATTGCGGTCTGGCGGATCACCTGTGCCTGTAGTCGTTTGCCCGCAATCTGCGGCTACGACAAAGCTGTTCGCAGCCTCTCGTATGCTTGAAAAATGTCTGGCCTCGCAAGCGAGAGCCGATGAGGCCTGAGTCCCGCGTCAACCCTCCTACGGCTCGGATCCAATTCTTTCGCTCGAAGTCCTTGAATAACTGATCTCAGTGTGTCGTGGTCAGCCCGGTATCGAACTTCCAGTCTTCTGCTCTCGAACCTTCTGTTCTTCATCACAATCTCACGGCAGTCTGACCGGAACCAATACTTGAGTGCGCTACGGGTGAGACCCAATCGTTCCGCGACTTTTGACAGCGGCCTGCAGTCCGTCGAATCCTCGATGATCACCGCAAGCAGTTTCTCCATCTCATGTCGCCGCTCAAACCCCAGCATGGGACGCACGCTCCGCTCACGTTGAACCGCAGCAAGTCCACTAGGCCTCGCCGCGAAATTGGAAGCTCCAGGTAGGAATAGGTCCGCAATATTGACGGACACTCCAAAGCCAAACTTCAGCAGTACTGCGAGGGACGGCCGCTCGTCCTTATTGAGCCACCCGTTCAGCGCGTATGCCTGCAACCCAACCGATTCGCAAAGATGCTTGCGATTTCCCGGAGACAGCTTGCGCACGATGTCGTCAATATTGACGCGAAAGGTAACTAAGTTTCCCGATGCGCCAAGCATCGATCGCCGACTGACCAGATCTTCCAAGGTGGTCGCGCACCAAAACTCGAATTCTGTGTAATCCGTCGGCGCTGGCTCTTCGCCCTCGGGGAGGTCGGCCAAAAGCGGATGACCACACCCGCTGCAGTGAACAACACTGGGGTAGATTGGGACAAGAGATTGCAAACTGCCGCACGCCGCACAACGTTCGCTCAGTGGAATTCTGTGCTGCTGACAGACGCGGTAATGCTCGAAAGACCAGGCCAATTTCAGGTGTGGCCGCTGACCCAGCCTCAATTGGTCGCATAGACAAAACGCGCACCACCGCGGGTGGCGCGCCAGCGCGCCTTCGCCATTGTGTGGAAGCAAGCCGGCAATTTCCAACAGTGTCAGCGGCGCCAAGGCGGCGGTCGAGTAGGGCTGCAAGAGGTCCACGGCCATCCTCGCGTATTTTCCGAAACCGTTCACAGTAACGCAATCGCGTTCAAAGAAGCTAGTGCCATTCCACACATCCCTGTGGGCCTCCGATTGCTCCATCAAATACTTCATCAGTACTCGGGGGGAAAGGCTGTGAGCCCGCGCTAGACCGATGAACCAGGAAAGCAGACTTTCCGGTTGATCTGGACCACCCTCAGGTTCGACAAGGAACAACAGTCCCTTGCACAAGTCTTCAGGGCCGTCATCAAACGGTTCAGGCTCTCTTTGCATTTACGCCTCCGACTGGATCGCGAGTGGGCTTGCGTTCCCCAATGGCAAGCTTACGGAAATTCGTGCGCGGCTTGTCATCGCCTTTCTTTGGCAGCTTTTCGTCTGCACGTCCAGCTCCGGTTGCACTGACCCCCGTGCCTGCCCGCCCATCCAATAGCCGTTCGACCTCGGATGGACTGATATCGGTCAGCAGTAACTCCCCTTCCAGAGCCTCCCTTGCTCGCTGTTGCGCGACAATATTAAGCTGACCGCATGTCAAAAGCATTTCCAGCGTGATCTTCGATTTGGAGCGATAGGCGTATCCGGCACTCATCAAGATCATGTTCTTCTGGATGCCTATGCACCCGACGTTGTTGACATAGATCTGCTTAGCGCCATCCGCCGTCAGCTTCCGAATTCCATAGGGACCGGGGACGTTTCCAAGCAACTGAACAAGCGTTGTCGTGAAGGACTCCAGATCCTCCTGGACGCGGCAGTCATACCGCCGCAGATGAACGATTTGCTTTCGCTGAAGAAAGCTGTCCAGGAGACTGTGTGCCTTCAGTATTTGGTAATTCGAGACGAGAACAAACCGGGTCTGGGTACGCGATGCAAGATCTCTGAGCATGTCCTGGCTGAGTTTGCAACTGGCTTTGTCCCCTTCCGGAAACAGACGCTCGGCTTGATTGATCAGTACGACACGGGTTGCGCGGCGCTCCAGCATGGCAACGGTGGCTTGGACAAGGGTGCGATCGCCCATATTGCTGTACTGGCCCGGTGGCACTGAATGCAACAACTGGAACTCTACGGCTGGCACGTATACCTTCTTGTCGATCAGAATGTCGCCGCCCCGTATCAGCAGCTCGTTTAGCAGGCTCTTCCAATATGACTTATCGATGCGACCCGCTGAGATGGGAGCATCCATGCCAAGACACCGAGTCAGGTCCTTTGATTCCGCTGCCTCACCGGCTTCCTTACTTTTTATGTAGTGACTCTTCAGCCCTCTTGCCAAGGTCGTTGTGCCTACCCCTGACGGTCCAATAATCGCAACTACCTCACCCGCAGGCGCAAGTTCTATGTTGTCCTTGGACAGTTCCAACGCATGTTCCAGAAGCGGGTGTTTGATGAGCTTGCTGGTGATATGGCTTATGCACTGCTCTTCCGTCGCGGACAAGAGGGAGTCGTCAAAGCGCTTAGGAATTTCGATAGTCATACGAAATCTCCAAACTCGGTATCTGTACCCGCTTCGAACACCGCTCGCTGCATATCCTGCAGAGACTTCTTTTGCACAGCACCAGAATGCAGGTGGACCACGTTTGTCGACCCTTCGACCGCGGCATCGGTGTCCACCGATGGTTCTGCTGGCGCATCCATTAGGCCGCTTTCAGCGTATGTCTGTCTTTGCTCACGGTCCCGCGCTGCTTGGGTTTCCAAGGCGAGGGATGCCTCGCGACTGCGTATGGACTCGAAATACTCGCCGAGCGCGCGGGCTCTGTCCTTTTCCCGAATTCCCTCTCGACTGGACAACTCACTCACCTCGACTGAAATTGCTGCGATTTCCTTCTCGGACCGGCCCTTCAGTTGGTCCGCATAGCCGCAGAATGCTTCAATCCATCCTCCTTCAGCTGCCTGCACGAAGGCGTGAGAAATATCGAACGGGTCGTACTTGACATCAAGTTTTTTACCCACGTGCTGGGCGAGAGTCGGAGAGTAGTACTCCTGTCGGTTAACTTTGAAAGACGAGTTCTGCTGGATTTTCGCCGTTTCGTCTTTGCCTGCAGGCATCGTGGCGATCACGAAATCCCGGGTGTAGGGGATGAGGGTATGGGTACGCGCGCCGGACTGCTGCATTCCGATCTCCATGGCCATCCCGGGTGAGACGCCAAGCATGGGGTGTTCCACACTGTGATAACAAGAGGTGAGGAATCCTTCAAAGGCTTCTCGGAAGGCGCGCAGGTTCCAAATCGACAGGCTGACGGGATTGTGCGAGGGGGACATGCTTCGGGGACTCTGCAAAGCTTGGTTGTTCCCGGCAAGCGCGTGAACGAACTCGGTGTTGTTCTTCCCAAAGAAGCGCTCGATGATGCTGCCAAAGCGCGGCTTGCTTGCAGGGCGCATGCGCTTGTGGGAGCCGAGGTATGCGATCAGGGTTTCAAAGTATTTGCACTTGAATTCACTGCCCTGGTCAGCGACCACGGTCTGGGGAAATCGATGGTGCCGTTGCACACAATCCCGAATCACCAGCATGCAGGAGCGGTAGCTGGGTTCATCAAACAAGACCACCCATGCCAGGATGACGCGCGTATAGGCATCAATCAGCACAGTTAGCCAGGCCTTCTTCATGCTTCTGCCAAAGTTCTCGTCGACGAATTGAAGGTCTAGCAGCGTGTGATCAATGTGGGCTAAATCAAATGGCCGGCATCCGTGCTTGGGTGTCGCACGATCAAGGCTCAGATAGGGCAGTTCAATGCCGTAGGCTGCCTTCTCGCCCTCGCGAGCGGCCTTTAGGTCTACGGGTACCTTCAATCGTGCGACCTCTGCTCCGAAGGTTCGACGACTCGGGGTCACGACTCCGGCTGCCTCGCACTTGGCTGTCAATATGCTCCACGCTACGAAATACCCGACACGCTTAGGTCCCATAATTTCTTCTTCGACGACTATGCGCATCAATTCCCGGACCTTCGGGCCAAATCTGTCGTTGCGATTGCCGCGATCTCTAATGTTGGGGAGTAGGCAAGTGAACTCATTGCCCAGCTCGGTCCCTCTGTCTCGCACCAGTGCCCTCCATGCGCGGATGGCCCGGTCGGTCGCTTGGTGGGTTTCGCCGGATGGGCACAGTTCTGGATGCAGGCAGTAGTACCGATGCATCGCACTGACTACATCTTCTGCAGACGCTTGAAGGAGTAACGTCCCCGCCTCCTTGTGCCGGGGATCCTCCATCCCTTCAGCTCCGACGATCTGACCGGAACCGACAAGCCGCTCAAACGCATCGCATCCCATCTCAACAAGCTGATCGTCCGCGGTGCGCAAACACACCTGAGTCTCGCCCACATTGACAAGTGCGTATGCCTTTCCATCCCAAAGCAACTGCGTGCCGCACTTTCGGGCCACGGGTGCCGGCGCGGGTAATGCCGGTGCGGTCATCTCAGGGAGCCATAAGTGGCTGGACAGGAGTAGCGCCTGGGTTCGGAAAATCCGCACCCTGTGCGGCTCATTCATGATGGTCACGACCCCTAAGTCAACGGCCACCTGGTCATCCACAATCATTTTGTAGATGGCGTCAGCTTTGGGTCCTTCCTTGTTTTGGAGAAGGTCGCGCAACCAGCACCAACCAAACTCGCCCATCAATTTCTGTACGAGTTCGAGGTCGGATGCCGTCGCACCGGGGCAATCGGTCCGGAAGTAGTCCGAGAGGTCGGACAGATTTTGTGTAACGATGGGGTCCGATTCTGCCGAAGAGCGGACTCGAAAACCGAGTCCAGTTGTCTCGGCATACCGTTCAGCCGACGGGCAGCGCCAGCAACCGTTCTCGTCTCGAATGTAGTCTGGCGCGGTATCTGCAGCCTGGGAGAGCAACCAGCGCTCCTCTTTGCACTCTACCCATCCGATGAAGTCGTCGGCCAGGACAAAGAAGTCCGGTGTGTACATTGAGGACCGCTCACGGCCTTTCCCGTCGACCCGAATCTTCTTGATCGTTGGCGGTTGATCGTAAAACTCATGGACGGAGGGATCATGTTCCCACGCAAACAGGGTGGAAAGCTCGGTGCTACGCGCCTCGGCCTTGACCACGCAGCCCATCTTGCGGCTTGCGAAGTGCGTGGCGACGTTGCGCGTGCCGCTGTGAACGTTTCGGGACGGATCGCTAGACCGGACATTGCGGATGGTCGCGACGGCGAATTGGGAAAGGTTGTGCTTGTCGCACAGGTCAACTATTTGTTCTTCTGTCAGCATGGCTGCTTCCTTGCAGGGTCCCATTCAGCACAAGGAGCACACATACGGAAAGATCTGTAGGACGAACACCCCCCACCCCTTGTGTCCAAGGGTAAAAGTCATATACTTTTTGGTGTGGAAACCGAAGCTATGACGGCTTAGGGGAGTGCACCGGTCTTGGCGGACCGGTGCATTTTTTTGTGTTCTACATCGCTTTCTGTTGTGTACCTTTCTGCATATGGGAATTAACGAACTCCGCGCTCAATAAATAGCGGAGGCCTAGCGATTGCGTTGGCTTTTTCAAGTTACGCGGCATGTTTTGGCTGTCTATAGTTTGGTTTCCCATAGGAACGAAAATACGACTTTTTTGACTTTTTGTCTTGTCCGACTTACAAAATAAACGCCTTGGAAGACCGAAAACGGAGCTTGTGGACCGTCTCAGGGTGTCCCTTTGGGCATATTCCGTCCTGTTGGCAAGCGGCTTCAGGGAGGTTCAGCAGCTGGACAGCTTCTTTGATGAGCAGCCTGACTTGCGGGTGGCCCATGGTCTTTGGTCCAAATACATCCGTGGGGAGGTATTGCCTCAACAGTCGCTGAAGACGACAGCGAATTCGCTCATTACTAGGGTAGCGGGGGTTTTCCCTCAGACCGAGAATGTCTTCCACACCCCGGTTTGGGCCCTTTTGCCGTGGGAGCCGACGTTTGACCCGGAGCGCTTAAGAGCGATATACCTCGGCCTCGATTCGCAGATCCACGTTCATTTCGTTGCACCCGTTTCACCCGGTGAGCGCATGACGGATCGGGAGCCCACTAAGTTTTGGCATCTCCGAAAGACGAACGAAGAGCGACGCAGGGTGTTGAAATCCGTTGGCCCGTGGGAGACCTTGGTGGTCAGCCTGCTAGAGGCCCGAATGGGCTACGCCGCCCAGCTCTACGGTGCGTTTGCAGATAGTCAGCTGCTCGCCTGCCAAACCATTGCAAGACTGCAACTCCTTCCGCAATTTGAAGCGAAACGCCCCCAGGGTGTGTTGCTCACCATGGAGGCAGTCTGTTTTGACGCACTTCTTCTCAACATCGTGAGACCTCAGTGGAGGGGCGAGGCGCAGGAAGAAACGCGCTCAACCTGCATGCAATGGATATTGAATTGGTCAAAAAGATGCGAGAAGTATGCCGCCACATTGGCACCTGGCGCGCGGACAACATTTCTTCGCAGGTTGAAGCACGGCACTGAAGTTGGGCTCTGGCAGTCCACAATTTTGGACTTTGAAAGGGATCCGGAACATGTGAAAGGCAAAGACGTATAGCGCCTCAATTGGCAGCTGTACAGGCTGAGGGTTTCGTAGAAGGGACTATCGGCCCCGCAGTGTGTCGGCGCCAATTGAATACTGGCCCGATGGTCAGTTTTCGGCAGGCAACAACATAGGCACATCCATATGCGGTACTCTCGAACTCGCTTAGGCTGCAGAAAATAACTCATTGCGCTACAAGCAAATCTTCGCCCCAGTTCCTCTTTAAACTATCGCGAATCAAGCACTTCAAACAAGAAGACTGACCGCTTGATTGAACGGAGACAACAACAAGATTCCTCTAGAGAGATGCTCAGTTGCCTGAGTGAAGAGTCCGGGCGCTGCTCATCAAACCAATGCAGAAATGAAGCAAGGCTGAGATTGTCGTTTATGCTCCTCGGAAAATAATCCGTGAACTCGGGTCGAATTTACCAATCTAAAAATCGTGCTTAACTCCACTATCCAATCGCTTCGATCGCCCTCCCACTCAGGGCTTGCGCTCACGGCTGCGTGCTCCGCCGGTTTCTTGTGGGGAACGGGAGCTCTGGTAGTAAATGTGCTGATCAGTAAGTACGGTTTTACGCCAGAGAACATCTCGTTCTGGCGTTTTGCCGTAGGTGCAGCATTGCTACTCGCAGTCTTCGGTGCGCGAATAAACTGGTTAAAACTTCGGCCGCTTATGATGACAGTACTCGCCGCAGGAACAGCAATGGCTGGCTACGTGTTGTGCTGGTTTCTTGGGATCGAGCGGATCGGTGCTGCGATTCCAACATTGATCGCCTTGTGCCTGCCGCCAGTTCTTGTCACTGTCGTCGCGCTCGTTCGCGGACAGGAGAAGCTTGATGCTCCACTCTTCGCTGTTCTGGCAGCGGCCTTGATTGGAACTATTTTGATAGTTTCTCGACATGACACTGGATCTAGCGATGCGGATCAGAGCGATTTGATCATCGGCATTTCATACGCAATTGGATCTGCACTCCTCTATGCCGGGTTCACGCTCATCAGCGGACGCCTTTCTTCAGAACTCGGAGCTGGGCAAGCTGCAACTTGCTTGACGGTTGTCGCAGCATTTGTCATGGGCTTATCTACACTGTACCGCCCACTTTATTGGCCAACAGGCATTCCGCCGCAAGCCTGGTTCCTCTACCTAGGCGTTGTGACTGCCGCACTCGCGCTACTTGTGTTTAGTTGGGGTGCAGCAAGACTAACACCGACAGCGTTGACCGTTGCCACCCTCATTGAGCCACTCACCGCGGTGGTGTTGGCCGCGCTCTTTTTAGGCGAGCGACTAGGCGCTTGGCAGTGGTTCGGTGGAGCACTGCTGTTGTTCAGTATTTGGGGGCTTGGTAGGAGGCTTTCCGTGCCGACAAAAACAAACGAATCAATTTGAGACCACCACTTGAAGAGAAACACACACGTCTAAATTCAATTTACTGGTCGCTGTAGCGTGCGCTTCACCTCCTCAAGTAGCGCATCAACTGCAATCTTGCCGGCCGAGGCCCGGCTTCGCACCACCGCCACTTCTAGCGACGGCAGCGCAGGCAGACCATGCTTGGTTTGTAACTGCTGAAGGTCTGGCGGTACGCTACAACGGGTGAGAACGGCTACGGCGAGACCACTTTCCACTGCTGCTAACTGACCGGCGAGGCTCGGGCTGTTGTAGACAACACGATACTCGCGCCGCTGCGCAGCAAGTGCAGCTAGCGCATAGCGGCGTACTACGCTGCCGGGCTCGTACGCCGCGATCGGCAAAGGATCGCGCCGCCAGATGTCGTGCTGCGGAGCTCCTACCCAAACGAGCGGCTCACGAAATAGCAGCCTGCCGCGGTTCGCGCGGTCTCGCGAGACAAGCGCCAGGTCGATCTCACCGCGCGAGATTTTCGGCTGTAGCGTGGTCGACTGCTCGCACACCAGCGTGATCTCCACGTGGGCATTTCGCGATGCAAAGCTGCGCAGAACCGGCGTCAGGTAGGCGGGTGCATAGTCTTCGGGAACACCCATTATCACGTGGCCAGTTAGGGCTGGGGTATGCAATGCCGCCTGTGCCTCTGCATGTACCTCCAGCAGCCGTCGGGCGTGACCCAACAATTCGAGCCCTGTGGGCGTTAGCTCCAAATTGCGCGGACCGCGGTTGAGCACCGGGCGACCAACTGCGTTCTCCAGCTTTCGAATCTGCATGCTCAGCGCTGATTGCGAGCGGTGCACTAGTGGTGCGGCAGCTGTCAACGAGCCAGCGTCAACCACCGCCACGAAAGACCTCACCCAATCGAGTTGCAAGTCAGTAGCTGGCATGAGTTGGTACTCCAGTATTCGAAAATCGAATAATAGCAGTCTGAACAATGCGATGAATTACAGGCTTAGTCTCCTGCACAATTGCAACATGACCAGACTGAAAATATCTCCCCGCATTGAGTACGCGCTAAGTTTCAACGTTTCTTCGCCAAGTAAATGCCAAGTTATGGCGTTGATGGGCGACTGTGACTTGGTTGGGAGAACGCATCAGTTCGACTATCTGCTGAGCCAGGCTCAGAGCCTGCCGCGATCCGCATAAGTAACCTGATCGCGAAACTGACCGAAGGGGTCAGCTCGAACGCACCCACATAGGTGCCCTAGGCATCCCCCGCTGCGCGTTTTACTGTTCGCCGCACGCCTGCTGTGATGTTGATGTGCCGGACTGGGAACAAGCGCGTGCCCAATTAAGTGCAAATGGCAAACATGAGGGGTGTTTTCGTTGCGATGCAGAGTGGACCAATGCCAACTGAACGGTGGTCGAACTTGATGATGAGAATCAAAAATGAATGAGTAGAAATTGTGTAAGTAGAAACTATGGGAGTAGAAACTATGAAGGAAAAAACGATGCACCTAAATTCGCTGATGCAGCAACTAGGCAGCATGGGATCCACTGCTTGGAACGCCTTAAATAGCGATTACGCGTTGCGGGGTCGAATCGCTGGGGAGTGCGCCGAGCTTATCCAGCGGGCGAATAGCCCCGATGGAGCGCAGGCGTACCAGTTCATGCATAACTTCCTCGCGGTAATCTATCAGCGCGACTTTAGTCGCCAGGAAGTCTCGGAAAGCGAGTGCGAGACACAGCCGGTTTTACGCGATATTGCCGCAATCTTCGAAAAGTCGATGCTTGATGACGAACTTGCATCTGTCCGGGACCTGGTCAGTGACTACCCGACCAACGGTCGCGAATTCGTGCAGTGGCTCAAGCTACTAATTTCTGGCCACCCAGCCAGCCGTCACCCGTACTATCAATCGTATTTGCCGGAGCATGGAACGCGTGAGGACATGCGATTCTTGCTTGCACAGGAAACTAGTCTCGATCCACGCTTCGATGACATCCTTGCGTTGATTCAGATTGGTACGCAAGGGCGCGAAAAAATGGAGATCGCAGCCAACTATTGGGATGAAATGGGCATTGGTGAGCACGGGAGTGAGCATAGTGCTCTGTTCGCGCGTACGCTATCCGCAATCAATATCGATTCGAGCTACATCAAGGAAAATCTCCAAATCGAAGCAAAGTTGTGTGGAAATCTGTCGGCGGCTCTGGCCCTATCACGCCGTCACTACTACAAAGCGATCGGATATTTCGGTGTGACTGAATACCTCGCTCCTCGCCGCTTTCGCTCGCTGACACAAGCGTGGCGACGTCTCGAACTGCCATTGGAAGGCATCCGTTATCACGACATCCACATTGAGGTTGACGCAGGGCACGCCGTCGGTTGGCTTAAGAACGTGATCGAACCGACGGTTGATCGCGATCCAAACATTGGACGCGAAATCGCAAGCGGCGCACTAGTTCGACTCAACACGTCTGCGCGCTACCTAGATGCGCTGCTCGCGCGCACGAACTCCCTCGAAACCTTGTGAGGCACTGACGATGGCACTCAATACACAGCAATTCCAAATCTTCGATTTGCCACCGCTCAACGAGCGTGATCGCGACAGCTTCCGCGACCTGGCGCTCGACACCTACATCCCAGTTAAAAATCGGTTTCGTCGATTTGCGCAGTACCGCATGATTTATCAGGATGGAGACTGGCAGTTCGAGCAATTGCCGCACCGCGCTTATGTCACGTACTCGAAGTACAACAACGTAGCAGGGGGAATCAAAAGAGAGTACCAACCACTGCTCACCGATTTCACCAGTCACATTCGCCTTGCGGCCGAAGCAATCCCGCTTCCTATCGGCGAGCCTTGGCAGATTAACGTGCATCAGTATCGGATCTTTGTCGATAAAGAACGTCAAGGTGTCATCGTGCCCGAGGGGGTTCACCGTGACGGCCATGAATACGTTTTCATCGGTGTATACAACCGATCCAACATCAATGGCGCCGAAATGAGCCTTCGCCACGCTGACGATAAGGACACGCCATTTTTTGCGACAACGATTGGGGTCGATCAAGGTGTCGTGTTCAATGATCGGAACCTATGGCATTACGTGGACGAGATCGAGCCGATTGATGCCAATTGCGAAGCCTACCGTGACACCGTGGTTGTCGCTTTCTCACGTTGGGCTGACAAGTGGTATGGCGATGACTTTGAAAGGCGCGCTATCGGAGAGGGTCGAGGAGCTGAGGCTCACGTGCACAAAGAGGCGTCGCATCTGGAGAACGCGATGACTCTTGAGTATCCATGACTGCCGAGTTTGCAAAGTACGAAGCGTTGGGGAATGACTACATTGTCCTTGACCCGACGCGTATTGCGATACGTGTCACCGAAGCGTCGGTCAAGCGGTTGTGCGACCGTCATCGAGGTATAGGTGCTGACGGAGTGTTGTACGGCCCATTTTTCGATGACGATGCGATCCGGCTTCAAATCTTCAATTCGGATGGTAGTGAGTGTAAAAAAAGTGGTAACGGGTTGAGAGTGTTCGCCCACTATTTACTCAATCATGGCCACGTCTCCGGTGAAAGCTTCATATTGCGAACGCCCGCCGGCGATGCTGCGGTCAAAGTCGTTGATCTAGACAAAGGAGTGTTTACGATCGCGATGGGCGACTGCACTTTCGACAGCCATCGGATACCAGCGACCGGGCCAAAGCGTACCCTGCTTAATGAGCGACTCGAAGTCAACGGCGAGATATTCAGAATCGGTTGTGTCAACGTAGGAAACCCGCACTGCGTAGTGCTTGTCGAGAACTGCTCGCAAGAGTTGGCGCTGAAGTTCGGGCCGCTGATCGCGAGACACGAGATGTTTCCGCAGGGAACAAACGTACAGTTCGTCCGAGTGCGCGACAGAGGCAATTTGGACGCCGAAATTTGGGAGCGCGGGTCGGGCTACACGCTAGCTTCCGGCAGCAGTGCGTGTGCGATTGCGAGTGTGCTCCATGCGATAGGCCTGACCGAACCGAAGGTCACCGTGCACATGCCAGGGGGGAAGCTTATGGTCTCCATAACACCGTCACGCGAAATACATTTGACAGGCGAGTCGCGTTCTGTAATCGAGGGACGTCTGGCGTGTGACCTCGTCGAACATCTCGTTGCACTCGAATAACTACAATGTTGAGAACTGCTAACCCCATGAATTTTTCCCCGTTTGACCTCGTCGAGTGGCAATCACGCCACGAGGCTTCGTCTACCTACAGCCTAGCTGACAGTGGTTGTCAGCCCGCTAGACTCAGCGATGTCGTTAGTGATCCTGCTGACCTTGAGGAAATGCTCAATGTCGATCAAGGCTACGGGGACCTCGCTGGTTCGGACCTTTTACGCGGCCATATTGCCGCCTGGCATGGCGCTAGCGCCACGGACGTGCTAGTCACTGTCGGTGGAACTGAGGCGAATGCAATTGTGTTAGAGGCGGTTGTCGAACCGGGAGGCCATGCCGTAGTCGTCATGCCTGGCTACCCGCAACTTACTGGCTGCCTAAACAACCGTGGAGTGCGAGTGGATACGGTCGCGCTGGAAGAGGCACGTGGCTGGCAGCTTTCAATTGATCAGCTTATGCGCGCGGTTCGCGCGGATACGAGAGCAATCGTTGTCACACATCCCAACAACCCGACTGGCGCTGTGCTCTCTGAGCATGACATATGCGCACTCGTCTCGGCTGCTGCTCGGGTCGGGGCATGGCTGGTGGTCGATGAGGTTCATCGAGGAACAGAGGCTGCCGGCGCAGTAACTTCGACGTTGTGGGGTCGCTACGACCGCGTCGTTTGCGTAGGCAGCATGTCCAAGGCATTCGCGCTACCGGGTATCAGAATCGGTTGGGTCGTCGCCCCAGCCGCGTTAAGGGAGCAGGTCGAGCGTCGCCATCATTACGCAACAATTGCCCCCGCCAAGTTTGCAACGGCGATTGCAGAGCGGGCATTTACGACACCGGTTCGCGAGCGACTTCTTAACCGGACTCGCAGATTTGTCCGCGTAGGCAGCGACGCGCTGCGGGTATGGGTCGACGCCAGCGATGGGCTACTCTCAATGGTCGATCCTGTTGCTACTGCCTCGGGCTTTGTTCGTTACCATCTGTCCGAAGGAAGCCTTGAGATAGCGGACGCGATACGTCGCGCAGGCGTTCTTGTGATCCCTGGTGCTCACTTCGGTGTTGAGCACCACCTACGGATAACCCATGGTGTTGAGCCAGAGTACCTCGCCGAAGCGCTGCAGCGAATTTCAGCTGTTCTGGGTGGGTTGAGGAGGTGTTCGCGGTGAATGAACAAACTTTCATGGGCGCTTGCCCGCTAGATTGTCCAGACGGTTGCGCATGGCAAGTCACTGTGCGCGACGGCGTCGCGATTAAGCTCCATGGTCGATCCGATCACCCGATGACACACGGCATGCTGTGCGCAAAGGTGAACCACTACCTCGAACACACGGCCGCTCCTGATCGGTTGCTCTACCCGATGCGTCGGACGGGCCCAAAGGGAAGCGGCACGTTTTCCAGAATTACTTGGGATGACGCACTCGGTGAGATAGCCGAACGGTTTCAGAAGATCATCACACAGCATGGCGGTGAGGCAATTTGGCCATATCAGGGAACGGGGACACTCGGTTTCTTGCAGGGGATCCAGGGGCGCGCAGGTAGCCGGTTGTGGAACGTGCTAGGCGCATCGAACCATGACATGACAATTTGCTCTATCGCAGGTTTAGTTGGCCTCGAATATACGATTGGTGCACCGCGCGGAATAGAACCCGAGGCGCTTGCCGATGCACAACTCATCCTGCTATGGGGTGTCAACACCTTGACGTCGGGCCACCACCAGTGGCGATTCGTGCAAGCCGCGCGTAAGCGCGGCGCGTATGTCGTCGTGATCGATCCTGTACGTACTCGCACCGCCCGACAAGCGGATGAGCATCTTGCTCCGATTCCAGGCACCGACGCAGCGCTCGCCCTCGGACTGCTGCACACCATTCTCGCCCTCGGAGCCGAGGACCGAGAGTACCTTGCCCGCCACACGTTGGGCTGGGATGCGTTCCGGCGTCGCATTCTCGAGTATCCACCCGAGCGCGTTGCTGCAATAACTGGGATTGACGCGTCATGCATCGTCGCCCTTGGCACTCGGATCGCGCACACCCGTCCCACAGCCATCCGAACAGCGCAGGGAGTGCAGCGCCATGCTGGTGGCGGCATGACACTTCGAACTCTCGCCTGCATCCCCGGCGTAACCGGGGACTGGCGGCGCCCTGGCGGAGGCCTGGTATACACAACCGATGGCTATTTCGGCGCCAACCGCGCCGCGCTAGTCCGCGACGATCTGCGCGAACGACCAGTGCGCTCCTTGTCGATGACGCGGCTGGGCGAAGGCTTGCTCGACGTGCAGGATCCTCCCGTGAAAGCGTTAATCGTTTACGCAGCAAATCCGATGGCGAGCACGCCTCACCAGCAGAAAATCCGACAGGGGCTGTTACGCGACGACCTGTTTACGGTGGTGATTGAACAATTCGCCACCGACACGGCCGACTATGCCGATCTGGTCCTGCCTGCGACTATGCAGACTGAGCACGCCGACCTCCATGACGGTTACGGACATATCTATTTGGCGTGGAACGAACCGGCAGTCGCTCCACCGGGTGAGTGTTTGTCGACATCTGAAACATTCCGGCGGCTAGCTCGAAGAATGGGCCTGACCGAGTCCGCGCTGTTCGATTCCGACGAAGAACTCGCTGCCCAACTCCTAGACTCCGATCATCCATCACTTTCTGGTATTACCCTTGATCGGTTACGACGCGAGGGCTGGGTTCGCCTAAACTATCCCACACCGTTCGTGCCATTTGCGGACGGGTTTCCGACTCCGTCTGGGAAACTGGAATTCTTCTCCGCACGGGCTGAAGCCGATGGCCACGATCCGCTGCCCGGCTACACCCCACCGCGCGAGGTTGAGGACGCGAACTTGGCCACACGCTATCCGTTTGTGCTTGTGGTCGGCGCGTCGCACTACGCGATCAACACGATCTTTGCTAACCATCCTTCGTTGAGTCGGCGAAGTGGTCCGCCAACCTTGGTCATTCACCCTACCGACGCGACTGCTCGCGGCATGGCCAGTGGTCAAAGTGTCCGAGTGTTTAATGATCGTGGTGCGTTCGCCGCGGCGCTCTTAGTCAGCGACGCCGTCCGCCCTGGCGTGCTAGCGACCACCAAAGGTGCTTGGCCAAAAAACGGTGGCGGTACAAGTATTAACGCTACCGTAGACGAGCGCGACGCCGACATGGGAGGGGGCGCTGTTTTTGGTGACAACCGTGTTGATATCGAGCCCAGTCTTGAGGGATCAAGCACGTTGACCCCTGCTTCTGATAGCTCGCTGTCCGCAGTCGATTAGGCAGGGTTACCTCGTTGCGGTTGAACGTAGACAAATTCAGCAGGTTCGCCGGGGCAATACCTCTATAAGTCACCCCGCGAGGCGACCCTCCGAAGCAACAATTCCGACGAATACACGAAGCAACGGTCGCTTAGCGATCCCAAAATTTGAAAGGTTAAGGCTATGAAATATCGAACACTGGGAAGAACCGGGTGGATGGTCTCTACCGTCGGCTTTGGCGGCTGGGCTATAGGCGGTTCGTGGGGCACGGTCGATGAGGCTGAGGCGCTTAAGACGCTGCATCGCGCGCTAGACAGCGGTATCAACTTTTTTGATACCGCTGATGTCTATGGCGACGGCCGCAGCGAGCGGCTACTTGGAGCGCTTCGACGTGAGCGCAGTGAGCCGTTCTACATCGCAACCAAAGCTGGGCTGCGACTAGACCCGCACGTCGCCGATGGATACACCCGAGCGAACCTATCGGCTTTTGTGGAGCGCAGTCTAAAGAATCTTGGGGTCGAAACGATTGACCTACTGCAGCTCCACTCCCCTCCTACTGACGTCTACTATAGGCCGGAAGTGTTTGAAGTTTTAGAGGACTTGGTTCGCGCTGGAAAAATTCGTTTTGCTGGTGTCAGTGTCAATCGTGTCGAAGAGGGGCTCAAGGCCATTGAGTTCCCGATTGTCCAGTCCGTGCAGATTGTCTACAACATCTTTCGTCAGCGCCCGGCCGAGTTGTTCCTAGCCGAGGCTCGGCGACGCGGAGTAGGCGTGCTCGCGCGGCTTCCACTTTCATCTGGAATGCTAACCGGAAAGCTGACCAAAAACACGCAATTTGAACCTAGTGACCATCGCGCCTACAACCGTCAAGGCGCGGCGTTCGACCTCGGCGATACTTTCTCGGGAGTGGACTATGACGCAGCGCTCGATGCAGTTCACGAGCTAGCCCAACTAGTGCCTGCGTCCATCACGATGGCGCAGTGGGCGTTGCGCTGGGTGCTGATGAGCGAAGCAGTGTCCAGCGTGATTCCAGGAGGGCGAAAGGCGGCGCAGGTCAAGGATAACGCCGCGGCATCTGATCTAGAACCGTTGCCACCCGAAATCATGACCGCAGTGCGAGAGATCTATGAAGTCCGAATCAAACCGCTGGTTCACTCCCGTTGGTAACCACACTAGGGCTGTTCCAGTTCTTGGGCGGCGTACATTGCTCCTGTGCAGCACACACAGTCCTGTGGTCAACATCATCCTTTTAGCAGCATCAACCTTTCGGAATGCACTACCGAAGGTGGGTGGTTGTTGGTGTTGCCAAAACCTGAAGGGCCTCTAGCTTTGTGATCAGACGCTACAAAGCTGCCTACGCGCAGCAGCGCAACGACTTGGACGAGAAGGCGCGGCCGTTCGGTTAAATCCAGCGATTAGTCTTTCACTTTTTCCTTAACTTCAGGATTCAACTTTGCTCCATTTTTCCAAGGATTTGGTCTTTGATCAAATTGCCACCGCTGAATTGCTCGACACCAAGCTATTGGTTGCAGCTGTAGCACGAGCCGCCATAGAGTCCCACGACGGCTTGATACAAAGTCCAGTCCGTACCGTCTTGCCTATGGGCCCAGTTTCGGGATCCTTATTAAGCATGCCTGCAGTAGCCAGCGATATTGGCATACACAAACTGGTAAGCGTCCAGCCGACTAACGCGGCACGTGGAATGGCAACTGTTCAAGGCCTAGTGACTGTGTTTGACGCCAAAACCGGAAATCCACTGTGCATTTTGGATGGCCCCGAAGTCACCGGAAGGCGCACCGCTGCTGTCTCCATGTTGGCAATGCAATTTCTTTTGCCAGAGGTCCCACGCACCGCACTGCTGATTGGAACTGGAGTACAGGCAGCGCATCACGTTAAAGCTCTGCGCACAATGTTTCCCGAATGCCGTCTACATGTGAAGGGACGCACGCCAGAAAGTTCTCGTGAGTTTTGCCGGAAGAATGGGGCCCCGAATAGCGAGCTGATTCCCTTCGACGGTACGGACTTCGCCATAGCGCAGGTCGTGTTCACGCTCACCGGTAGTTCAACCCCAGTTTTTACAGATGTCGCTAGTTCGGGACAATTGCTCATCGCGGTGGGGGCCTATAAGCCCACGATGGCGGAAATTGAACCAAAAACTGTCGCTGGCTGTCGGCTATATGTCGATGACTTCGTTGGCGCACAGCATGAGGCTGGCGACTTGATCCAGGCGAAGATCGATTGGCGAACGGTGAGTCCCCTTAGTACTGTTTTGGAGCAGCAAGCGCACGACCACCAACGACCCATTCTCTTCAAAAGCGTGGGATGCGCCGCTTGGGACCTGGCTGCCGCAAGAGTAGCTCTAGCCCAACTTAAGTGAACGATGTATTCAGGAACGCTAGAATTTCGAAACTGGCATGCCGTCGTGCTCGTATGACTTCCAGGATGCGACTTCATGACATTCTTCGACGCGCCATTATTTCATAAAGGGTACATCCGCGGTGTTTGTTCTGGATACCGGTCCGTGGACCACGGTGCGCGCGGTACCCGCCATCAGGGCCTAGCTCGTGACTAGAATTTGCCGATGCATACAGTTGTCTGTTGGCGCCAATTGAATACTGGCCAGCGTTCGGCCTGTTGCCGCCGACCGAAAACTGACCCCGTGGGGGTGCGGACAATAACTTAGACTACTTGGAGGTAGTTCATGTATTCATACGAAGAGCGAATTCGAGCCGTCAAGCTCTACATCAAGCTCGGCAAACGCACGGGCCCGTGCCATTCGACAGTTGGGTTATCCAACAAAAAATTCCCTCAAGAGCTGGCATCGGGAGTACGAGCAAGGCCGCGACTTGCAAGTGGGCTATACACGTTCAATGTCCAAATACTCCGACGAACAGCGGCAGGTTGCGGTTCAACACTACCTTGACCACGATCGCTGCATTGCTTCAACCATGACGGCACTGGGATACCCTTGCCGGGAAACACTCACGGTCTGGATTGATGAACTGCACCCGGAGTTACGGCAACGTATGGTGGGAAGAGCGCCGAACGTCCAGCACTCCCTGGAGCTCAAGAATGCGGCGGTGATTGAACTGTGCAGCAGGAAGACTAGTGCACAAGAAATCGCTCAGAAGTTGGCTGTGTGCAGGCCGACGCTGTACAACTGGAAGAATCAACTACTCGGTCCAGAGGCCCCTGCATCCATGAAACGACAGAATGATTCTGGGCCCGTGCCCGAGCCGAAAGAACTCACAGAACTGCAGCAGCAAGTCGATTTACTTCAACACAATATCCACCGTCTGCAGCTTGAACATGACCTACTGAAGAAGGCCAATGAACTCTTAAAAAAAGGCCTGGGCGTCGCCCCGCAGCTCCTGAGTAACCGGGAGAAGACACTGCTGGTTGACGCCCTGAAGCACATCCAAGAGTTCCGCTCGAAGCTCGCGGCGCCATCCTTCTGACGACCGATCAATACCGGGTACGACCACCAGGGACATATGGAGATCAATCTGGCTACGCAGAATGTGGTCCAGCGCCTCCAGCGACGTCTTTTGATCACGCCGATCGGATGAGCGATGGTTCCGTGTTGTAGTATCCCGGCGCGGATGATCGATTAACAGAAAAGATCTGTCGGTGAAAGCCCTCAGTTTGTCCTCGATGGGCGACGCTTCTGCGTTCTCAATTCTGTGAAGAGACAGTCGGAGACCGACCAAGAAATTCAAGCTGTCAATTACCGCCACCTGCGCCGTCGTCGAAATATCCAGGATGGTCCGCCGCACTACAACGGGTTGCGGTAGGGACGGAGGTTATCGGCGAAGACGTGAGCGAGCGACTGGACATCATCCCAGCAGAATTCTTTGTGCACCGTCACATTCGGGGCAAGTGGGCCTGCAAGTGTTGTCGGACCCTGGTGCAAGAGCCAGTAAATCCACAGATCATCGACAAGGGCATGCCCACGGCCGGTCTGGTGGCGCACACCACCGTGAGCCGCTTCGTTGACCACATTCCGTATTACCGCCAGGAACAAATAAACGCCCGTTCCGGCGTTAACACGCCGCGCTCTACGCTGGCGTCATGGTCCGGCCAGGCAGGTGGTGCAGCACTGCAGCCCCTGTACGCGGCACACCGGGAGTTTGTTCTCAGCTGTGTAGTGGTTCATGCCGACGAGACACCGGTGGCCATGCTGGACCCCGGAGCCGGAAAGACCAAACGAGCATATGTTTGGGCTTATGCCCGCAGCGGCTTTGATGTTTCACCCGGAGTGGTGTACGAATTCTGCTTGGGCAGAGGGGCCAAGTACCCACTTGAATTCCTGAAGGGCTGGTCGGGCACGCTGTTATCCGACGGGTACGGGGTGTATGAGCAGGTCATAAAGAAAGAGACCCGTGTCGGCGCAGCTTGTTTCGCGCACGCACGTAGAAAGTTTGATGAACTGGTCAAAGACAACCTCAGTCCGGTGGGCACGCAGGCCATACAGCGCATTGCAGCGCTCTACCAAATTGAACGCCAAGTCAAAGGCTTATCAGCAGAAGATCGGCAGGCCATCAGACAGTCCAGCTCAAAGCCGCTTTGCGAAGACCTGCATGCATGGTTGATGCTGGAGCGCCAACGCGTGCCCGAGGGAAGTGCCACGGCCAAGGCGATTGACTACAGTTTGAACCGTTGGGAAGCGCTTACAAATTACTTGGCCGATGGCGCCGTTCAAATTGATAACAACCATCTTGAGAATCTGATAAGGCCATGGGCAATGGGGCGCCGGGCATGGTTGTTCGCCGGCAGCGAACTTGCCGGCCAGCGGGCCGCAATCATCATGAGCTTACTTCAATCTGCAAAGTTGCATGGGCATGACCCATGGGCTTATCTGCGGGACGTGCTGACAAGGCTGCCATCACACATGAACAGCCGCATTGAGGAACTGTTGTCACACCGCTGGCAACCGCAATCCTGAATTAGCGGCACGGTCAAGGTGCCGTGCCCAGACGCTTACCTACAACGCATTCACCTGCTGACGCAAAGTAGTCGGAGACGCTATCAAAATGCGCGGAGAGGTATGCAGCCAGAGCCGCCGAAGTGTCTCCACTGCGATAGCCAGCTCCTGTCTGACGAGCAACGACTCGGTGGAATACCTCGTCAAAACATGCGATTTGGAACTCCTCTCTTGAACCCCAGGCTCGCTCAAAGTCTCGAACCAGACGCATGACCTCAAAGGCGGTCTGAATATCGGCGGGCGTCCTTGGGGGGAATAGTTTGGAGCGCTCTGCCAAGGGCATTGCAAGCTATGGTCCAAGCATGCTCAATGTTCAGCTCATTGCTGTTCCTGCCTGAGTCCAGCAAGGCTGCAGAAACCTCACGAGCGGATTCAGCCACCTCAATTGGCCACTGACTGTGTGACTCCGCTACACATGCGAACCCGAGCACCAAAAGTGAAAATTGCTCGAACTCGGCCTCTGTCAGTCCCGAAATAACGTGCATCGAGTGAAGTGTTTTCCAAAATTTGGCCACTCCTACAACCCGTTCGTCAATCATCTTCCCCTCCTCTGATACGGTGCACTTTGGCGATGCCGTACACGGTTGATCTCTGGCCCCAAGGATAGTTGATCGAAGACTTCGCGCACTTCCCCGTGTAAAATGGATTTACTAGCTAGGTTGTGACTCTCTCGCACCAATGGTTTTCCACTCGAACGCCACGAATAGAACGAGCGTCCGGCGACAGTAGACTGCTGCACTCCGCGGCGTTCCCCCAGAATCAGATCAATCGTTTTGGGGAGCGGCGAGAGAGTGCAACTACCGCTAGGTCGTTAACCCAGTGCCAATTGATGCCGTCACGATCATTGCGATGGCGATCCGCGTGTGCAAACCGTCAACGAAAAGGGAGCATCAATTGCTCACTACACCCGAAGCATTGCAGCATCTGCCGTCCGCCGTTTCAGATCGGCTGCGCAGTGCCGCCAAGCAATTCGTCAAAAGCAAATACCTTCTTGATAAAGCTATCGCTATCGAAGGAGGCAAATGTTTAGCCGGGGAACTAAGTGGCAGCCAGGGTAGTCCCGACGTAGGCACGTCATTCTTCTTGTCCGTCTTTCCTTTCGCGTATGGCTGGAAGTTCAAAGGAGCGAAGTTTTCCACGTTGGTCCAAACCGAGTTGACCTTGGGCTGCAGTTGGAAATGGCGAGGCAGAGAATTGACACCGGAGGAGCGGAAAGCTCGGTTGGAGTTCTTCACGACCCTTGAGCCACAGGTGCGCATCCGCGCGGGGCAGGAGGCAACTTACTTTTGGATCCGCTCGCTAGGGCTGCTATTGCCGAATGAGGGCAAGAACCGGGTCGACTTTTTGCGCGAAGAAGGCATAGAGTCGATTCCCGCCCTCGTCGCGGAGGTCGAATACCCGGACCCTGATCGAATAGTTCTGTACCAGGTGAAGGCCGCTGGCAGACAGGAATGCTGGGCAGTGCTGGATGGAAGATGGGTTCAGCGGGTGCCCCATCCATCATGGGCAAAGCCCTTGCTCGACGCCTATGGAGTCCAGGAAGAACAGCGTTGGCCTTTGGCATTTCCACAAATAGATGAAGTGCTCAAGGGCTTTGAAAGGCCATCTGGACACCCGGACTTTGCGAGCGAAGACATTGTCGACCTTGAGCAGATCGCATCGAGCATCGTGAGGAAGCAAGAGATCGTGCTTTGCTCACTGATGGAGATTCGCTCTATACGGATTCGATCTATGTCATCGGTTTTCTATTGGCTCGGCGCGCTCACCGCTTCGCTGGTTTGTATGTTCTTCCTGCCCAAGGAATGGACCGTGGGGCTTGCCGTCTGGGCCGGAATTGTGTTTGGGCTGTGTGCAGGATCAAGTCTGATGTACGTCGCTCCAATGCTGCGCACCACTAGGGCGACGATCGATCAAGATGCCATTGACCGGCACAGATCGGTCAACTAGCTCCAAGCCAAGCAGGTACGCCTCCAGGCATTCCTTTGAGCCGATTGACCATGCGCTCTCGTTGAGCTCCCCCGACGCCGAGTCCGAAACACTCCATGGCATTTGTGTAGAAGAATCTGTCGAAATTCATCGCCGGGCCGAGTCCGATCTCCAAGTTCTTGGAGACCATCTCCGGATAGTTCTGCCATCCATTGTCTGAGGAAAGCATGAACCAATCCGTCCCATACATGATTCTTTCCGTTGTCTCCACTGGTTTTTTTACGTTTTCAGCAATGGCTGCATTGAGCCTCGCGAATGTAGTTGGACATCGACTCTTGGGCTTCGTGCAGTCCAGCAATTCATCCCACTTCCCGATATCCCCATAGAACCTCACATTGGGATACTCATGAGAAAACGCGGCGAATCTGACGGGCCATGTCTGCTTGATATCTATCTTCGGCGCTAGGTCCCCTTCAACTTGCCCCCCGAAGTGACCGGCATTGATGGTCAGCTTGTACTTTGTCTGGATGGATCCATTGAACTTTGCAATCAGCCTCTGCCACCCAACGGGGCCTCCAAACTCATCCGAAACGGCATCACGCCCCATCGAACGGTTTGCATGAGCCATTACCGGTGCGCCGTTGTTGGCACACCATTCAAACATCTCCAAGAGATGACGGTCCAACTCAATCAGGTTGGGCCTCTTTTCGGTAGTCGCATTCTGCAAAATCGCATTGTCAGCTGGGTAGTATCCGACCGGCGGATAGATCTTCACACCAATGAATCCGAACGAAACAATGGCTTCCTTCGCCAAAGTTAGAGAAGGTGAGTCCTTCAATTCGATGTCCGTCCACGGGTTATAAGAAATCAACGGCAACATGTAGCCTCCACTCAACGCGGACAGCAGCGAGTGCAAGAGCATCTGGTCTCTTCTGGATGACGGCGGCCTGCAATCGAGCCAAAAGTCAAAGTCAACCAGCGAACCGAAGACAGCGTCAATCCCGAATGCGTCTGCTTCCTCGGAGTAATACTTGATGTACTTTCTCAGGTTGTGCCAACGTGGTGACAGCATATGGGAAAGGAACTCAAAAAACCCGCCAGGGTCACTGGAATTAAGGGGCCGCTGATGTGTTCCATACAACTTGAAATAGTCTTCGGCCCGAGTCTTCGGATCAATGGCCCGTAGAACCGCCTCGGGAGTCAAATTCGTTGGCACGGACTTGCTATCGACCAAGTTGAATTCAGCGCGAACCGCCAGTTTGTGCTCGGATTGAAGCGCAACATACTCTTGATCGAGGCCGCGCCGCTTCAGCTCGTCATTCACGGCATTTGCGATTTTCCAATCATTGGAAGCAATGCTCTTGTCGATATCTTCCATTGCTGCGGCCAATTGAAGGGAGCTGTATTTCTTGCTCAACTCGATCAAGTCTGAAAACTCTTTGTCCGCAGTTGGCGCCAGAGTATTCGCAAGGGCTTGCGCCACCCCCCCGAGATGTTCAACGAACTTCCGCAATGCCGCATTCGGGATCTCGTGCGCCATGCACTTTTCGACGTAGCCTTTGACATTGACATCCGTACCATTGAAGAAGTGGCCGTGCGCGTCCAGGGCGAACTGGACTTTCTTAGCGGGCGAGCGCCGGATTTGAGATGGTCTGAGCCAAGGCCTAAAGGCGCTTAAGTCAGGCAAGCCGCCTTTGACTTTTGACTCGGCATAGGGCATCAGCGAACAGCATCCGGTCAACAACCCGAAAGCGCTGAAGTTGACCAAGTTCCGGAGGGACCGGCGTTTTCCTGGATCGAGGATCTCCATCAATGTCTCCCTGAATATTTATTGGACCTTCAGAATACATGAGGGGGGATATTTTTGGAAGTAAAGAAGTCTCCCAAAATGGGAAGGACAGTTTGCCGACTCAATCAACAGCAGGGCAAATAGTCCTGACTGTAAGGTGGGAAGTAGTGCTTAGCGTCTTTGTCCATGTCCCAATTGGTGCTCATGCCGCAGATGCCCGCGGAAAGCGGGCCCGCAGGTGCTTTTCCATCCACTCCAGTTCCGGCTTCCCCACATCCCAGCCCTGGTGCGGCATCCGGGCGGCCAAGCTGTCCAGTATTGCGGCCTGCGTTAGCTCGGGCTTTTCAGTGCGCTTCTGTGGCTTGTAACCAATCCCCTCTCTGAAGGGGCATGCGGGCCAGAGATGTGCGCCCCTCACTCATGTGCTTCGGGCAGGCTGCTAGCAGCAAATCCGTCAGAAACAGTGAATCTGTACTGATTGCGAGCCGTTCAATTGCTGGCGCGCGCTATCTCGCCGGCAAGAACTTCCCCGGTGTTAGCAGCTCATGCGTCTGGACCCCAAGAGCATCGGCAAGACGCTCAATGTTGTCCAACGCAATATTCCGCACTTCTTTTTCCACATGTGCAACGAAGGTGCGGTGCAAGCCGCATTCGAAGGCCAGTGCTTCCTGAGACCAACCTTTTGCCGCCCGTAGGGCAACCATATTGCGGGCAAGCGCCGCTCTGGCGCTGATCCGAGTCTTGGTTGATTGAGAGGGCTGGGCTGGCACGCGGCCAATTTTCTAGGTCAGCCGCTTTTAAGTCAGCCGCGTTTAAGTCACAATCGGCAAACTTTAGTGCTCCGTCCTTTCAATAAAACAAGGCTATCCGCAAACCATGCAACATGGATCACTCGCTTTCAGCACTTCGCTCCAGCGCGATCGAACTGCGCCCCCAATAGATATCCACCAAAGACTCCAGGCACTGCAATGAATCACTCAACCGGCCGTACTATCTCCGTACTTCTCTTTGCATCTATCCTGGCTATGGGTTGCGGCATGCAATCCAAACCGACGCCGGAAAACGTCGTCGGCGTGGTCGCCAAGCGCTTCCAGAAGCTCGGCATTCGGTACCAGGATTTGTCGGTATCCGACCTGAACTGCGCAAACGACGGAGAAAAGTGGCGATGCACGTTCACAAGTTCCGCCAGAGATCTCAACTTCTCCAAAACCCAAGCGTCCCGCAAAGAGATCTACAACGACCAATTGTCGATATCGCCCAGCGTACAGCTGATCTTGATCAAGGGCGACCAGGGATGGATGGAGACGCATTGACAGGGGGCGCACACAGTGCGCAGCACCTGGGTGCTCCCGAAAACTGCTAGCCATCTGCGCAATTGATTTGCGAACACTTTCACTACTGGAGACCCCATGGATTTGAACTGCCCCCAATGCAAAAGCGAAAATACCCAACGTCTGTCAACCGCCTTTGAAAGCGGGTTGTCTCACGTCAACACTTCATCCAAGGGAGTTGGCATTGGCGTCGGCCCCGACGGCATCGGCGTTGGGGTGGGTACCGCAAGTACGACCGGCACTTCACAGACAGTTGCATCACAACGCGCCGCACCGCCCGCCAAGATGACTTACCTAAAGCCCCTTGCCGGAATATTCGTACTCGCGCTGGTCCTCGTGCTGGTAGCCAGCGCTATCTGGAAACCATTGGGATTTTTCGCGCAACTGTTTTGGGTCGTGGGTTCCGTGTTGTACGTCTACCGCGCCTACCAGTTCAATTCCAAGAGCTGGCCCGTGCTGCTTCAAGAATGGCAAAACACTTTCTTGTGCAATCGATGCAACCATGTCTTTCTGGCGAACTAAAACTTACGGTGGTCGGTGACACGATTACGGCTTTAAGAACCGTCGCATAGGTCCCTTTGCTGGCTGCTTTTATCTGACGGGCGCGTGGCTTCACTCCGGGCACCGACGATGGTCACGCGAAACTAGAACCTTCGTTCACACGTCTCGCATTTTGGGAGGCCGTCAACTGCACGCCGGTGATGTATTGATCGGCATGCGCGTTCTACTTCCACAGTTAAAACTCTTCAAGCCCTGCGCTGGTCTTTGAATCGGTGGCAGGGTTTTTGTTGTGCGATTCGCTATCGAGCGGGTGACCCATTGAGATCATGAAACGCGGTAAGGAGTAGTTGCAATTCGGACCGCATTCGCTCTGATGCGTCGATAGGTGACCGTTTATGGTAACCCTAGTGATCGGTCGGCTTCTTGAGGTGACCATTTGTGGGAAACACCTATTCCAGGGGACTATTTGCTCCATGCGAAGCGCAATTCAGCGTGTTGCAAATTGATGGTCTGACATCACCCACCTGGAGTAAAAATCATGAGCGAGCAATCCGAATCCCCAGACACTGCCGATGACAAATCCACCGCGGAAATCACCGTCCCAGAAGACTTCCCGCGCGACCCGTTTCCCTCAGGGTTATCTGGCACCCAACCCAAATTCTCTGCGCGTTTGATCGATGGCAAGTACGTCGTCGGTCTGACACAGGAAGAGCGCGCGGAACGCTACGTTGGATGCCTTGATCTTGTAGACCAATTGGCCGCATACGTTAACCGCAAGCAAGTGGAGAAGCCAGACGTAACGCTCGCAGCTCTAGTGGACAACGTTGCCAGTCGCATCCCCCACCAAGGCTGGGAACTCGGGCTTTCCGAGGTTGATTGGATGGTCAAGCAGTTGCGAGCCCGTTTCCCCGAAGCTCAAAGCGTTCAATGAGCCACCGACTGAATGCCACCGGTTGGCCTGGCAAAGATAGCTTGTTCAATGAATCCGGAGTGCCCATGACAAAGCCGATCATCGCCCTCGACGCCGACGGCGTTCTGCTGGATTACAGCGTCGAGTACGCCACCGTCTGGCAGCGGGCATTCCGGGAGTATCCAACGGAGAAGGATCCCAAGGCCTACTGGGCTGCCGATCGTTGGAACGTTGAGCGCCTGGTGGGCGAACGGCTCGAACATTTTCTGGGTCACTTCGAAGAAACTTTCTGGGAGTCACTCCTCGCGCTACCGGGTGCCAGCAAAGCCTGTAGAGACCTGCACGCTGCGGGCTATGAACTGGTTTGCGTCACCGCGATGCCTGAACAATTTGCCTCAGCGCGTCAACGTAACTTCCATCGCATGGGGTTTCCCATCGACAAGGTCATTGCGACAGGCAAGTTTGCGGAAGGCAAAAGTCCGAAAGCGGATGTTCTGAATGCATTGCGCCCATGCGCTTTTGTAGACGACTACCTGCCCTACATGGCAGGTGTGCATCCTGACATTCACCCGGCATTGATCACGCGCGATCCCAATGGATCTCCCAACTTTGGCGACGCCTTGCGCCATGTGTCATCCCAGCACAACACCTTGGCCGAGTTCAGCCGATGGTGGTTGGCGCAGACGGGGCTGCCACGCAACTGAAACGGCCTTCCTTCCATCTTCTTCACCACCAAGGCCACCCCATCGCCGCAGTTGACATTGCGCTGCTGTAACAACCCCTGTGCACAGGACCTGTACATATGACCGAACGTAAAGTATCCCTCCCCAAGATGTTCATCTGGCTGGTGCGCCTGATGGCCTGCGAGCCTGTCCAACGGCGAATGGTGTTAGACCCCATGCTATTCGCCAACTGGTACGCCATGGCCCCGGACATGCTCGACTGGCCAGATGAGGCACAAGCCATACAACTGGATCAGCGTGCCAAGAAGCTCTCCCTGGAGCGCGCACTGCGCCTGCTGGGTCAGTTGGGCAAGGGCCATGTCAGCACCCAAGCCAGCCTCGCGGACGTCCGATTGCTGGTCGAAGGCTACGCATTGCACGATTGGGTCACGTCGAATTGGAGAGAATTCGCGGAAGTAACAACGAGCCGCGCTGCGCGGCTGGATCCTGCCTTCGAAGACATGTTGCGCGAAATGAAGGACCCCACCACCCTGCGTGTGACCGAACTTTGCCAGATCCTGAGCCTGTCTCCGGTTGAAGAAAAGGTGCTGCTCCTAGCCTTCACCTGTGCCACCGTTGACGACTTCCGAGACTTTCTGCGCCAGTTAATGAAGGAGAACCGCACCGGCATGGCCCAAATCTGGTGTGCCATGCTGGACTGCCAGGAGTCTGAATTGCGCCATGCGCTTTCCAACTCGGGCATTCTGCGTACCAGTCGGCTCCTCCAATGCGTGGGCAGGGACAAGCAACTCCCCAGGCTGTCGAACTTCTGGGTGGAAGTCCTGAGCGATCCCATGGAAGACCTCTTTGACAGCCTGCTCAAACCCATGGTCATCAAGCCCGGTGCCGGCATGCCGGCCCGGATGGCGCCAGAGGATGTCCAACTTGCAGTGGACATCCTGACCCATGGCGCCGGGCGGCAGGAGCTCGGGGTGAATCTGCTGCTGTACGGAGCGCGCTCCATAGAAAAGCGCTCCTTGCTGGCTGAGTTGTTAAGCGCTGCCAAGGTGAACGGCTACGTGCTCCAGGACTTTGACGATGCCTATGGCGAGCTGCCCTGTATCACTTTTGTAGCCCAGCGCGTGCTGTTTGGCCGTTTTGGGCCCAGTGCCGTATTGGTTGTCGAGAAGCCCGGTGATGTCCTGGAACGCCGCCCTCCGGAGTTCTTGCGCAATCTGTTGGGCATCGATCTGGACGACAGCCACATCGCACCACTGGACCAGCTCCTGTTGGACTCCAACCCTGCACCAACAGTCTGGGCCGGCCCCGGGTCCGACAGTTTGGTTGATGAATGCGTGGCGTGCTTTGTGTTCCATTCGCCCCTCAAAAAGGCAGACCGGGCAGAGCGGCGCGTCCAATTGGAGTCCTTGGTGAGCGATCTCAAGCTAAACAAGGCCACCAAGTCCGAGCTGCTGGCGCTGGAGGACATATCGTCCAAACAGATTGAATCCGCAGTACGTGCGGCCAAGCTCAGTGGAGCGAAGACCAAACGGGAGCGGGAAGGCGCCATGCTGCGCGCCGTGCGGCGCTCTCTGGCCGTAATGCAACGCGACACTAAGCCTAAGGCCAAGGAGTGCGTGACCAACTACTCGCTGGAGTACATCAACCATGCCGGCCGGTTTGGACCGGAACAAATCTTACGGGCCTTGAAGCTGCGGCCCAAGGGCTCGCTGTGTCTGTATGGACCCCCAGGCACCGGCAAGACCCAGTTTGTGGAATACCTGGCCCAGCAGATGGGCCAACGCTTGATCTGCAAACGCGCGTCGGACCTGTTGTCGAAGTGGCTCGGCGATAACGAAAAGAACCTGGCTGCCATGTTTCGCGAGGCTGAAGAGGAGGAAGCTATTCTGTTTCTGGATGAAGGCGACAGCTTCTTGCGCGACCGCAACCTGGCCAACCAGTCCTGGGAGGTGACCAAGGTCAATGAGTTGTTGCAAGGCATGGAACGCTTCCCTGGGATCTTCATAGTCGCCACCAACTTGTTCCGTGGACTGGACACGGCCGCATTGCGCCGCTTCACCTTCAAGTTGGAACTCCGCGCCTTGAATCCTGAGCAGCGCTGGAACATGTTTGTCAGCGAGACTGGGATCAAGAAGAGCCTGCCGACGCTTGCCAGGAACCAGAAAGACAGTTGGAAGGCCGACCTGTACCAGATGCACCAGCTTGCCGCTGGGGACTTTGCCACGGTTCAACGCCAGTGCATTCTGCTCGGCGAAACGCTGACACCCGATCAGTGGATTGAACAGTTGCAGATTGAATGCGATGTCAAACGCGAGTCGCAGACACAAGAGGTTTCAGATACACCGGCGCCACCGGACGGCGCCAAGGCCCCGTCCAAGCTGGTCCACTGAGGAAGTGAAGGCAATCATGAAACAAAAATCGATCAAGCGCATGCAACCCCAATGCTGGTCAACCAGGATCGATAGCCGCTTGCGCGTATAAGTGATCTGGCCGTGTTGACGCTGATCGAAGAGGAGCTCACAACATTGGGTGCTGCGGTATGAGCCGGAGTAAAAGGAGGACGCCGATCTTTGGCATGGCAAGTGCGAAATCGGAAAAGCGGGATAAGCAAACTTGGCACTCGCGAATGCGAGCGCGGGTCAGGACTGGTTTAGCGTCGATCTCGCCTGAACAGCTGGATGGGTATGTTGCGCCTGTTGAAAATGAAGTCGGCAGCGTGTGGTCCATGGGCAAAGATGGCAAACACTACTTCTCTATTGAACGGCAGAATTCTGTTGCAACCAGAGTCTCCAAGAAAGGCCGAACGTCCATTGAACGGCAGTCACTCAAAATTAGATTGCTCAGGAAATGGGCGGCCAAGTGAAGTTTTTTCTCTGGATTGGCGGTGGACCGTGGCCGGTATCACGAAGGCAATTGGCGGGCCGAAGAGCGAAACTAGCTGGGCATTGCGAACTAACACTCAAACATCCTATGAATCAATTCGAAGTTGTGCGCGTGGTTTCGCTCCGTGAGAATCGACCTTTCCACCCTTCGATCACAAACCTGCGGGCTCCAGAGGTTGGAGACATCGGGATGATTCTGGAGGTGTACACCCAGCCGGAAGCTGCATACGAAGTGGAGTGTTCGGATCCCGCCACTGGTGTAACGAAATGGCTGGAGGCCATGTATCCGGACGAAATTGAGTTACTGCAAAGCGAAGCTCATTGAGAGGCCTACGCCGCACCGCAGCGTCACCCAAGGGCCGCTACTGGGTCGTGCCAGTTCCGGTTGTTGGCCAGCGAAAGCTATCCAACGCCGATTCGGGCCACAGGACAAAACCGGCCAATTGCATATGGCTAACTGCCAGCGCTGCGATTAAGGATGAATCGATGCCTTGGCGGTGGAAGCATATCCGTTCCGCCAGGAACCATAAGCGTTCCGCCTGGTCGACGCACAATGGGCAGAAATCACCAAGTTTTCTGATCGGCAAGCATGTTTCTGCCGATCGGAGGGTTTTGGGCGCAAAGTTTTTGATTTTCGTGAGGAAGCATAAGCGTTCCGCCCGCAAAGTGAAGCATAAGTGTTCCGAACCGGAACGGTTATGCTTCCAGGGACAAGTCTGAGACGGTGTGATTTCAATATTTGGTGCGGCTGGCGGGGATCGAACCCACGACCCTTGGCTTCGGAGGCCAATACTCTATCCACTGAGCTACAGCCGCACGACTGAAACCATCAACAACGCGTATTTTCGCACATCCCCTGGTGGCAAAAACACGCCGTCAGCAATGGACCAGATGCGCGGTGCATCTGGCCTGCTGCGGATTACGGCCTGACCTTGTTCACCTGCAGCTTGATACCCTCCGCTCCGACCTTGACGGTCTGCACGGCCGAGATCAGATCACCAGATTCGGCCTGCGCCATGCCTGATTTGGAGATACGTGCTTCCACTTCGACTTCGGTGGCTGCCGAGATGCGCGCTTGCGGGCTCATCGACAACGAATCGTCCAGCGTGAACTGTAGCGGCAGCGCAGCTGCCGATGTCCGCAGCACAGCCACCGGCATGCGGGTGCCGGGCACACGGGCAATCACCAGCACCGTGTCGCCCGGTGCGGCCTTGGCCTTGAGCGCCGCATCCACCTCCACCAAGCCACTCACACTGGCCGCAGCATTGGCCTTGGTGGGCCCAGTGGCAATGCCTGCGTTGCCGACATTGGTGTTCGCCTGCGGTTTGCCCGATGCCGTGGGCGCCGTTTTCCCTGCAGCCGCATAGGCCGCTGCCAAAGACTCCTGCAACATGCGGGCGTCATCCGAATCAGGTTCCACCTGGGGCGTCAGCCGCTCCCAGATGCGGATGGCCGCATCGAACTGGTTCGACCGGAATGCGGCAGCACCAGCCAGCCACTGCGCCATGGCATTCTTTGGATCCACCCGCAGCGCCTTTTCAAGAAGCTGGGCCGGCTTACCGCTGAAGTTTCCATTGGCATTGCTTGCCGCCAGCTCCGCGTAAATGGCCAACAACTGCGCATCGTTGTCCAGGAAAGCCCCGGCGCGGACAAAGGCCTGCTCGGCCTCTGCATTGCGCCCCAGCATCTTGTACGAGCGCGCCAGCATGGCCCAACCCTGCAGGTTGGAGGGGTCACTCTCCAGTTTCTTCGCCAAGCCTTCGACCATGCGGTTCATGTCCTGCGCAGTGACCGGGCGTTGCGGGCCGTTGGGGTCCAGGGTCGCCGGGGCACCCAGCAGGACATACAGCGTGATGGCCGCTATAGGCAAGACCAGCCCCACGGCCAGCATCGTTTTCCTGGGCGCGCGAATGCTGGCGGTGTCGTCGGCATCCTGGGTGTCGTCGATCACGCGGCGTTGCAACTCGGCGCGGGCTTGCACATAGTCGGCCTCGGCAATCATGTTCTCGGCGCGGTCGCGCTCCAGACGTACCATTTGTTCGCGGTAAATGGCCGCATTCAATTGGCGACGCGATACGCCGGTGGCAGATACCTTCAACCAGAACGGGCGAAACAACAGTGCGAGTACCAGCACAATGGCCAGTGCACCCGCTATCCAAAAACCCGTCATGCGTCACCTTCCTGTAGCAGCGCGTCGGCGCGCTTGCGTTCTTCGTCAGTCAGGCCCGCAGGGCCCTTGTCACTTATCTCGGCATTGCGTCGCCGCAAATAGATGAACAATGCCACCACACCGGCCAGCATCAGCCCGAACGGACCTGCCCACAGCAGCCAGGTCGTGGGCTTGACGGGTGGCCGGTACAGCACAAAGTCACCATACCGGCTGACCATGAATTCCTTGATCTCACTATCGCTCTTGCCCTGCTTGATCAGGCTTCGCAACTCGCGGCGCAGGTCCATGGCAAGGTCAGCGCGTGAGCCTGCCAATGATTCGTTTTGGCACACCAGGCAGCGCAGTTCCTCGGAGATTGTGATCAATCGTTGCTCCACTACCGGATCTGCGGCCAGTGGGCTGGCTTCCTTGGCGGTAGCGTCCGTGCAGGCCAGCAACACCAGCATCAGTACATAAAAATACTTCACGATTTTTTCAACTCGTTGATCAGGGGGATGATGGTCTGCTGCAGCGCATCTTCGGTGATCGGCCCGATGTGCTTGTAGCGGATGACACCGGCCTTGTCGATGACATAACTCTCCGGCACGCCATACACACCATAGTCAATGCCGACCCGCCCATCTCCATCAAAAGCGGTGAGGTCATACGGGTTGCCGGCGCGCTTGAGTACACCCATGGCCTCTTTACGCTGGTCCTTGTAGTCCAGTCCGATCAGCGGCACGATTTTGGCACGGGCAAAGGCCATCAGCACCGGATGCTCCTGGCGGCAGGCCACACACCACGAGGCCCAAACGTTGAGCACCCACACCTTGCCCTTTAAATCGTCTGGCGAGAACTGCGCATCGGCCTGCTCCAGCTGCGTAATCTTGAACGCCGGCGCAGGCTTGTTGACTAGCGGCGATGGCACTTCATGCGGATCGAGGCGCAGGCCCACGGCCAGAAACCCCACCAGCACTGCAAACAGCGCCAACGGTATCAGCGTTTTTGCGTTCATGCCGTCGCTCCTTTGACCACCCCTGTATCCAGCACCGAGGCCTTGACCCTGAGCCGGTAACGGCGGTCCGCCATAGCCAGCAAGCCGCCCAATGCCATGAACACACAACCGCCCCAGATCCAATCGACAAAGGGCTTGAAGTACACGCGTACCGCCCATGCCTTGCCCTCCAGCGGCTCACCCAAGGACACATACACGTCGCGTGTGAAACCAGCGTCAATGGCGGCCTCGGTCATCGGCATCGTCGATGAGAAGTAGTTCCGCTTTTCGGGATACAGCATGTGCACCGAGCCACCCCCATTGCGGCTGACTTCGAAGCTGCCGCGCGCCGCACTGTAATTGGGACCAGGCACGTCTTGCACGCCCAGCATCTTGAACTGGTGGCCGCCGACCAACACCGTGTCACCCGGCTCCATGCGCACATCCTGCTCTTCCTGAAAGCTGCCCACCATGGTGACGCCGAACACAAACACGGCAATGCCGAAGTGGCCCAGGTGCATGCCCCAGAACGACGCCGGCGGCATGCCAGCCTTGAGCCGCCGCGAAACCTGGATCACACCCGATGCGGCGATCCATACCGACAGCGCCACACCCAAAGCGCTGAGCGCCGTCCAGCCACCCATCAGGCTGGGCACCAGCATGCCCGCGACCAGCGCCACCACACCAGGAATCCACATGCGCAGCGCGATGTCTTTGATGTCGGCAGTCTTCCAGCGGGCCAGCGGCACGGCTGCCATCAAAAACAACACCGGAGTCATGATGGGCACAAACACTGCATTGAAATACGGTGGCCCGACCGAAATCTTGCCCAGATGCAGCGCGTCAATGATCAGCGGATACAGCGTGCCCAGCAGCACCGATGCACAGGCCACGACCAGCAACACATTGCCCACCAGCATCAGCGATTCGCGCGACACCAGTGCAAACGATCCGCCCAGCGCCACCTTGGGTGCACGCCACGCAAACAGCGCCAGCGAAGAGCCCACCACCAGCACCAGCAACACCAGAATGAAAATGCCGCGCCGTGGATCGGTGGCGAAGGCATGCACCGATGTCAACACGCCCGAGCGCACCAGGAAGGTCCCCAACAGCGACAACGAAAAAGCGCCAATGGCCAACAATACAGTCCAGCTCTTGAAGCTGCCGCGCTTCTCGGTCACGGCCAGCGAATGCAGCAGGGCCGTGCCCAACAACCACGGCAAGAAGGATGCGTTTTCCACCGGGTCCCAAAACCACCAGCCGCCCCAACCCAGCTCGTAATAAGCCCACCACGAGCCCAGTGCAATTCCCAAGGTGAGGAAGACCCAGGCCGCCGTGGTCCACGGCCGCGACCAACGCGCCCATGCGGCGTCCAGCCTGCCCGACAACAGCGCGGCGATGGCAAACGCAAAAGCTACCGAGAAGCCGACATAACCCATGTACAACATGGGCGGGTGGAATACCAGGCCCGGGTCTTGCAGTAGCGGGTTCAGGTCGCGCCCATTCTCAGCGGCAGGCAACAAACGGCTGAACGGATTGGACGTGAACAAGACAAACAGCAACAGACCTGCGGTCACCAGGCCGAGCACACCGATAACACGCGCGACCATGGCGTCATCCAGCGTGCGGGAGTTTTGTGCGACGGCCACCGTCCAGCCCGACAGCATCAGCACCCACAGCAACAGAGAACCTTCATGGCCACCCCACACGGCGCCGAAGCGGTACATCGTGGGCAACTGCGCATTGGAATGGTCGGCGACGTATTGCACCGAGAAATCGTTAGTGTAAAAACTCCACGCCAACGCCGCAAACGAGCTGGCCATCAACAGGAACAAGGCCTGGGCCGCGGGGCGTGCCAGCAACATCCATTCGCGCCGACCGCTCTGGGCGCCTGCAATGGGGAGAATGCCTTGCACCAGCGACACGCACAGCGCCAGGATGAGGGCGAAGTGCCCGAGTTCGGGTGTCATGGTGTGCTGCTGCCTTTGCTCTTTTGCGCCTTGTCCAGCGCGTCCTTTGCCTCGGGTGGCATGTAGTTCTCGTCGTGTTTGGCCAGCACTTCGGTGGCGATGTATTCGCCACCGGTGTTCTGCTTGACCTGCACCACAGCGCCTTTGCCCTCTTTGAACAGATCCGGCAAGATGCCGGTGTAGGCCACGGGGATGTCTTGCACCAGATCAGTCATCACAAAGTGCACGGTCAGGTTGTCGCGCCTGAGCGAGCCCTGCTTTACCAGACCACCGATCCGAAATTCCCTTTGCTTGGGCGCCTTGCCCGCCAGTACGTCACTGGGCGTCACATAGAGCGCCATATTGCTTTCGAGCGCATTCAGCAACAGGGCCGCGGCAATACCCACTGCAGCCAAGCCGCCACCGATGATGGCGGCGCGTTTTTTCCAACGTTTCACGGGTTGTCCATTTCCATCTGTTCAGCTGCGGCCTGCCTGCGCAGGGTTCGCACGATCTGGGTGTGACGCTGGCGCAGGAGCAAAGGTTCCACACATAAGGCCACGGCGCAGACGCCAAAGCTGCCCCACACGTAGAGGGCGTAGCCGCCCATGGCGAAAAATTCGGACGCAGAGTGCCAGTTCATGGCTTGACCTCCTGCAATTGTTTAACCCAATCGGTGTGCGCTTCGCGCTCCAGCACGATGGCGCGCACGCGCGTCAGCGCCACGGCGATGGAATACATCCACAGGCACAGCGCCATCAGCAGCATGCCCCACAGCATCGTCATGGCCATGGATGGTGACTTGGTCATCGATACCGATGAGCCCTGGTGCAGCGTGTTCCACCATGTGACCGAGAAGTAGATGATGGGCACGTTGACCACGCCCACCAGCGCGAGGATGGCGCCTGCTTTGTCGGCGCGGCGCGGGTCGTCAATGGAAGCCTGCAGCGCGATAAAGCCCAGGTACAGGAAGAACAGGATCAGCTCGGAGGTGAGGCGTGCATCCCATACCCACCAGGCGCCCCACATGGGCTTGCCCCAGAAGGCGCCGGTCCACAGCGACAAAAACGCCATCAACGCGCCGGTGGGCGCCAGCGCCTGGGCCATCATGCTGGACAGGCGCGCGTTCAGCGACAAGCCCATCGCGGCCCAGCCGGCCATCACCATGTAGATGAACATGGACATCCAGGAGGTGGGCACGTGGATGAAGATGATGCGGTAGCCCTCGCCCTGCGTGGCGTCGGTGGGTGCTACAAAAAAGCCCAGCCACAGCCCGGCGATGCCGAACACGGCCGTCAACACCCAGAACAGGGGGATCAACTTGCCCGCCAGCGGGTAGAAAGCTTGGGGGCTGGCGAATTTGAACCAGTTGGTATTAGTCAGTTGCTTGCTCATTCCAATGCAATCCTCACGGCAGCCGTGGTCGCCCACGGTGCAAAAAAAGCGGCCAATACCAACAGGGCGGCCAACAGAGACAAATGCCCTTCTGCGCCTAGGCCCGATACATGTGCCTCCACCGCACCGGCCCCAAAAATCAAAGCCGGCACGTAGAGCGGCAGCACCAGCAGGCTCAGCAGCACACCGCCGCCCCGCACGCCCAGTGTCAGCGCCGCACCAATGGCACCGATCAGGGATAGCAAAGGCGTGCCCAGTAGCAAGGCCAGCATCAGCACGCCCAGTGAACCGACGTCCAGATCAAACTGCAGCCCCAGCACCGGTGCGATCAGCACCAGCGGCAGGCCGCTAACCAGCCAATGGGCCACGACCTTGCCCACCACCAACCATACCAGAGGCGTGGGTGACAGCGCCATTTGCTCCAGCGTGCCATCCGCATGGTCGGCAGCGAACATGCGCTGCAAACCCAGCATGCTGGCCAGCAGGGCTCCCACCCACAACACACCGGGCGCGATTTTGCGCAGCAACGCGGGCTCGGGGCCAATGCCCAGCGGGAACAGGCTGCTGACAATGACAAAAAAGAACAACGCGGTCAGCACCTCGCTCTTGCGCCGCATGACCAGCAGCAGGTCGCGGCGCAGCGTGGCCCACAACGCGTTCACAGCTGCACCACCCGTCCGCCGGGCAGCGGCACGGCCTGGTGGCTGGTGATGACGGCCATGCCGCCCTCGGCCAGGTGTTCGCCGACCAGGTTGGACAGGAGGTCCACGGCTTTGACGTCCAGCGCGGTAAAGGGCTCATCCAGTATCCAGAGCTTGGTGGAGCGGGTGGCCAGGCGGGCCAACATGACCCGGCGCTTTTGCCCGGCGGACAATACCCGCACCGGCAATTCTTCGCGGCCTTTCAAGCCAAAGCGGTAGAGGGCTGACATTGCCTTGGCCTCGGGCATTTCAGAGCCGTCCATGGCCGCGGCGAAGGACAGGTTTTCCAACGCGGTCAGGTCTTCTTTCAGGGCACCCTGGTGGCCAAAGAACAGGCGGTTGTGGCGGTAGGCGGAATCTGAGCCGTGGATGGACTGACCACGCCAGCGGACTTCACCCTCGGCGGGCTGCGACAAACCGGCCAATAGCCGCAGCAGACTGGTCTTGCCTGCGCCGTTCTCGCCCCGCACGTGCAACCACTCCCCCGCGTTCACGGCGAGATCCAGTTGTGCAAACAGTCGGCGTTCACCGCGCACGCAGCTCAGGCCGTGTGCGCTCAACATGAAACGAATTTGGAAATCAATTTGGAAAAAGCCTTGGCCGTGGCTTTGTGGCATGCCCTTCAGGGGGGAGGGCATCGACCGCCATTGTAATCAAGGCCACCTTGCGGCACTTGTTTCCAGACGCAATCCCTTGCGGGCGTGGCGCACTGCAAAGGAGCGGCTCTGGCGCGGCCCGCGCCCCGGGGCCGGGTGTATCGGGCCGTTATAATCGTCCGTTACTTTGCGCGCGCGCATCCGATCATTTGAGGACCCCATGAGCAACAACAGCAACGCACCTGGCCACGACGACGAAGCCCACACCGGCCCGATCAAAAACCCCAAACAACTGTTGCTGGCAGTGTTCTATTCCTTTGTAGTCCCGATTTTTGTGATTATTGGCTTGGTGTACTACGTGACATCAGCCAACAAGCCCCTGGCAGGCTCGGTCAACCTGGAGCAATCCGTGCTGGCGCGCATACAGAAGGTCGGCGCCGTGGAGATCCGCGATGCCAACCGCGAAATGAAGTCCGGCGAACAAGTGTTCAAGGCCCAATGCACCACCTGCCACACCGCTGGCGTGGCGGGCGCACCCAAATTTGGTGACACCGCTGCTTGGGCGCCCCGAATCAAGACTGGTTTTGAAGCGCTGTGGAATTCCGCGCTCAAAGGCAAAGGTGCCATGGGTGCCCAAGCCGGTGGTGATTTTGACGATTTTGAAATCGCCCGCGCCGTGGTCTACATGGCCAATGCCGGTGGTGCCAAGTTCCCTGAACCTGTGAAGGCAGCACCTGCTGAAGCTGCCAAACCCTGATTTTGGCCACGCTTCTATTAGCCGGCCTCAGCGCCGGCTTTTTTTTGTTTGCGGCGAAGTCCTTAAAGTAAACGGGGCTGTAGCCCTCGTTAATACTACGTGAGTAGCTATTTTTTTTGTAGCGTCTGTTGCACCAACGCGGGGCTGCAAATGTAGCCATAACGCCCAGCCAGGTCGGCACGTTGCACGCTTTGTACGGTCCATTGGCCCGCCTCCACGGCCTGTGCGGCCCATTCGACGTCCTGGGTGTGGACCAAACCAAACCCCAACGGCGTCTGCGCATACAGCCAGCCGAGTTCGTCCGTCAGGCAGGCCGTACACGCGGTCGGCAAACCGGTGTGGGTATGCAGCGTGAAGTCAGCCTGCACCCGCCAGATCCACGGCGTGGTGGCCAACTCCACATAGACCCGTTGCGGGCCATTCTGGAAAAACCAGCGGCCTTGGTCGTCGGCCATGTAGTTGCGGTTTATAAATGCAATCAGCTTGTCGTGCAGCAGCAACGAGCCTTTGGCGGCCGGTGGGCCACCCGCGAAAGGCCCCAGCGACTGCACGCGGTCATCACGCATGTACCAGTTGCCACGGGTGTCCAAGCCCAGCCAGCCATAACAGTCCGGCACATTCGGCCACTTGGCCATGGCTTGTTTGACGATGTCATCCATGGTTAGTAATACTCACTCTTGTCCAGTGGCCTACATGTTGCAGCAACCAATTGCCGACCGCATCCGGCATGGCCCGCACGTGGGCGGGCGGGCGCCCTTGCGGAAAGCCCACGTGGCCCCCATGCGCGGGCTGCCACAGCGTGACATGCGAGCCCACCTCTATCTGTGACGGCAGACTGGTCGCTGGTACAAAGGGGTCGTTCAAGGCATTGACTACCAGAGCCGGGATCTTGATTTGCCGCAGGTGCGGTTTGGCGGAAGCACGCAGCCAGTAGTCGTCAGTGTTCTTAAAGCCATGCACCGGTGCGGTGAAAACGTTGTCAAAGTCGTACAGGTCTTTGGCCTGCAGCATGGCGTCGCGGTCGAACAGGCCGGGGTGTTGGGCCAGCTTGCGCAAGGCCTTGGGTTTCATGGTGTTCAGAAACATGCGGGTGTAGACCAGGCGGTTGAAGCCCTTGCCGATGGCGTGGCCCCCGGCTGCCAAGTCAATAGGTGAGCTGACAGCCGCCACAGCCGACACCACTTCTGCGGCTGCGGCACCCATCTCCTGCGCCCAGCGCAGCAGAGCATTGCCGCCCAGCGAGACGCCAACCGCCAGGATGGGGCCGCTGTGCTGCTGGCGCAAGCGCTGCAGCACCCAGCCGATCTCGGCATGGTCGCCCGAGTGGTAGGCGCGTGGCCCCAGGTTCAACTCCCCGCTGCATCCGCGGAAATGCGGCACGGCATAGGCCATCTGGTGGGTACGGGCAAAGTCGGCGAAGGCGTGGGCGTAATGGCTGGCGGATGAGCCTTCCAAACCATGGAACAAGACCAGCAGTGTGTGCTCGAGGGCCACGGGCGCCGGGATCAAATGGTCGACATCGATGAAGTCGGCATCGGGCGTGGTCCACCGTTCACGGCGGTACTGCGGCAGTTCGCCCACCGCCCGGCGCGCGTAAAGAGCGGGCCAAATGGTTTGCAGGTTGCCACCAGGCAGCCAGGCGGGCGCTACATAATTCATAGCGTTATGTACAATGGATTCGAGGGCTAGCGGCACATTTCTCTCAATGCAAAACCTGTGGAACCTGGTTGATCTCTTGCACCTCGTCCTGTGTACCGGGGCTGGCATGGTGCACCACCAGGCGCCAGCCGCGCGGGGTCTGGTGGTAGACATTGGTGGCCAGCACAAAGGCGTGGACCGGGCCCTCGCTGGTCATCACTTCTATGCGTTCCAGCACGTTGTGGACCGCGCTGGCCATGGAGGCGATGCGGCGAATGGACTCGGCCTGCACCTGGATGGAACCTTCGTGGCCAAAAATGGCGTCAAACGCCGCACGTATCGCCAGCGCCTCCACCACGCGCGGCCCGCCGGGGTGTATGCACAGTATGTCTTCGTCATCGGCCCAGCAGGACATGAGCTTTTCAATGTCTGCCGACTGGAGCGCTTCGTAAAATGTCGCTTCCACCTCGTCGGGTGTTCCGCCCAGGGTGGCGGCTTGCTGGCGTGCTTTGGGCATGGGCGTGTGGGGAAGGACTGGATGGCCCATTTTGCCGCGTTTATACGGCATCCGACCTGCACTTGATTCCCATGGCGCAGAACCCCATGTATGCTGAGGCCCTCGCGCTCCTCACTGCGTGGGGTCGTCGCCCCACACGGCGCGCGTTTTGCCTCGGGACCGCCATGTGGCAGAACCTCGACGGTCAACCTTATGGAGATTGCGATATGAAGACACTGTTTTTGGTTCTGCTGGCGGCGATGTCGTTGACCGGTTGCGGCTACAACGACTTCCAGCGGCTGGACGAACAAACCAAATCGGCGTGGAGCGAGGTGCTGAACCAGTACCAGCGGCGCGCCGACCTGGTGCCCAATATCGTCGCCACTGTCAAGGGCGAAGCAAACTTCGAGCAGGAAACGCTGACAAAGGTGGTTGAGGCGCGCGCCAAGGCGACCTCCATACAGGTCACGCCCGAAACCCTGAACAACCCAGAAGCCTTCAAGAAATTCCAGGCCGTGCAGGGCGAGCTGAGTGGTGCCTTGAGCCGCCTGATGGCGGTGAGCGAGCGCTACCCGGATTTGAAGGCCAACAAAGGCTTCAGCGACCTGCGCGTGCAACTGGAAGGCACCGAAAATCGCATCACCGTGGCGCGTAATCGCTACATCCAGGCCGTGCAGGAGTACAACGTGCTGGCCCGCAGCTTCCCCAGCAACCTGACGGCCATGGCGTTCAGTTACCAGCCCAAGCCTGCTTTTGCGGTGCAAAACGAGGCGGCCATCACCGCGCCGCCCGTCGTTGATTTCAACAAGAAGTAGGCACCTTCTGTGTTGATGCGCTGGCTGTCTGCGCTGCTGTTGGTATTTAGTGCCTGGACGGCCCAGGCCGAGGACGTGTTGCCGATACCCGCACTGACGGGGCATGTCGTCGACAGTGCAGGCGCGTTGGATGCTTCGCAGCGCCAGGCGCTGGATAGCAAGCTGGCGGCCTTCGAGTCCAGCAATGGCTCCCAGATCATCGTGCTGCTGGTGCCCACGACGCAGCCGGAAGACATTGCCAGCTATGCCAACCGCGTCGGCAATGCCTGGAAGATCGGCCGCAAGGGTATAGGGGATGGTTTGCTGGTCGTCGTTGCCAAGAATGACCACAAACTGCGCATCGAAGTGGCCAAGACGCTGGAGGGTGCTATCCCCGACCTGGCGGCCAAACAGATCATCGATACGGCAATGGCGCCGCGCTTCAAACAGAACGATTACGCCGGTGGGTTGGACGCCGGTGTGGACAGCATCATCGCCCGTGTGAAGGGCGAGGCGTTACCGGTACCGCCGTCTGCCCACAGCAACTCCTATGGCGGTGACGCCACGCAAGATTTTCAGTGGCAGCACCTGTCCGTCTTTCTGTTTCTGGGTGTCATCGTTGGTGGTGCTGTAGCCAAACGCATTCTGGGCAACAAGCTGGGCGCGCTGGCCACCGCGGGCGCGGTTGGGATCATCGTCCATCTGCTGACGACCAGCCTGCTGATTGCGGGCGCGGCGGGTCTGTTTGCCATGGTGATGACCTTGTTGTCCGGCTTGGGCGGCAGTGTTGGCGGTGTCAGCCGTGGCTGGACGACGACCCGTTCATCCGGTGGCGGATGGAGTGCTGGCTCGGGCGGTCGCAGCAGTGGCGGTGGCTTCAGCTCGGGCGGTGGTGGCGATTTTGGCGGCGGCGGCGCGTCGGGAGACTGGTGATGTGGAACCGAATAGCGCGCGTGGTACGGCACCGCTGGATGGACGAAGCGCACCGCGTGGTGGCGCCCGCCATGCTGGAACGCTTGCGGCAAAAGGTGGCGGCAAGCGAGCGCCTGCACACCGGTGAAATCCGCATTTGCATAGAGGCCGGCTTGCCCAATAATTATCTGCTGCGGCCCGACTCGCTGCAGGCCCTTACCCGCCAGCGTGCGCTGAACCAGTTCGGCAAGTTGGGCGTGTGGGATACCGAGCACAACAACGGCGTGCTGATTTACCTGCTGCTGGCAGATCGCCGTATTGAGCTGGTGGCGGACCGCGGCCTGAGCCAACGTGTTGGCCCCCAGGCGTGGAAGGACATGGTGCAACGCTTGAGCCTGTCGTTGCGCGAGGGAAAGTTTGAAGACGGCCTATCGCTGGCGATTGCCAATGTGTCGGCGGTGCTGGTAGAGCACTTTCCTTTGGCGCCGGGGCAGGTTCGCCGCAACGAACTGCCCGATCAACCCATACTGTCGTAAGCCCGTTGCACAAAAAACAAAACCGCCCGAAGGCGGTTTTGTGCGCTAGTGCAAAGCGTTTACTTTTTAAGACGGTACTTGCGCAAGGCAGCAATCTCTGCCGCAATGACATACAGCTCGGATGCAATCCTGGCCTGGTCAATCTCGCTTTTGGCGTTCTTGAGGGCTTCTTCGGCAGCTGCCTTGGCAGCATTGGCCTTCTCTTCGTCCAAATCCTTGCCACGGATGGCCGTGTCGGACAGAACCGTGATGCAGTTGGGTTGCACTTCCAAAATGCCGCCAGCGACGAAGACGAATTCTTCGGTGCCGTCAGCCTTCTCGATGCGCACCGAACCAGCCTTGATACGGGTGATCAGGGGTGTGTGGCGGGGGTAGATACCGAGCTCGCCAGCTTCACCAGGCAAGGCCACAAACTTGGCTTCACCGGAGTAGATGGATTCTTCAGCACTGACCACGTCAACATGGATGGTGTTCATGACTTAGACCTTCTTGGCCTTTTCAAACGCTTCATCGATGGTACCGACCATGTAGAAGGCTTGTTCTGGCAAGTGGTCAGTGCTGAAGAATCCATCTACTCCGGTGAAGCCAAATTCGTGGCATTGCCGGGCGAGGCTGGCGAACTCGGTATTTATCCCCGCCACACCCCCTTGATCACCCGCATCAAGGCTGGTTCGGTGCGCATCGAAAAGGCTGACGGCACCGAAGAATTCGTCTTCGTCGCTGGCGGTATTTTGGAGGTGCAACCGAACTGCGTAACCGTTTTGTCCGACACCGCGATCCGTGGCAAGGATTTGGACGAAGAGAAGGCCAATGCTGCCAAGGCAGCTGCCGAAGAAGCCCTCAAGAACGCCAAAA
>NZ_JANXUQ010000054.1 GCF_025356155.1 Rhodoferax sp. | reverse complement strand
CCCGAGGGGGCCCTAGTTGCCTTGGGGCGGCCCGGCGGCAACTAGCAGCTGTCTTTCAAACCCCGCCACGCTGTGGCCTTTGCCAAGCTGCTAAGGTAGCGCCATGACTATTTCATTTTGGACACTGGGGTGGCGCACCCTGTGGCGGGATCTGCGCTCCGGCGATTTGCGGCTGTTGATCGTGGCCGTCACACTGGCCGTGGCAGCACTGACCGCCGTGGGCTTTTTCGCCGACCGTCTCAAGGGCGGCTTGCAACGCGATGCGCGCCAACTGCTGGGGGGTGATGCGGTCATCTCCAGCGACAACCCCACACCGGCCACCTTCGTGGCCAAGGCGCGGGAGCTGGGCCTCAACCTGGTGTCCACCGTCGGCTTCCCCACCATGGCCCGCGCACCCGACGCGCAGGGCGGGGCGGCCAAGCTGGTGGCGCTGAAAGTCGTGGAGCCCGGCTACCCCCTGCGCGGCGCGCTGCGCGTGGCCACCGCCCCCGAATCTGCCGATGCGCCCACCCGCGCCATTCCCGCCCCAGGTCAAGCCTGGGTAGAAGCCTCCCTGCTGGAATCGTTGGGCCTCAAGATGGGCGACACCTTGCTCTTGGGCGATGCGCAACTGAAGATCCACACCGTCATCGTTGTCGAACCCGACCGCGGCGCCGGCTTCATGAATTTCGCGCCCCGCGTGATGATCAACACACAAGACATTGCCGCCACCAAACTCATCCAACCCGCCAGCCGCCTGACCTACCGCATGGCCGTGGCCGGTGAAGACAAACCCGTACAAAACTTTGTGGCCTGGGCCGACGCGCAGGTCAAGCAGGGCAGTGCCAATGGGCTGCGTGGCGTGCGGGTCGAATCGCTGCAGGGTGGCCGCCCCGAGATGAGCCAGACGCTGGACCGGGCCGACAAATTCCTGAGTCTGGTCGCGCTGCTAGCGGCCCTGCTCAGCGCCGTGGCCGTAGCCCTGTCGGCCCGCGCCTTTGCCGCCAACCACCTGGACGATTGCGCCATGCTGCGCGTGCTGGGCCTGCGCCAGCGCACCATCGCTGCGGCGTATGCATTCGAGTTCGCGCTGGTGGGCATGTTCGCCAGCGGGCTGGGTGTGCTGGTTGGCTATGGCGTGCACTACCTGTTCGTGGCGCTGCTGGCCGGCCTGGTGGATGCGTCCTTGCCTGCCGCCACCATCTGGCCGGTGCTGCTGGGCATGGGCATGGGTCTGACACTGCTGTTCGCTTTTGGCCTGCCGCCGGTGCTGCAACTGGCCCAGGTGCCTCCGCTGCGCGTGATCCGCCGCGATGTGGGCAATTTGCGCCCGGCTTCGCTGGGTGTGCTGGCCGTGGGCGTGCTGGGTTTTGCGGCGCTGCTGTTGGCAGCTAGCAGTGACCTGAAACTGGGGCTGATTGCGGTCGGCGGTTTTGGCGGCGCGGTACTGGTGTTCGCCGCGCTGAGCTGGGTGGCTGTCAAGATTCTGCGCCGCAGCGTCAACGAGACCACGGCCCCGCGCTGGCTGGTGCTGGCTACGCGCCAGGTATCGGCCCGCCCGGCCTACACCGTGGTGCAGGTCAGTGCGTTGGCCGTGGGGCTGCTGGCACTGGTGCTGCTGGTGTTGCTTCGCACCGATTTGATTGGCAGTTGGCGCAAGGCCACGCCGCCCGATGCCCCCAACCGTTTCGTCATCAACGTGATGCCCGACCAGTCTGACCGCTTCCAGAAAATGCTGAAAGATGCAGGGGTCAGCCGCTTCGATTGGTACCCGATGATCCGCGGCCGCCTGATCGCCATCAATGGACGCGCGGTAACGCCCGATGACTACGAAGAAGAGCGCGCCAAGCGCTTGGTGGACCGTGAATTCAATCTCTCGTTCAACGCCAATCTGCCAGCCAAGAACGTCGTCGTGGGCGGCAACTGGACCCCAGGCGAGGCGGGCGCCATCAGCATGGAAGAGGGCATCGCCGCGCAACTCAAGCTCAAGCTGGGCGACGTGCTGCGCTTCGACATGGGTGGCATGCAGACGGAGTCCAAAGTCACATCGCTGCGCAAGGTTGATTGGGGCTCCATGCGGGCCAACTTCTTCGCCATGTACCCGGTCAGCCAGCTAGAGAACGTGCCCGCCACCTATATGGGCGCATTCAAGGCCCCGCCCACCAAGGGCTTTGACAACGCGCTGGTGCACCAATTCCCCAACGTCACCAATGTGGACATGACAACAACCATCGCCCAGGTGCAGCGCGTGCTGGACCAGGTGATACGGGCGGTGGAGTTTCTGTTTGGCTTCACGCTGGCCGCTGGCCTGGTGGTGTTGTTCGCCGCGGTGACCGCTACGCGCGAAGAGCGCGCCCGCGAATACGCCATCATGCGCGCCGTGGGCGCCAAGGGCAGCCTGCTGCGCCAAGTGCAGCGTGCTGAGCTGGCCGGCGTGGGATTGTTGGCCGGCGTGCTGGCATCGGTGGTCGCCGCAGGCGTGGGCTGGGCATTGGCGCGCTTTGTGTTTGAGTTCGAGTGGACGGTGTCGCTGTGGGTGCCGGTGCTGGGTGGCCTGGCCGGCGCGATGCTGGCGTTGGCGGCCGGCTGGTGGGGGTTGCGTGAGGTGCTGAACCGGCCCGTGGTGGAGACGCTGCGCCGGGCAGCGAGTTGAGGGACTTGCATTTGCTACTTTTGTGATAGCGGATGGCCTATATTCGACGAGGGCTAGCGGCTGATTTCTTCGTGGGGTGATGCGGCGCCGTGGCCTGCCCATAGAATCGCTGCAAAGGGAAGCGAACCATGTCCAAAGAGGCCCAAGCCCGCATCAAGATCAACAAGCTGCTCGAATCCGCCGGATGGCGGTTTTTCGACGACGCTGCAGGGCCTGCCAACATCGTGCTGGAGCCCAAGGTCAAGTTGACGCAACTACAGGTGGATGCCTTTGGTGCGGACTTCGAATCCAGCAGCAAGGGATTCGTGGACTTCTTGTTGCTAGACGCCCAAGGCTTTCCATTGGTGGTGCTGGAAGCCAAGGCCGAAAGCAAGAACCCCCTGGTCGGCAAAGAGCAGGCCCGCAAATACGCCAAGAGCCAAAACTGCCGCTTCGTCATTCTCAGCAACGGCAATCTGCATTACCTCTGGGATTTGCAACACGGTAACCCCCACGTCATCACGGCCTTTCCGGCACCGCACTCCATCAAGGGCTATAGCCAATTCAACCCCGACCCCGCGCGGCTCATCAGCGAAGACGTGCCGCACGACTACATCGCGCGGACCCAAATGCCTGGCTACGATCTGGAGGCGGGCTGGAAAGACGAGTCGCAGCGCGATGCCTTCACACAAAAGAACCGGTTGCGCTTTATGCGCCAGTACCAGCAACGGGCGGCGCACGCCATTCAATTGGCCATCAAAGACGGCAAGACACGCTTTCTGTTTGAGATGGCCACCGGCACTGGCAAAACGCTCACCTCGGCCGCCGTCATCAAACTCTTTTTGCGAACCGGCAATGCGCGCCGCGTGTTGTTTCTGGTGGACCGGCTGGAGCTGGAAGACCAGGCCAACAAGGCTTTCGTGGCCTTGCTGAAAAACGACTACAAGTCCGCCATCTACAAAGAAAACCGGGACGAATGGCGCAAGGCCGAGATCGTGGTCACCACCGTGCAAAGCCTGTTGTTCAATGCCAAGTTCAAACAGTTCTCGCCCACCGACTTTGACCTGGTTATTTCCGACGAAGCACACCGCTCCATTGGCGGCAACGCCCGTGCCGTGTTTGAGTACTTTGTGGGCTACAAACTGGGTCTTACCGCCACACCGAAGGACTACATCAAGAAGTTTGACGCAGCCAAGCCCACCACCAAAGACCCGCGCGAGGCCGAACGCCGCCTGCTGCTGGACACCTACCGCACCTTTGGTTGCGAAAGCGGCGAACCCACCTACCGATACTCATTGCTCGATGGCGTGCGTGACGGCTTCTTGATCAACCCGGTGGTGGTGGACGCTCGCACCGAAGTGACCACGCAATTGCTGTCCGACCAGGGCTATGCCGTTGTGGTGATGAACGAAGCCGCCGAGGGTGAGCAAAGCAGCGCGCAGCGCTTCAAACAAAAGAACTTTGAGAAACGTTTTTTCTCAGAGCCTACCAACCGTTTGTTTTGTGAGACCCTGTTGCAGCACGGTCTGCGCGACCCCATCAGTGCGGAGTTTGGCAAGACCGTTGTGTTTGCCGTCAGCCAAGCCCACGCCGCCAAGCTCACACAAATCCTCAACGATCTGGCAGACAAGGCCTACCCTGGTCGCTACCAGTCTGACTTTGCAGTGCAGGTCACCAGCAGCGTGACAGACGCACAGCAGTTCACCATCAACTTCACCAACAACAACTTGCTGGGCTCAGCCAACGGCCTGCCCGCGTACAAAACCAGCAAGGCCCGCGTGTGCGTCACCGTGGGCATGATGACCACGGGCTACGACTGCCCCGATTTGCTGAACCTGGCCCTCATGCGCCCGGTGTTTTCACCGTCCGACTTTGTGCAGATCAAAGGCCGTGGTACCCGCAAACACGATTTTCGCGAGCAACTGCAAGACGAGGCGCTCAAGGCCCAGGTGCAGGCACCGCACAAGACGGCCTACAAACTGTTCGACTTCTTCGCCAGCTGCGAATACTTTGAAGAAAAATTCAACTACGACGAAGTGCTCAAACTGCCCCGCCCCGGCGCAGGCACACCGGCTGGCACCGGGGCAGAGGGCAGCGACGGCGCGGGCGAAGGGCAGGGCGGCAACACAGGCGGTACCGAGGACGGCCGCTACTACCACACCGCGCCCGACGCCATCACCGCGCAGGAAGAAACACAAATCGGTTTCCAGGGCATGAAGATCGACCGCATGTTCTTCGAGAAATTTGAAGACACCGTCAAAGCCAACCCCATCGTTGCCCAGCAGGTGAACGATGCCCAGTGGGACCAGGCCATCGACTACATCACCACCGAGCTTTTTGACAAGCCTAACGAATACTTCAACCTGGACAAACTGCGCCGCGCAGCCGGTGTGGACCGCCGTCTGGGCCTGCGCGAGATTCTGGAAAAAGCCTTTGGCTTCATCACTGGCTTCAAGAGCAAAGATGAATTGCTGGAAGAAGAGTTCGAAAAGTTTTTGTTGGACCAGCAAAACGCCACCGGCTTCAGCGCCGACAGCACGGCCAGCGCGGTGCAAGCCATGAAGTACTACTTCAAAGCCTACGCCACCGACCACCACCTGCGCGAAATCATCGAAGCCGGTCACCTGACCAGCCTTAACGTGTACCCCGCCTTTGGCATGAGTGACTTTAAGGCCGTGCCCCTGGCGTGGCGCACCCGCATCCCTGAGTACGTTAAAGACTACGTCCCGTTGAACCAGTTTATGTAGCCAAAATGGCTTCCATCGAAGCACAAATGGCTACACGATTTGCCTTGCGCTCTTTCAATAATGTCCGTAATATCAGTCATTAATTTGTTTTAGACTGTAATTACGGACATGAAATACAAGGAAGAGCCCCTTCTGACACCCCAACACTTGGCAGAAACCCAGGTGCTGGGTGCCAAACTGGCACGGCTTCGGCACGCCCGCAAGGTCCGCCAGGCCGATGCGGCAGCGCGCGCCGGCCTGGCCCGTTCCACCGCAGTGCTGATCGAGAAGGGCGACCCCAGCCGCACACTGGGCCAGATATTTCGCTACCTGGAGGCCATTGCACCGGGTCTGACTCTGCCGGCCTTGCTGCAAGAGAGTGACCCTTCGCTCACCGCACTGGCGCAGGCAGAGGCCACGCAGCGCGTGCGCCCCATGTCTGAATCTGAGCTGAAGGCGCTGGACTTCTGATGCCGCAGCGCACGCTCTTTGTTTTTGCACACCTGACCGAAGGCTGGGCACCCGCCGGGCGCTTGTCGCTAACCCAGGAGCGCGATGTGGTCGCCTCCAGCTTTGCCTATGGCACCCGTTATATCGATCGGCCAGACGCTTTTGAAATCGACCCCGTCAGCTTGGGCCTGGCCGACAAATCGCGGGTGCGCGGCGCCGAGCTGTTCCCCATCAACCAGCTCGCGCAGTTTGGCGGCGTCCGCGACGCTGCGCCCGACGCCTGGGGCCGCCGTGTCATCGAGGCCCAGCGGCGGGTACCCGCCAACAGCCTTTCGGAAGCCGAGTATTTGCTGGGCGCTGGCAGCGACCGTGTGGGCGCACTGGACGTGCGCGCGTCGCTGGACAGCCCCGTGCTGGCCGGCGCGGCGCCCATCCGCTCACTGCCCTATATGCTGGAAGCCGCTGAACGCATTGAGCAGGGCTTGCCCGTACCTGCCGCCTTGGCGGATGTATTTGGCTCAGGCCCCGCCGCCGGTGGCGCGCGGCCCAAGGCCACGGTGCGCGATGAGTCGGGCGTGCTCTGGCTGGCCAAGTTCGCTGCCGCGGGGGATGCCCTGGATATGGCGTGGGCTGAGAGCTGCACGCTGCAACTGGCGGGCCGTTGTGGCCTGGCGGTGCCTGAAGTAAAGGTGATGGATATCGGGGGCAAGTCGGTACTGCTGGTGCGCCGGTTTGACCGCGTTGGTGCTACTGCGGACGTGGAGCAACGCCTGCCCTTTGTCAGCGGCCTGACGCTGGTAGCGTGTGATGAATTTGAATCTCGCAGCAAGGGTTATGGGCATCTGGCCCAAGCCATTCGCGAGCATGTGCACCCCAGCCAGATACGCGCCAACTGCGAAGAGCTGTTTGGCCGCATGGTGTTCAACATCTTTGTCAGCAACGATGACGACCACCTGCGCAACCACGGCTTCTTGCGCCACACCGCCGAACAAGGGCAACTGTCCGGTTGGTCGCTCAGCCCGCTGTACGACGTGGTGCCCCGCCCCAGCGTGGCCTCTGAACGTCAATTGCATTTGCAAGTGGGTCAGCAGGGCAAGCTGGCCACGCTGGACAACGCCATGTCCGCCTACAGCGCCTTTACCCCGCAGCGCACCACCGCCATTGCCATCATTCGCCGCATCTGGGGCGAGTTGCGCCAGTGGCGCACCACCTTTGAAGCGCTGGCCGCTACCCACCCTGGCGTGGGTCGCCTGATGGACCAACTGGCCCCCGCCATGCGCAGCCTGGGCGACATTGCGTCGCCCGCGCTGCAAGCCGAAATACGAAAAAACAGAACCGAAGAAAACTAGAAAAAATGCTAGACGCAGAAACCAAACGCCGCATCGACGGCTGCCGCGACATCCTGGTCGGCAAAGTGCCAGACCCCAAAAGCCAGGTCGAGCAAATCACCATCGCGTTGATCTACAAGTTCATGGACGACATGGACGCCGAGGCCGAAGAGCTGGGTGGCAAGCGCACCTTCTTTGCAGGCGAATACGCCCGCTTTGGCTGGGCCAAGCTCATGGCACCCAGTCTGGGTGGTTTTGAAGTGCTGGCGCTGTACTCTGAGGCCATCAGCACCATGCCCAAAAACCCCGGTGTGCCCGAGCTGTTTCGCGACATCTTCAAAAACGCGTACCTGCCCTACCGCGACCCGGAAACGCTGAAAAGCTTTCTGAAGGAAATCAACCACTTCAGCTACGACCACTCCGAGCGGCTGGGCGATGCGTTTGAGTACTTGCTCAGCGTGCTGGGCAGCCAGGGCGACGCGGGCCAGTTCCGCACACCGCGCCACATCATCGACTTCATGGTGGAGGTGATGAACCCGCAAAAGCATGAATCGATACTCGACCCGGCCTGTGGCACGGCGGGTTTCTTGATCAGCGCCTGGAAGCACATACTCAAAAATAATAGCAGTACATCCAATGCTGACGAGGGCTACAGCCCGAAATTACCAAACGCCATTCCTGGGGACCGGCTCACGCCAGACGAACGTGCCCGCCTGGCGGCCAGCATCCGCGGCTACGACATTTCGCCCGACATGGTGCGCCTGAGCCTGGTCAACCTGTACCTGCACGGCTTTAGCGACCCGCACGTGGTGGAGTACGACACGCTGACGCAAGACGACAAGTGGAACGAGGTGGCCGATGTGATTTTGGCCAACCCACCCTTCATGTCGCCCAAGGGCGGCATCAAGCCGCACAAGCGCTTCAGCGTGCAAGCCACCCGCAGCGAGGTGCTGTTTGTGGACTACATGGCCGAGCACCTCACCGCCACCGGTCGCGCCGCCATCGTCGTGCCCGAAGGCATCATCTTCCAGAGCGGCACGGCCTACAAGAATCTGCGCAAGATGCTGGTGGACACCAGCCTGGTGGCCGTGGTCAGCCTACCCGCCGGCGTGTTCAACCCCTATAGCGGCGTGAAGACCAGCATCCTGATTCTGGACAAGCGTGTGCACCGGCAGACCGACAAGCTGCTGTTTGTGAAGGTGCAGAACGATGGCTTTAACCTGGGCGCGCAGCGGCGTGCGGTGGTGGACAGCCATTTGCCGGAGGCGACGCGGTTGTTGCGGGGCTGGATGACTGCACCGGAGAAGTTTGAGGGTGATGGGGTGATGGCGCAGGCAGTGGAGCGCGGGCGGATTGGGGCGAGTGGGGACTTCAATTTGAGTGGGGAGAGGTACATCACCACTGCTTTTGCTCACACGCACTATGAAGTTGTCCGCATTGCTGATGTTTGCGATGTCAACCCTCGCAAATCAGAACTTGACGAACTACCAGCAGCCACCCGAGTG
>NZ_JANXUQ010000031.1 GCF_025356155.1 Rhodoferax sp. | reverse complement strand
CTGGCAGCGTTTGACGCGCCGGCACCACGCGGCAGCACGCAGTTCGATCCTATCCTGTTGCGTCCGGTGGACGAGCTTGAACTGACGGTTCGGTCGGCAAACTGCCTGAAGGCAGAAAATATCTACTACATCGGCGATTTGATTCAGCGTACTGAAAATGAGCTGTTGAAAACACCGAATCTGGGGCGCAAGTCGCTCAATGAAATCAAGGAAGTGCTGGCTTCCCGTGGACTGACCTTGGGCATGAAGCTCGAGAGCTGGCCACCGGCCGCACTCGAGAAGCGTTAATCGCTTCTTGGAAGAAATTAAATAAATAAATGCCCGAAAGGGCATTGCGCCACGGGCAGTACCTGATACGGCTGCCCGCACATAACTGAAGGAAATACCATGCGCCACGGACTCGGATTACGTAAACTCAATCGCACCACATCGCACCGCCTGGCGATGCTGCGCAACATGATGAACTCGCTCATCGAGCATGAAGTCATCAAGACCACAGTGCCCAAGGCCAAAGAACTGCGCCGCGTGATCGAACCCATGATCACTCTGGCCAAGGTTGCTACCGTTGCCAACCGCCGTCTGGCGTTTGACCGCCTGCGCGACCGTGACAGTGTCACCAAACTCTTCAACGATCTGGGGCCGCGTTTCAACGCCCGTCCCGGTGGCTATACACGCATTCTGAAAATGGGTTTCCGTGTTGGCGACAATGCGCCCATGGCTTTGGTTGAATTGGTCGACCGTGCAGAAACTTCTGTTGAAGAAGCTGCAAATATCGCCGCAGAATAAGGTATACTTATAGCTTACCGCGCGATGGAGCAGTCTGGTAGCTCGTTGGGCTCATAACCCAAAGGTCGGAGGTTCAAATCCTTCTCTCGCAACCAATCAAATCAACGACTTACGTTGAGCAAACGCCCTCCCAGTGAGGGCGTTTTGCATTTGTGACGAGGTCTGTGTCGTCACAGAAAATGAATGGGCCTCTGACGACCATTGGGTACGTGACGACTTCTTGGTGGCATCAAATGTCAGAGACGGTTGTGTAACCGCTAAAGACAGGTGATGTATTCCGGTGCCTATCGAACAGGCAGTCTAATGGGCCCCAATGTCTACGCCACGCAAACGCCTATTTGCCAGACTTGTCCACAAGCGCCCACAGAATTTGTGTATAGCTGGTCCGGGCCACTTGAGGAAGTTGGCCAGTGACTGCTTTCTTGAAGACAATCGCTCCCACTTGTCGCACCGCGGGATACGCAGCCGCATAGCTGAAGTTAACTGAAGCCAGCAGAAGCGTCTAAGGCTGGTAAAGCGCTTCATAATCAAGACCTGCTCCCACGCTTTTCGAGATGCCTACCTTTCATCATGGATAAATTCTTGCTGCAGCAGCAAGTGCTGGAGCGGCTCGCCGAAGACCTGCTGCAAGTCGAACAGGCAGTGCGTGCGGCCCATGAAACGGCGACTCACGAAGAAAACATTGCCGAAAACAGATACGACACATTGGGACTCGAAGCCGCCTACCTGGCCACCGGCCAGGCTCGTCGCGCAGAAGGCATCCGCCAGGCGATGGCCAATTGGCGCCAATTCCGCCCGTGCCCCTACGACGCCAGCAAAGGTATACGGCTCGGCGCGCTGGTTTGCCTAGTCGATTCCGACGACAAGCAGCAACAGCTTTTTCTCGGGCCGGATGGGGGCAGTATGAAGTTGGTCAGCGGCGCTCAGCTCGTTCAGGTCATCAGCAGCGAAGCCCCTTTGGGCAGGGCCATGCTGGGTAAATGTGAGGGTGATGAGCTGTGGATACAGGTCGCTCCAATCCGACAGCAATTTAAAGTGCTGCGGGTTTATTAATCCGCAAGCAAGCCCACGCCAAATTGGCTGAAGTCAGCAGACGTGCCTGGAGGCTAGACTTCGGCTGTGGGGCCAACAGCAGGCATTGGCAAAGGACCCGGCACATCGCCGTGCGACCGGGCAAACGCCGGGCCTTGAACAAGGAAAATGCAGCAGATGCTTTGCTCGACAAAGCGGAAAAGATCAAAGCCGGTATCCGGGCCAAAGTGGAGCATCCGTTTCGGGTGATCAAGCGCCAGTTCGGATATGTGAAGGTGCGCTATCGCGGTTTGAAGAAGAACACCGCCCAACTCGTCACACTGTTTGCGCTCTCAAAATTGTGGATGGTGCGCGGCAAATTGATGGGAGTGCGGGGATGAGTGCGTCCGAAACCCGAGGAAATGGAGGGTGTCCCGAATTTTGTGTAAACGGCGGTTAAGTTAGACGCTCGGCATGCGCTCGTCAAACTAGATAGTAAAGCGATTCAGGGCTGCCTTCCAATCCCGTATCGACATGTTCCACTTCTGGCCGATGTTGTTCAGTGCCAGGTAGAACAGTTTGAACACGGCCTCATCGGTTGGAAACGAGCCTCGGGTCTCGGTGATTTTCCTCAGGCTCATGTTCACCGATTCAATGGTGTTAGTCGTGTAAATCACTTTACGGATGTCGGCGGGGTAGTCAAAGAACGGCGTCAGGCGTGCCCAGTGGCGTCGCCAGGACTGGCCAATCGGTGCGAACGATGCCTCCCACTTGTCCTCGAATTCCGTGAGCCTGAGCAAAGCCTCGTCTTCGGTTGCTGCGCTGTAAATCAGGCGCAAATCGGCGGCGACTTCCTTGCGCTGTTTCCAGCCCACGAAGTTCAGGCTGCGGCGCACCATGTGGACCAAGCACAGTTGCACGGCAGTATTGGGGAACACCGCCTCAATCGCGTCCGGGAAACCCTTGAGGCCGTCCACGCAGGCGATAAAGATGTCGGCCACACCCCGGTTCTTCAGCTCGGTCACCACCTGTAGCCAGAACTTGGCACCTTCGGTCTGGGCCATCCACAGGCCCAGCCCCTCCTCGATGCCCTCCAGGTTAACGCCAATGGCTAGGTACAAAGCCTTAACCCGAACAGCGCCGCTGTCGCGCACCTTGACGTGTATGCAGTCCATGCAGACGATGGGGTACAGGGCGTCTAGTGGGCGGGACTGCCAGGTTTTGACTTCATCCAGAACGGCGTCAGTCACAGAGGAAATCAGCGTGGGTGATACCTCTGCGCCGTACATTTCCTGCAGGTAGGCTTTGAATCTCTCGCACTGTCATGCCCCGTGCGTAGAGCGACAGTATCTTGTCGTCAAAGCCGCTCCAGCGGGGCTGGTGCTTGGTGATGATTTGTGGCTCGAACGTGCCAGCCCGGTCGCGGGGGATTTCAATGGGTAATTCACCGAAGTCGTCCTTGAGGGTCTTTTTACTGCGTCCGTTGCGGGTGTTACCTGCCTCGTTGGCCACCAGTTCATTGTTGCCATGTCCCAGGTGGTCAGTCAGTTCGGCCTGTAGTGCGCGTTCAACCAGGGCTTTTGTGAGTTGCTTGAGGATGCCGTTCTGGCCAATCAGATCTTCAGGCTTTTTATAGTCTGCCAGTAGTGCGTCTATCAGTTCGGTGGGTAAGGGTTTCATTTCTACGGTCATCATTGCTCCATGCAAGGCGGCAGTTTCCTGCCAAAAGACCGTTTACACAAAACTTCTTACACCCCGAGTAAATGCCCAGCAAGGGCCCAAAAACTGCCCAATGGGTGCAAGAAATGGTGCCGCCTTTGAAAGCTTGTGCGTCAAATCCCGTCATTTGAAAACTACAGACTCGCTACCTCAATTGGCAGCGAGATATTCAGACCATCCCTAAGCGATATTAATACTAAGTCAATAATCGATTCAGTGCGAATCAAACATCGCGCAGCAGCTCTAACAAGATACAGTCACCCACCGTCAGCACCGGGATTTGCAAACCGTGTTCGGCCAGAACACTTCCGCTTAGGGCCAGCGTGGTCCCCTGATGGAATGCAGAGCTGGTCTTTCCTGCAGCGGCTCGGGCCAACCAGTGAGGGTGTACGCGAACGCGATAGACGGCTTCGCGATCCAGTCCGCGCAGTCGCACGGGGGCTGCCACGCTGGTACGGGTGCTCTCCAAAACTACGACGCTCAGCAAGGCCTTTCCCAAGTCCTGTGCGATTGCGCTGACGACGTGCAGATGCGGGTCGGGATGTTCAACTTCAGCCACGAAACCTTGGTGAATCCAGTCTCTGTGTTCTTTGTAAACGTGCAGTGCAGTTCGCAGGAAATCCAGATCCTCGCCTCGCATGTTCAACAGGTTGGCTTCGATTCCCATGTGGCCGAAGAGTGCGCTCAACGTGCGTAAAGCTATGCTGGCAGTCCTACCGTTGGTGTGGCTGCGTGCGTCGCCCACATGTGCGCCCATCAGTTCGGGCGGGAAGAAGAGCAGGAAGCCCTGTTGAATTCGCTGGCGCGATAGAGGGTCGTTGCAGTCAGACACCCAGACACGGTCGGTGCGGCGCAGGATACCAAAATCAGCCCGCGCGCCGCCGGAAGCGCAGGTTTCGATCTGCAAGTAGGGGTATGCCTCACGCAACTGATCGAGCAAGGCATATAGCCCAAGGACGTGTGCATGCGCCCCGGCACGTCCGTTCAAGCCTACGGCGTGGGTCATGTCACGGTTCATATCCCACTTCAGAAAGCAGATGGGAGTGCCGCGCAAGAGACGGCTCAGGCTTTCAAACAAATAGGCACGGACCTCGGGCAGTCCCATGTTCAGTACGTACTGGTGCCGCCCCAAGGGTTGTGGAAGGTCGGCAATGCCCAGAACCCAATCGGGATGCGCGCGGTACAGGTTGCTGTTGGCGCTTACGCTTTCAGGCTCGACCCATAAGCCGAACTCCATACCCAGGTCGCGGCAATGTTCTGCCAACGGGCCTAGGCCTTGGGGATAGCGCGCAGGACATGGGTCCCAATCACCGAGTCCCGCTCGGTCATCGTGGCGCCCCACAAACCAGCCATCGTCCAAAACAAAGCGCTCCACTCCAAGTTCAGCTGCGGCCTCGGCCAAGGCGCGCAACCGTCGTGCATCGTGGTCAAAGTAGGTTGCCTCCCATGTGCTGAACTGCACCGGGCGCGTTTTAGGTGTGTGTGGCTGGGGCAGCACCTGGGAACGCACAAACTGATGCCAACGGTAGCTCAGATTGCGATGCCCCGTGCCGCTCCGGGCGAAGTGCGCAACCGGGGTGGTGTAGGTTTCCTGCGGCGCCAAATCCACCTCTCCGGGCAGCAGTAGCTCACCCATTTGCCATTGCATCCCACCCATGCGACAACGCTGAAGCAGGGTGCGATGGTTGCCAGACCAGGCTAGGTGGCCGGCCCAGACCTCGCCCTGACTGGCTTGCGCGTCCCCGGCGCTGAGCAGCAGACCCGGAAACGCATGGTGAGAGGTTCTACCAAGGCGTGACTCCTGAAGCCATCCGGCGCTGCCAATAGGCTCGCGGGTGAGGCGGAATTCTTCACTCCAGCGTCCACCAATCGAATGGCGATGCTGCAAATACTCTGGCACCGGCAATGTGATGCTGGCAAACCAATCAATCTGCACGTTGTCGATGCCTTGATTCGTCAGGCCGCTGCGTGCACTTACTACGCCGGTCGTTGGCTCCATGTCAATGTTTAGAACCACGCTGATCTGGGCTAGAGCGTCCGCACACTCGATTTCCCATCCATGTGCAATAGCTCGAGCCGACGTGATGTGAAGCTGTGTGTACAGCCCGCGCGAACCGCGTCGCATGACCAAGCCCGGCGCATCAGTAAATCCGCGGCCCGGCTCCGGTAGCCAAGACACCTCTTCCTCTTGATCGAGCCCACCATGTGGCACCGGTCTTTGGGCGGCCATTGCAAGCGAGTCCATGTCCGTACCCTGTGGTAGAGGGCTACCCCAATACAACAAGCGCGGTAGCCGGTTCTGCTCGGAATGCAGTACCAGCGTGTCATGCAGACCATCCAGACGAAAGAAATTTGCAGCCATGGTGTTTGTTGTTTTGTGTTTCTTATTATACTATTCGTCAATATGATTTCTTCAGCCCATTACTCCATCGAGCACCTGCGCCTTTGCGCAGCCGGTGTGGATCTGCATGTGGTGGTGCAAGGCGATGGCCCCCCGGTTCTGTTGTTGCACGGCTTCCCGGATCATTGGGCGGTTTGGGAGCCGGTGATGGCTCGGTTGTGTCGCTCCTATCGTCTGATGGCACCCGACCAGAGGGGCTACAACCTATCCGACAAGCCGGCATCCCTACACAGCTATGGCATTGACTGCCTGGTCAATGACGTGCGCGCACTGATTCGGGTGCTGGGTGGCCGCTGTGCACTGGTTGGACATGACTGGGGTGGTATGTTGGCCTGGACCGTGGCGGCGCGCTATCCCGATGAAGTGTCACATCTGGTTGTCGTGAATGCGCCGCATCCGTGCCGCTTTGCCCAGCAACTGCGCGATGACCCCGCACAACGTGCGGCCTCAGACTACGTGCGCCGTCTCACATTGCATGGTGTAGAAGAACTTCTGGCGGACCACGACTGTGCGCGTCTGTTGGCGCTGGTGCAAGATTCAGGTGCCGTTGCCTTGAGTGACGGCGAGCGGATGCAATGCCTGGCGGCCTGGTCTCAGCCCGGCGCTCTGACTGCGATGTTGAACTGGTATCGCGCTGCCAATTTTGATGCCGCGCTGGTTGGGCCAGGTGTCGATGCGGTACCCGATTTGTCGGGTGCCAGTGGTCACATCGCTGCACCGACGATGGTGTTGTGGGGTGAACGCGATGGGTCCTTTCCGGTGGCCTGTCTGGACGGTTTGCAGCAGTGGGTTCCTAACCTGACGGTGCACCGCGAGCCGCAAGGTGGTCATTGGTTGCTGCGGGAAAAACCAGAGCGCGTCGCGCAGTGGATCGCAGAATTCCTGAGCGCGAGGCGGGGTGTGTGATGCGACTGGGTGTCTGTTATTACCCCGAGCAGTGGCCCGAGGAATGGTGGGCGCAGGATGCGGCCCAAATGGTCGCTCTGGGTATCGAGCAGGTGCGCATCGGTGAGTTTTGTTGGTCTCGCGTTGAGCCACAGCCTGGTGTGTTTGATTGGGGTTGGCTAGACCGCGCTGTGCACGTTCTGGCGGCGGCGGGCTTGAAGATCGTGATGTGCACCCCCACGGCGACCCCACCCAAGTGGCTGATCGACGCCGACCCGGACATGCTCGCCGTTGGCCCGGATGGCCGCCGTCGGACGTTTGGCTCGCGACGCCACTATGATTTCTCCAGCGACCGCTATTTGGAGCAGTCCAGGCGCATAACCCGTGAGTATGGGGCGCGATACGGGCACCACCCAGCGGTGATCGCCTGGCAGACTGACAACGAATACGGTTGCCACGACACCGTGGTGAGCCACTCCCTGGCAGCAGTGCAGCGATTTCGCCTGTGGTTGCAAGAGCGTTATGGGGGCATTGGCAATCTGAACTCTATTTGGGGTAACGTTTTTTGGAGCCAAGAGTACGGCAGTTTTGACGAAATCGGATCGCCCGTCGGTACGGTGACCGAGGCGAACCCCGCGCACTGGCTGGACTACCGCCGCTTTGCGTCCAACGAAGTTGTTCGCTTCAACCGTGCACAGTGCGAAATTCTGCGCTCGTTGTCGCCAAAGCGGGTGCTGGTACACAACTTCATGCAGCTGTTCACGGCCTTTGATCACCATGAGGTGGCAGCCGATCTGGACGTTGCCAGCTGGGACAGCTACCCCATTGGCGCGCTGGAGATGTTCTGGTTTGGCTTGGATGACAAACAGCGTTGGCTGCGCACCGGCCACCCGGACTTCACCGCTTTTCACCATGACCTGTACCGCGGCATGTCACGTCAATCGTTCTGGGTGATGGAGCAGCAACCCGGCCCGGTCAATTGGGCAACCTGGAATCCGGCGCCGGCGTCTGGCATGGTGCGACTGTGGACATGGGAAGCATTCGCCCATGGCGCCGATGTGGTGAGCTACTTTCGCTGGCGCCAGGCACCGTTCGCCCAGGAGCAGATGCATGCGGGATTGCAGACACCCGACCGCGAGTGGGATCAAGGTGCACAGGAGGTTGCCCTGGTCGCTGCCGAGCTCCCACAAGTGCCACCTGCTGGCACAGTGCGGGCCACTGTGGCCTTGGTGTTTGACTATCCGTCCATCTGGGCCTTGCAGACCCAACCCCAGGGTGGCGATTACGACGGTCTGCGCCTCGCCTTTGAGGCCTACAGTGCCTTGCGGTCATTGGGCCTGGATCTCGACATTGTCAGCGCGCAGGCCGATCTCAAGGGCTACGCGATGATCGTTCTCCCGGCGGTTCCGCTGGTATCGGACGGTTTGATGGCCGCCTTGAAAGCCAGCGACGCGCAGCTTGTGCTGTACCCGCGCAGTGGATCCAAACTCGACGGCATGCGAATTCCCGCCAACCTGGCACCGGGTAGATTGCGGGAACTGATCAATGTACGCATTCCCCGTGTCGAATCGCTGCGACCGGCGGAGCACGAACCCGTCCATTACCAAGATCAAACGGGTGTTGCAGGCCGCTGGCGTGAGAGCCTGGATATGGGCGCCGGCGCAACCGCTACTGCGCACTTTGTGGATGGGTCGCCCGCAGTTGCACGCCAAGGCCGCGTGCACTACTTGGCAGGCTGGTTTGACGAAGCTCTGCAGCGCGCGTTGTTGCGAGACATTGCGCGCGAAGCCGGTCTTTCCCCGGTACCACTCCCTGCTGGCCTGCGGATACGGCGCCGTGGCAATACCTTGTTTGCCTTCAACTATACCGACGCGCCCCTGCAGCTCAACGTATCGAACGCGAAATGGGTGGTGGGCTCAGGCACAGTTCCCGGGCGGGGCGTTTGCATTGCCGAGAGAACTGAAAGTCCATGAACACCCGATTTGAGCCCGCCGAGCATCCGCACCGCCGCCACAACGCCTTGACTGGACGCTCGGTCCTGGTGTCACCACACCGCAGTAAAAGACCCTGGCAAGGGCAACAGGACCCACCCGATGCGACCCGGGCGCCGCAGCACGAACCAGCATGCTTCCTGTGCCCGGGCAACACCCGCGCGGGCGGAGTGCACAACCCGTCCTACACCGGCACCTTCGTATTTGGTAATGACTTTGCAGCACTGCAGGCCGAAACGCCACACCCTAAATGGCAGATGGAAGCGGACCCGCTGTTGAGGTTGAGCGCTGCGCGCGGAGAGAGCCGTGTCATTTGCTTCTCACCCGACCATGCACGCTCACTTCCCGAGCTTGATCTGCCGGTGTTGGTAGAGGTCATTAACACCTGGTGCGAGCAAACACAGTCGTTGGGGCAGAAGTGGCCGTGGGTGCAGGTATTTGAAAACAAAGGAGCGATGATGGGCTGCTCCAGCCCTCACCCGCATGGTCAAGTATGGGCTACCAACGCGCTACCCGATGAAGCCTTGGCAGAAGATGTGCGGCAGCGGGCCTGGTACGCACAGCACGGTCGCCCGCTGTTGTTGGACTATGTCGAGCGCGAGTTGGCCTTGGGGGAGCGCGTGGTGTGCGAGGGCACGCACTGGGTGGCGTTGGTTCCGTGGTGGGCCAGCTGGCCGTACGAGACCCTGCTGTTGCCCCGTGGGCAGGTGTCGCAGTTGCCGGATCTTCTAACTGAGCAGCGCGTGGATCTGGCCCGGGTATTGAAAGAGCTTACCTGCCGCTACGACAACCTTTTTGAATGCAGTTTTCCGTACTCCATGGGTTGGCACGGTGCGCCATTTGACCATTCTGACCCAAGTCCATGGCAGCTCCACGCCCATTTCTATCCACCGTTGCTGCGGTCAGCCAGCGTGCGCAAATTTATGGTCGGGTATGAGCTCCTTTCCGAGGCCCAGCGCGACCTAACTCCCGAGCAAGCTGCGTCCGCTTTGCGAGCGGTCGAGGCCCGGCACTACCGTGAAAGGGTTGCGCCATGAGCCTCACACAGGTTGCACAGCGTGCAATTGACGCGTTTGCCATGGTCTTTGAGACCCCGCCGCAAGGCGCCGTGCAGGCGCCGGGCCGGGTCAATTTGATCGGCGAGCACACCGACTACAACGATGGCTGGGTGCTGCCATGCGCCATTGACCGCGGCACCGTTATCGCGGTTCGCAAACGTACCGACAGGCGGGTGCGCGTCGTGGCAGTCGATTATGGCCTCGAACAGGACGCGTTCGACCTTGACGCCCCCGTCGTGCGTCAGGACAGTCAACCCTGGTCGCACTACATCCGGGGCATGGCTCAACAGATGGTGCTTGGGGGCCACGTAGTCTCGGGACTGGATATGGCCGTTTCAGGCAACATCCCCAGGGGTGCAGGCTTGTCGTCGTCGGCCTCGCTGGAGGTGGCCGTGGGGAAGGCTTTTCAGTTCTGCGGCCTGCTGCATCCGCCGGGCAAAACTGATCTGGCACGCATGGCACAGCGCGCCGAGAACGTGTTTGTGGGCTGCCAATGCGGAATCATGGATCAGCTGGCGTCTGCTTGTGGTCAACGCAATCGCGCACTGCTGATCGACTGTCGATCACTGGAGATCACCCCAGTGGAACTCCCCCGAAGCGCCAGCATTCTGATCGCACACTCCATGGTGCACCGTGGGCTAGTAGATAGCCAATACAACGCCCGTCGCAAGGCATGCGAGGTTGCTGCAAAAGAAATGGGCGTATCGGCTTTGCGCGACGTCACTATGTCAGACCTACGGCGCGTCGGGCTGGATGACCTCACGTTCCGACGTGCCCGCCACGTCATTACGGAAAACGACCGCACTTTGGCGGCCGCCAGGATACTCGGCGCCAGTGGCTCTGGTGCAGCACATGCCGAAGACGATGAAAGTCGGTTGCGCGCACTGGGGATTTTGATGCAGCAGTCGCATGCGTCCATGCGCGACGACTTTGAAATCACGGTGCCCGCCATCGACGAGCTGGCGCACATTGTGAACCAAACCCTGGACGGTGTTGGTGGAGCGCGAATGACCGGTGGCGGCTTTGGCGGCTGCGTGGTCGCACTCGTTCCGACCGACAGCTTAGACGATGTGAGGGCGGCCATATCCCGCGGCTACCGATCGCCGGCCGGTGAGCATGCCAACGTATTCGTGTGTAGCGCGGAGGCGGGAGCTGGGGTGCTCCATTCGGCATCCGACATGCCGTCCGGCAGCAACGCACGATCCCCGAAGCACTGACATGGACGCATGCTAGAGCCCAATAGACCTACTGCGAATTTGCTTTCACTACCCTAAACCCATTGGCAACCGCGAGCTAAAACCACCATGACCCAACAGACTCATATGAAGACAAGCAGCCGCGCAGCTGCGCCAAAATCCCGGTCCACAAGCTTGAGAAGCATCTTGTGGTGCGCCATAGGCATCAGTTTGTGGCTTACATCGCAAGCAGCATCTGCGCAAGAAGAACATCCCTGCGGAATTTCGCAAGACCGATTGGCACAGGTGCGCGCGCTGCAGACGCGTGCCGTTTCTCGTGGGCATGCGCCCGGTATGGTTGTGCTGATCCAATGTAACGGGCGGCATGTGCTGGAGTCGACGGAAGGTCTCGCGGACGTGGCACGCGAAAGACCTATGACAAAGAGTGACCTGTTCCGTATATTTTCCATGACCAAGCCCCTGACGACCGTCGCGGCCATGGTGCTGGTGGAGCAAAACAGGATCAGCCTTGACGATCCGTTGTCCAAGTACCTGCCGGAGTTCAGCAAGTCGCGCGTGTACGTGAGTGGGGAGCCACCTGAAACCGTGGAGACAACTCCCGCAAATCGCGAACTGACCGTTCGGGATCTGATGCGGCATACCGCGGGCATCCCGTACATGGGCGCCGGGCCCTCGGCTGTGAATCGGATATATGCGCTGCGGGGAATTGACCACGGCGCAGGCCCCGCAGCGCAGCCCAAGGACGGTAGCAAGCCGCTAGCCAATGCAGCCGAGCTGAGCAAACGTATTGCAGCTGAGCCCCTGTTGGCACAACCCGGTGAGCGATTCACCTATGGCAACGCCACGGACGTGCTGGGTGCTTTGATCGAGGCCGTTGAGGGCCGCCCCCTGCACGCAGTCCTCGCAGAGCGGATCTTCAAGCCATTGGCGATGAACGATACCTTCTTTGAAGTTTCCCAGACAAAGCTTGATCGGTTGACAGCAGCGTATGCCGCGCGATCCACCAACAACGAAGACGCCATCCTCAAGCCGATGCCAACTGCGCAACTCGGCCAGGGCTTCGTCATGCAGGTTGATGACCCTCACAGCAGCCTGTTCGCAGCCCACCGGGATATTGACTTTGGTGGGGCCGGGCTGGTGTCAACTGCCGGTGACTACCAACGCTTTCTAGGCATGATGCTGGGGAAGGGTGAGTTCAATGGTGTGCGTTTGTTGAAAGCAGAGTCCGTTGCAGAAATGACCCGTAACCAGTTGGATGTACAAGCCTTGAAGACAAATAGCCTGGTCAAGCACGACCTCGGTTTCGGGTTGTGCTTTGGATTGTTTAGTGCTTCCGGCCGCGCAGGTGGGGCAGTCCCGGTCAATGGCTATTTTTGGGGCGGTGCGGCCTCAACCTACTTCTGGGTGGACCCGGCTAGGCGCATTACCGGTGTGGTGATGACGCAGGTGTTTGGCGGTGACGTAATGCCCTACTACCTAGAAATGCTCGACGCCTTGTACCGTGAACCGGCACGACCGATCAGTGCAGTGTCAGGCGTCACAGTAACTGCAAATGCGCATTGAATGTTTGCATGCAAATCCCACAATGCTTGTGGCGCGCACTTGGTGCTCGTGTACCGATAAAACAGATCTTGCCAGGGACAACCTACTTACTCATTTCGGCGAGCCATTCGCTCGGTGCCTGCGATCACTTTACGATACTGAAAATGCAGCCGAACGCTGGTGCTTAGCCACCGGGTGAGCTCCGTTTATTTGACGAGGGAGAGAACTTTACGAGCGCCCTTTCCATTTTTTGCTCCAAGGTCGAATTGGGGTCCTTGTCGCCGTCGGCCAAAAACATTACGGCGCGCGCGGTTGCTTCATCGTCTCCAAACAGAGCCTTCGTGCTCTCTTCACCAAAGTAGGATACGCGTAAGGCGTGCAGTTGATCGAGCTGTTGTAGTGCGACTTGAACGGTGCCCGGCGCTGACGATGCCAACTCTCCTTGTGCCGTAATGTAGTCTTGATACCGCGCCACCAGTGTCTTCAATTCACTTTGCGCCGAATCGGGCAAATTGCTCGAAACGTCACGCAACTGCGTCTGGATGGCCTGCGGTGACCCCAAGACGAAGAATTGTTCCACGTTCTGCTGTGTTTGCGCGTTGAGAACCAAATGGCCGCGTGCATCTGCGCTAAACCGGGGCGGGCTCATGGTGCTCAAAGGAGGCGGTTCTGGGCGGCCCATGGCGGCGTCCCACCATCCTTCAGCGGAGCTTTTGCTGACAAAGGGCGTGTCGGCGCTGGAGGGTTCGCCAAATGGAGAAACACGCGAAGGGTCGGAGACCCCAGCGCGTTTCGCAACCGACGCAGCCGGCACTGAGCCAGGCTGCGAAGGACCTATTGCATCGAAGAGAACCAACAACACGCCCACTGCTGTAGCAGTCCAGAGTGCGGCCTTGGCCCAATGACGTTTCAATTTCATCTGGGCCACTTTCCTTCAGCAGGCACCCTTGTCACAGGACCGCTGATAGACGATGGCCATTGCAGTTGCCGCTCTCGGAGACCCACCTAAAGGGCTCCCACTTTGGTGAACTTTGAGAACCGCGCTTCATTGGCGATGAATTGCGAATAGCGCGTATCGTTGTCTGCAAAGCGCTTCATCCATGCGATAGTCGTGTAGCTCGCCGGTTCGGTGACCTGGTCTTTGACAAAGTCATGGTTTTGACCCTTGATGACACCGAGCATCTTGTAGGGGGCATTAGTGGCAGATGCGTAAAAAACCTCTACATGGTCCTTCGGCGGTGCCGTGGGGTCAAGTTCGCCACCAAGAAAAGACACTGGGACGACGAGCGCTGACACATTGGCCTTATCGGTCCCATCACCCAGCCAGGGAGCCCACGCAACGCCATTCTTCAAACCGGGTGTCTTCGCCGCTGCAAGAATGGTCCCCCCACCGCCCATGGACCAACCGGCAACAGCCAATCTGGCCGTGTCCATCTTTCCTGCGACGGGGCCCGTGGTGAGTGAGGTCACCTTGGTTAGGGCCGCCAGTAGTTGATTGGCGCGGCTGGCGGGTAGGTCTGCGTACGTATTTTTGGGCTGAATGGTGGCAACAACAAACCCATGTGAGGCCAATCGCATGCTAATGGCCGTCACGGCGCTTTGATTCGCCCAAAAACCCGGACAGACCGCCACTACCGCATACTTGCCCGGCGTGTTGGGCGAATAGACCGTTGCGCTGCCAAAAATGGTACCCCAGCCACTGACTGTTTGACTGGACACTGCAAACGGACCTACCGCCTGTACAGTGGCCGAGGTGGGGTCGGGCCCCTTTGCATACGGGTTGGGCTGCGCCCAAGCGGGGTTTGTCACCGCGCCGATGACTAAGACGACGCTTGCGAGGGTAAGACGAAAACTTGCAAATCGTTTCATGTGATGTCTCCTGTTGTATTGCGGTCTGTAGAACGACCATGTTTAGGCACTAAAAACAATTGTCCTGATCTGGTTATTGGTCGATATGTCTCCTCTGAGTGATTTTTCGGGGTGTATGTGGGCGTTGCTGCATGCTCACTGGAACGACGACGTCGGGGTCAACTGACTCGGCGCCCGCAGCGCTGTGTTGCCGATGCTCCGGCAAGCAGAGATCGTCTGTCTCGGCTTAGAGAGTTTGCGTCGTTTGACATGCTACGGGTTCGCCAACGCCTTGCGATTCTGCAAATGCAGCCGAATGCTGTCATGGCGTTTGGCGGTCAGGCTATAGCGAAGGGCAACCAACATGGCAAGCGATAGCACTGCGCTGGGCACGACGGCATACAGCAGGCTCAACGATGCCAATGCACCTGGATCGGTTTCGCCGGCAGCGTGGTAGCCCACCCAAGATAACGCGTTCAGCGATACGCCCTGGCCCACCGCCAGGCCTAAGTTGGTTACCACACCGAAGACGGCAAACAGTAGTCCGGTGCGCGCCTTGTGGGTGATGGCGGAGTCCACGTCCGCAGCATCGGCGAGCATGGCGGCCGGCAGCAAGTCGAGCGCGCCAAAACAGAATCCTTTCAGGATGAACATCGCGGTGAAAAGAGTCACGTCGCCCTTGCCCAGCATGTACAGGCCCAGGTTTGTGCAGATGGAGATCACCATGCCACCGGCCAGGGCGTGATGCTTGCTACTGCGCTTGGCGATCCAACGCCAGCAGGGCACACCGCAAAAGGCGCTGATGAAGTAATAGACGTAGATCACACCGAGGTTCTTCACGCCGATCACATCGCGGGCAAAAAAAACCGTCAAGGTCTGTCGCATGGTCTCAGCGCTGAAACCGATGAACACGATCAACAACACGCATTGCAGGGGGCCATTGCGCCGCAGTGCCCTCCAGTTGGCCTTCCAGTCAATTGGTACCTGTGGCGGCGGTGGCGTGGCCGGTGACTCAGGAGTCAGGTATAGATTGAGGCCAACGCATACTGGTAGCAGGATGAGGGCCAGGACGCTCAGGGCATGTAGCACGTCGGAAGATTTCGCACCTGCCTGTCCCAACACAATGGCCGGCACTACTGTCGAGATAATCAGACCACCGGTAGAGAAAAATTGTCGCACCGATGAAATTCGGGTGCGCTCATCGTAGTACGGTGACAGTTCAGCCCCCCACGCACGATGTGGCACTCCGATAAGAGAATAGCCTGCATACATCACCGCCAACCAGCCCAAAAAATAGACCATTCCGACACCCTTGCCGGGGTTGAAGAGTTGGGTCAGGCCGACAAGCAGCACCACACTGCCAATCACGACAAACGGCTTGCGGCGGCCGAAGCGCGTGCGCAGGCGATCGCTGTATGCGCCGATAAAGGGGTCGAGGCAGACGTCAGCAAAGCGCGCGATCATCATGGCTGTGCCAAGTGCCGCCAGGGACATGCCCATCTCGCCGGCGTAAAACGGCGCCAGATAGATGGCAAGCGGCAGACCAATTGTCGCCAGCGGCATTGCCACCAGGCCAAAGGCCCAGATGGCGAAGCGTGGAAGAGCGGTGGAGTTCGCAGAATTCATATGGTTAAGGTGTACAGAGTGGTTTCGTCAGCGGACGTATGGCTTCTGGCATAACCGCACAGCGGGCTCTCGCTCGCCGTGCGGTCATTCCAAGGTTGGCGATCGCACGCCAACCCCCTTACCCCCTCACCCGACCCGAATAAGAAGGCAACCCGCGCAGTGCGCAACAGCGGCACGATGCACTATCGCGGATCGAATAACGCTACATCTTGTACTCGACCTTCACGCCGTAGGTGCGTGGATCCAGCAACCGGACATTGCGATAGCTTCCCACCACGGCATCTTCAATGACGATGCTGGTGATGTTGTTCTCACCCGTCGCATTTTTTACAAACGTGCTCACGCTGAGCTTTTTGTTAGGACTATCAAAACGCCATTGCAGGTTGGTGATACCCCACGCTCCGATGCGGTCGGTCGGTGTATTGAACTCACGCGCAAAGTAGTTGTCCTGCCACACGTAGTCGATGCGAGCGGTTGAACTCCAACCGCTGTTGAGAAACGCAGTGGAGTACTGTGCCCCAACCTTGATCTTGAATTCGGGTGAGTTGGGTAGCTTGTTGCCAGCCAGGTTTATCGCCACGGGAGGCGATGTCTTCTCCAAGCTTTGCGCCGGATTGGCGGCGTCCTGGGTCACGAAGTCATTGATGCGGGTCTGCAGAAAACCAACGTTCGCGTCGAACAACCACTGCCGTGAGGGAGCGTACATGAACTCGGCTTCAACACCAAAAATGCGGGCATCTGCATTGGAGGTGATGAACGAAGATGCAATGCGCTGCGCAAGTTGCATGCCCTTGTAGTCGTTGTAGAACGCCGAGAAGTTGGCGCGCAGCTTGCCACCCATTGACTCACTCTTGAGACCGAGTTCGTAGGCGCGGACTGTTTCGGGATCAAACGTTGGATTGGTGGCATTGCCTGCGTTGAAGCCGCCGCCTTTGTATCCAGTCGCCACGGTACCGTACAGCAACATGTCGGGCGCGATCACATAGTCGACAGCCGCGCGACCTGTCCACCAGCGACTGCTGATTTCGGGCTGCTGAACAAAGGGTTTGACGTCTGTGAGTACGATATTGCGACTCAGATTGTTCTTGTCCTCACTGCTGTAGCGAGCACCCAGGGTCGCACGGAGTTTGTCAGACGCCGCCCATTGCCCTTCACCAAACCACGCTAGCGCTTTGGTTGTGGCGATTTTCGATTCGCCGTTGACAAAATAGGCGTCCGGGCTCCAGCCCCTGGCTCGGGCAAGGTACTCAAATGCTGGATTCCAGATAAAGAACCCGCCATCGCTGATCTGGTCATAAGAAAAGAGACCGGTCGTGTAGTTGAAGCTTCCCTTGTTATGGGACACGAGTCGTATCTCGTGTGACTTTGTGGTGTTGGTGTTCGTGAAGCTGTCGGTTGTCAACAAGCGATCGGTTGTCACCACAGTGTTGCGTGACATGTTGTAGGTAATGGGTTTCGTAAACCGGAACGGTAACGCAGCGTTGTCCCAGTCGGTGTTCTGTTCGGTTTCTCCTGAGGAAATGCCGCCCACGTACGCAAGCGTCAGGTCGTCACTTAACTCGTAGCTGAGGTCAAGCGTCGCAAATTGCTGCTTGAGCTTGAACGTCGCGTCGAAGTCAGCGGAGACACGTCGCATGTCCAATGGGTTGGGGGCGCCGGCATATATAGAGGCTCCGGAAGGAAACGGCGTAAAGAATTTTGCCAGTGTCTGGACGACAGTGGACGCGGAGTCCGGAGAGTCGAATCCCAACTCATACGGGCTGCAACCGAGCACCGGAACAGCCTTGCATTGGCGCTTGGTCTCACGCGTGCGCGAGCTGTCTTCCTTGTACGCGCCGAGCACCAGATTAGCTTCGACTTTGTCTCCGATACGCAGGCGGGTTGAGTTGCGCAAGCTGTATTGGTCACGGCCGTCGATCGAATTGCCCGTGTATTCATTGAACGTGTAGCCTTCTCTTTTCAGGCTGTAGCCGGAAAACCGTGTTTGCAGATCGTCGGAAAGGGGGATGTTGATCATTCCGTCGACGCGACGGGCGTTGTAGTTTCCAAGTTCCACCGACACTCTTCCGTCAAGTTTGTCAGTGGCGCGCTTGGTAAAGATCGATAGTGCGCCGCCGGTAGTGTTGCGACCAAACAAGGTGCCTTGTGGACCACGCAATACTTCAATGCGCTCCATGTCGAACAGTTCGTCCTGGGGAAGGAATCCAACGGTTGCGCCGTTGACGCCCAGCCCGACACCGTCACCGCTGATGCCGCGAATGGCAAATCGGTCGTTACCGACAAGAACCGCATTGGGGATGGAAAACTGCAGATCCTGTGCCAAAGCGATCTTGCCACGCTCCAGCGTGTTCGCGTTGAATGCAGTCACGGCCAACGGGACGGTCTGCGCGGGCTCTGGGCGCTTGCGCGCACTGATGGTTACGGACTCAAGGGTTGTCTTGTCCCCTGGCGCGCCAGCCGGTGCGGCTGCTTGTTGTGCTACAGCCAGTACGGGCACGACAGACAGCATTGCGGCCAACGCAGTTGGACGCCACGCGAAGTGGTTCGGAATGAAAGAAGATTTCAGCATGTGTGTTTCCTTAATGAATTCACCCCAAGTCAACGCATCTGACTGGAGCCCAAACGGTAAACGGTATAAGATAAACCGTCAATAAGAATAAGTGCGGGGTCGGATCGCGTCAATACGGGTTTCTACCGTTATTGCATTAATCGTCAATAACGCGGGCGATTCACAACAAGGACTGTTTCCTATGGGATGCGCAGAGGGGCAACCGAGGTTTCGCGGAATGGGCGGCCTGTGTGCCAGTCAGCGAGCGCAGTGTTAGCGCGTCGTAGCCCGTGGCGCATCCGTCTCTCTTTCGGATACAGCCGGAACAACGGATCAAAAAAGACTTGTCAGTCGGTACATTGCTGTTACTATACAAACCGTCAATAGAGAGTCGCGACAGTAATCAGTGTCCGGTGCGGTTCTGTTTCTCTTGTCAAAAAACACTTTCCGATATTTGAATACCAGACTCGTCTTGCATGAAACCCGTTACGGTACTCCCTCCCTTTGATTTCAGGCGGTTTGATGCCGACATCAGGTCTGCAGCCAACACCTGGACTCAGTCGGGCGTGTTCTCCCGGGCTTACCCCGATGGGATCGCCATCTTTTCCGATTTGGGCAACCGAAGCTTCGCGCAGCTTGAGGCGAACGCCAACCGCATTGCCAATCAGTTGCGCTCTGCCGGCCTAGCTGCGGGCGACCCCATCGTGCTCATGTGTGGCAATCGCCCGGAATTTATCGAGGTACTTCTTGGGGCCATGCGTACGGGATTGCGGCTTACGCCGATCAGCACGCATCTCAATGCAGACGAAGCGCGCTACATCGTGCATGATTGCCGCGCCCGACTGGTCTTTGTCGAAGAGGGGCTGTCTTTGGCGGGACAGTGTGGTCAGGCTGTGCAGGAAATTCGCATAACTGGGCTCGCGTCGAATGAAGGCGTGTCGTTGGCGTGCTATGGGCAATGGCTCGATGCGGGGTCACCGGAGCCCGTTGTCTCCCCTGCGGCTGGCACCCTGATGTTATACACCTCGGGCACAACCGGACGGCCCAAGGGTGTGTTCCGAAAAGAGCCCGAGGTTGTGATGCCGCAATTCGATGGTACGTTTGCGGACTATCAGCCCGGCGACACGGCGTTGTGCTGTGGGCCGGCCTACCACGCGGCACCCCTGTTGTTCGACATCCGATGGCCACTCGCTTCTGGCGTGCCGATTGTGTTGCTGCAAAAGTGGGACTCCGAGCGCGTACTGGTCGCGATCCAGAATCACCGGATCAGTCACGCCCACATGGTGCCGACCATGTTTCAGCGCTTGCTGCGCCTGCCGACAGAGCGAAGGCTGGCGTACGACGTGTCGTCATTGCGTTTGGTGATCCACGGGGCCGCACCTTGCCCAGTGCACCAAAAGAAGGCAATGATCGATTGGCTCGGGCCTATCTTGATCGAGTACTACGGCGCCACCGAAGGCGGCGAGGGGATACACGTGGACTCGCTCGATTGGCTTCGCAAGCCCGGAACGGTGGGCAAGATTGATCCCACCCAAGGTCACAGCATCCTGGACGACGAGTTTCAGGAGGTGACCCAGGGTGCGGTGGGTCGAGTCTTTTTTCGGGCACCTGCCACCGGCCGCTTCGTTTATTTTGGCGACCCGCAAAAAACGGCGGAAGCCTATCGGGACGACCGTTTCACCATGGGTGACATGGGTTACGTTGATGCGGATGGATACCTCTTCCTGACCGGCCGATCCGCAGAGTGCATCATCTCGGGTGGGGTCAACATCTACCCGAGCGAAGTCGACGACGTGTTGGCACGCCACCCTTGCGTTCGCGATGCTTGCACCGTAGGAGCCCCAGATGATGAATGGGGCGAGAAGGTGGTGAGCGTGGTTATTCTTGCGCAGGGACAGGGCTCTTCGCCCGAGCTTGCACAGGAGTTGATCGCTTTCGCCGCGCAACACCTGGCCGCATTCAAGCGTCCCCGGCAAATCGTTTTTGACAGTGAACTCCCCTATACCGCTACCGGAAAACTGATGCGCAACCAAGTGCGCAAGCGCTTCTGGGCGAATAGAGACAGAGAAATCTAGACGGCAAACCATGACGCATCCAATCACAGGTATCCATCACGTGGCAGTTGCGGTAGCTGACGCCGCCGCCGCCAATCGCTTCTATGCGCAGGCAGCGCAATTGTCTCCATGGTCCGCAGCGCAGCAATTGGCGTTGCCAGAGCAGGGCAACATGTGGCGCCTCGCAAATGCGGGTATCCGAATCCTGTCTGCCCGCCAGCAGCCCGCGCGGCTGCCGGTGAGCGAGGCCGGTATTACCCACGTCTGCCTGCAGACCACGGACCCTGTTGGCGTACACCGGGCGTTCGCAAAGGCCGGCGCTAGCTTTCACTGCGACCTCATTGACCTGGGTACAGGGTTCTTGTATTGCTACGCCCGAGACCTAGAAGCCAATGTGACCGAAATAGAGGGCGTAGCTCCTGTGTGGGACGATGCAAAGCCCTGGCTGGCCCACGTTAATCTGGCGACTTCCGATTTCCCACGACTCCTGAGCTTTTACGCGGCCTTGTTCGGTACCAAGGCTGTGCGCAGCCCACGATTGAAAGACGACCCACGACTAGACGCGATTGCTGATCTTGCAAACGCCGAACTGCGTATGGGATGGGTCCCGGCGGGCAATATGCAGATCGAGGTTATGCAGTACTACAACCCCCCCACGACCGCGCAAACCGGGCGGCGGGACCCGGGGGCCGCAGGGTATCGCTACATTGCCTTGGAAGTCACCCACCTGACCAAAGCTGTCGAGTACCTGATCGGCTGCGGCGGCAGACATGAATGCGCCGACCCCGGGGGTCTGCATGCCACGTGCCGGGATCCGGACGGAAACGAATTGTTGCTGGTTCAACCCGATTCTCAAAACCAGCAGCGTGCATCCATTGCGGATCTGGCTGATCCGCACATCACCCAACGCTTCGCGACTGCGCGTGAGGCCTACTTGCAAACCCTATGACACATCCATCCAGCGCCTCCTCAATGGTGGGCCGCGTTGCCCTGGTAACCGGCGCCGCACGCGGCATAGGCCTCTCAACCGTTCGTCTTTTGTCCGAACAGGGTGTTCGCATCGCCGCATTTGATTTACCTGGTTCGGATTGGTCCGACGTTACCCAAGCAGCTGGTACATCGGCTCTGTTGATCGAGGGAGACGTCGCTAACTCAGCTGATTGGGAGCGCTGCATCTCGCAGACCCTCGCACAATTCTCGCAGTTGGATGTGTTGGTCAACAACGCTGGTATATCGGGTGCCTTGTGTTCGTTGACCCGTTATGACGATGACGTGTTCGACAAAGTAATGAACGTTAATGTCAAGGGCGTCTACTTGGGACTGAAGCATGGTGCAGGTGCCATGGGCACGCGCGGCGGCAGCATCGTCAATGTCTCGTCGGTGTCTGGAATCGGTGGTGGGCGATTCACCATTGCTTACACAGCAAGCAAGCACGCAGTAGTGGGCATGACAAAGTTGGCGGCGGCGGAACTAGCGCCAAAAAACATACGTGTCAACGCCGTGTGCCCCGCGCCAACAGCCACAGAGATGATGTTTTCGATGGAGCGGACACATTCGCCAGATGATCCTGAAGCAGTACGTCGGGCCATGACCGGCATGATTCCGCTGGGCCGTTACGGTGAGCCTTCGGAGATTGCGGCCGTGATTGTGTTTATGGCCAGTGACGCAGCTTCGTTCATGACCGGTACGGCAGTGCCGGTGGACGGTGGACTGAAAGCCGCTTGAATTCTGAGTGAACCAACCGTTTCTAAAACTAAGGAGTAATCGACATGGACTTGGGATTGAAGGGCAAAAGGGCCCTGGTGACCGGGGGCAGCAAAGGCATTGGGCGTGCAATCGTACAACTACTGGCGGCCGAAGGGGTTGACGTGGCGCTCTGTGCGCGTGGTGAGTCGGGAGTCCATGAGACAGTGCAAGAGGCGAAAGCCTGTGGAGTAAGAGCATTCGGCCAGGCTCTCGATGTGCGCGACGGTGACTCAGTGCGAGGGTGGTTCACCGCAGCTGTCGAACAGTTGGGTGGGCTGGACCTTGTGATCAGCAACGTCTCGACCCGACCCACGCAAAAGGGAGAGGCGATGTGGCGTGATGCACTGGAAACCGACCTGTTGCACCATGTGCGACTGGCGGAGCTCTCACTCCCGCACCTCAGTCAGGGGGGGAAGGGTTCAAGTTTGCTATTCATTGCCTCCATCGCCTCCGTGATGACCCAATTGCCACGAAATGAAGAGGCCTATGGCCCGATGAAGGCGGCTTTGGTGAACTACTCGGGGCAACTCGCTGCGCGATACGGCGCAAAGGGCGTGCGGGTCAACGCGGTATCGCCCGGGCCGATATTTGTAGAAGGTGGAGAGTGGGACATTCAACGCGTAGAAAAACCCGCTTTGTTCGAAGTGGCGTCCAAACTCTCGGCGCTTGGCCGCCTTGGCACACCGGCTGAAGTCGCATCTGCGGCTGTATTCCTGTCGAGTCCGGCAGCGAGCTACATTACCGGCGCTAACTTGCGAATTGACGGCGCCGCCGTGAAGACCAGTAACTTTTAAGGGGTTACGGGCCTACGAGCCTTTACAGATCCGGCCGTCTTCGGTGCAGCGGCCGCCTTGACGGTTTTTTCTTTAGACCTTAGTGATGGCTTTCCGTGGGCTTGCCCGAGTGCATCAAGTCCACCGAGCATCATCGTCACGTAGATGCCAACTGCAAAATCCACGTCCTGGTCGGTGTGCGATAGGTGTTGGGCTGCTGCCTCGGTGAGCGCCATTTGCATATCGACTGCAGTCAGCGCTACCGCGTTCGGCAAAGAATATTCTTTTGCGACACGGCGCGCGAAATAATTCTTCGTTGCGTCACGCGTTTCCAAATACGTGTCCGCAACTGAGCGCGCAACTGCGGCTTCAGCCCAAAGACGCTGGAGCAACGGCCCTCGCTCCCTAACTTGTTCAACGTATGTGCGTGTAGTACGCAGTAGTAGGTCTCGAAAATCCTTGGCTTGCCGTACCTGCGCAATTTGGCGTTCGTTCAAGACGTTAATCTCGCGTTCAAGTAAGGCTGTGAGTAGGTCGTTTTGGTTGGGAAAGTAGTTGTAGACCAGAGCCTTGCTGACCCCCACTTCACGGCCTAACCGTTCCATAGAAACTTCGGTGAAGCCTTCTTCCTGTATGAGTTTTGCCGCAAAGTCGAGAATTTGCCCGGCACGCGCTTCCGGCGCAAGGCGTTGACGGCGCTGCACGGGCTTTGACGTTTTAAGGTCCCCCCCCTTGGGTTTGGGTTTGATGGCCATTAGATTCTTGTTATTTACTAAGAGTGTAATTATGCACGGACGGCGGGTTCACCGCTGAGGTTCTGGCGCTTAGCAGATATGACCATAGCGCCGCACAACTAGTGCCGCTTGCACTAACGCGACGCAGATTCGAGCGTACCACGCACCCCTACCTGTGCACGATACATTCCAAGACCCATCGCCCACCGTCGTTGAAAACCACGCCAATACTTCGGTTGGTCGACACCCGCTGTCTTACCCTCTGAAGGCTCGCCAAATGCGGCTGGCCATTGGCCGTCGTCAGCGCTCACCGTGGGGGTGTTGAGATAGTCCGCGCTGCTGGCGACACCTTTGAGTCTCCAATCTAAAAACGCAGTTATGAAGTGTTGGTTAATGCCATTCATCCGTTCCGTGCGCCAAACGGGATCGGAAAAGTACTCGAGGGCCTTGAAGTCACCCGATGCGACGATCTCCGGCGGCGCTGGATCACCCACTATGTTGTGGCGGGCGTTTTGGTAGACCAGCATGTGGCGGTCTGTTCCGGTCATGCTGTCAAAAATCCACGACACGCCATGCCTGAAGTCCACGACGTCGTCCCCATCGCCAGCAATCATGAGCACTGGTGCTTTGATTTGGCCAAGTGCTTGGGGCGTCCACGATCGGTTGGTCGGTTGTCCGCCCCACGGGGCCACTGCTACTAGCGCCTTGATCTGCCGCGCCACATCCAGGTCCGCCTTGAGAAGGGACGTTTGAGCATCGCCAGGCAACTGCCGTACCGTGCTGCTATCTGCGTCATAGCTTGCGCCGGAAGTCGCCAAGGCTCCAAAACCACCCATCGAGTAGCCGATCAGGGCTACCTGTTCGGGGTCGATACTCGCGCCAACGCCGACTGAGTCCGTCTTTGCCTGGCGCAGCAGCGCAGCTATCGTTTGACGCTGATCCTGGGCCCGGTCAAGCAACACGTTGCCAAATGACAATTGAAACTCCTGGAGATTGGTAAAGGGCGCATCAGCGTGGTCTATTGCCGCTACAACGTAGCCCTTAGACGCAAGGTTCTCTGTCAGGTTGCTAATAGATGTGTCCCAGCCCCCGTAGCCATGTGAGACAACCACCAGCGGGAAGCGCTTGTTCGCCACTGGCAACGCATTGGGTATGGCGATACCCTGAGTCACTGCTTGAAGCGCTGGCTTCCCAAGACGGATGTGTTGGTGCGGATAGCTGGCCGGTTGTGATACCTCTACAAGAGGCTGTGCCGGGTACCACATGCGAACGTTCAGCTTGCGTTCTTGCGTCGGCAAACTACCCCCCGCCATGCTGGCGGGCGTGATACGCACGCGGCCCGCGAACCTCAGCACACTCTCCGACGTGCCGACCTTAAAAGCTCCCAGACGGGCAAGTTCTGGAGCGCTGATGTCGGGCTGTGACGGCGCGTTGGCACTGTGGGCAATGGGTAGGCCCGATAACCACGCCAGTGCCAATACAGCAAAGAAGTGGTGACGAATAGCGCTACTGAGTTTGGTCATAGATGTAAATAACGGTTAATTGACGAAAGATATAATAACAAATCGCAGCCAGTTCACATTTTTTTTTACAAGTGTTGGTGGCTTAACTCCGGCTCAATCGTGCCCACGAATTGGCGGTGAATGTCTCCATGGTTGCGGACAAGGCGGCGCAATGGGCCACTTCCCGGTCTTCATGCCGTTGCTCCGCGCGTCACTATCAGCCGTTAGTACATTCAGTGGCGGTGCGGCTCCGACGCATCAAATGGCGTTAGCTATTCAAGATTGGTATAACAAGGAGTCACAAATCCCTATTGCATGGGGTGGACTTTGCACGCATAGTTGTTGCAAGCCAAAAATTGCTTCCCAAAACAGGAGACTCCCGATGCGCAAGCGACAGGTATTAAAGGCTGTGGCCCTCGTGGTTACCGCATTAACTGCTACACAATCCATAGCAGACGGTAACACCTTCAAAATCGGGCTGATCCTGCCCATGACCGGCCAGCAGGCCAGCACCGGCCGGCAGATCGAGGCCGCAGCCAAGCTCTACATGGCGCAAAACGGCGACACCGTCGCGGGCAAGAAGATCCATCTCATCATCAAGGACGACACCACCATTCCCGATGTGTCCAAGCGCCTTGCGCAGGAGCTGGTCGTCAATGACAAGGTCGATGTGCTGGCCGGCTTTGGCATCACGCCTTCGGCCCTGGCCACCGCGCCCATCGCCACGCAATCCAAGACCCCGATGGTCGTTATGGCGGCGGCCACCAGCAGCATCACGCAGGCGTCGCCTTACATCGTGCGCACCAGCTTCACGCTGGCCCAGGCCGCTGTGGCCATGGGTGACTGGGCACCCAAGAATGGCATGAAGAAAGTGGTGACGCTGGTCAGCGACTACGGGCCTGGCATTGATGCTGAAAAATACTTTGTTGAGCGTTTGCTGTTCAACGGCGGCCAGGTGGCCGAGTCGTTGCGCGTGCCCATGCGCAACCCGGACTTTGCGCCGTTTTTGCAAAAGGTGCGCGACCTGAAGCCCGACGCGCTGTTTGTGTTTGTGCCGTCTGGCGCGGGTGCTGCGGTGATGAAGCAGTTCCTGGAGCGCGGCATGGACAAGGCCGGCATCAAGTTGATCGGCACCGGTGACGTGACGGACGATGATCAGTTGAATGACATGGGCGATGGCGCGCTGCACGTGGTCACGTCCCACCACTATTCGGCTTCGCACCCATCGGCTACGAACAAGAAGTTTGTGGAGGCTTTCCAGAAGGCGAACAAGGGCATGCGGCCGAACTTCATGGCAGTCGGTGGGTATGACGGCATGCGGGTGATCTATGAAGCGCTGAAGGCTAGCAAGGGGCAGGGCGGAGGGGACGCGCTGTTGGCGGCCATGAAGGGTCAGATTTTTGAAAGTCCTCGCGGGCCTATGTTTATCGACAGCCAGACCAGGGACATTGTGCAGAACATTTATCTGCGCAAGGTGCAGCGGCAAGATGGCCAGCTCTACAACGTGGAGTTTGATGTGATCAAGGATGTCAAGGATCCTGGGAAGACGAAGTAACAGGGTGTTTGTCCTGGCGACTGGGCAAGGCGCGTGCGGTTTTGGGGTGAAATCACGCGCGACTGCTGTCCGTGCGCGCTGTGATAGTTGGCCGCACACCTTTCACCCCAAAGCCCGGTCGCCTTGCCCAATCACCAGGCCAAACCCAATACATCCTCCTACGGCTGATTACTTCTTATGCTGACTATTTTGTTTGACGGCATTGTTTACGGCATGCTGCTCTTCATCCTCGCCGTGGGTCTGGCTGTGACCATGGGGCTGATGAACTTCATCAACCTGGCGCACGGTGCCTTTGCAATGGTGGGCGGCTACATCACCGTGCTGCTGATGCAAAAGTTTGGCGTGCCGTTTCTGGTGTGCCTGCCGCTGGCATTCTTGGGCTCCGCGCTGTTGGGTGCGGTGCTGGAGCGCACGCTGTACCGGCCGCTGTACCGCAAGCCGCATCTGGACCAGGTGTTGTTTTCCATTGGGTTGACCTTTATGGCGGTGGCCACGGCGGACTATTTCATTGGGTCCAGCCAGCAGATCGTGCAATTGCCGGAATGGTTGAAGGGCCGGACCGAGCTGGGCGAGGGCGCGTGGATGCTGGGCATGGGGCATTACCGGCTGTTCATCATTGCTGTGTGTGCGGCGCTCACCGTGGGCCTGCAATATGTGCTGACGCAAACCCGTTTTGGCAGCCGCCTGCGCGCTGCGGTGGATGACCAGCGCGTAGCGGCTGGGTTGGGCATTAACGTGAACTGGGTGTTTCTGGGCACCTTTGCGGTGGGCTCTGGCTTGGCGGGCTTGGGTGGTGCGCTGGGGGCCGAGGTGCTGGGGCTGGACCCGAGTTTTCCGCTGAAGTTCATGGTCTACTTTTTGATCGTGGTTGCCGTCGGCGGCACATCCAGCATCACCGGGCCGCTGCTGGCTGCGCTGCTGCTGGGCATTGCCGATGTGGCGGGCAAGTACTACATCCCCAAGCTGGGCGGTTTTATTGTGTATAGCCTGATGATTGCGATTCTGGTCTGGAAGCCGCATGGGCTGTTTGTGCGCAAGGGGGGCAAGTGATGGCGCAGAACAACCATAGCGTTTCGCAAAACTCCTTGCTCAGCCGCGCCCGTTGGACTTGGTGGGAAGTTCTGCTGTGGGCCCTGGCACTGGCCTCGCCACTGCTGTTGTCCAGCCACGCCTTGATCATCAACGAGATCGCCATCGTCGCGCTGTTCGCCCTCTCCCTGGATCTGATCCTGGGCTACACCGGTATCGTGTCACTGGGCCATGCGGCCTTCTTTGGCATGGGGGCTTACAGCGCGGCGCTGTTCGCTAAGCACTTCATGCCCGACCCGCTGGTGGGGCTGCTGGTGGGCATGGGCGCGGCGGGGCTGTTGGGCGCACTGTGCAGCGCCACGATTTTGCGCGGAACGGATCTGACGCGTCTGATGGTCACATTGGGCGTGGGGCTCATCTTGATGGAGTTGGCCAACAAGCTGGACTGGCTGACCGGTGGTGCGGATGGATTGCAGGGCGTGGTCATGGGGCCGCTGCTGGGGCGGTTTGAGTTTGATCTGTATGGCAGGGTGGCGGCCTGGTATTCGTTGACCGTGTTGCTGCTGGTGTTTGTGATCGCGCGGCGGTTTGTCAGCTCGCCGTTTGGTGCCACGCTGAAAGCCATACGCGACAACCGGCTGCGCGCCATGGCGGTTGGCATCTCGGTCAATAGCCGCCTGGCCGTGGTGTACACGGTGGCCGCCGCGTTATCCGGTGCTGCGGGTGCGCTGCTGGCGCAAACCACCGGCTTTGCATCGCTGGATGTGTTTGAGTTCCACCGTTCGGCGGACGTGATGCTGATCCTGGTGATTGGCGGTGTCGGCTGGTTGTACGGCGGCGTGGCCGGGGCGATTGTGTTCAAGCTGATGCAGGACGCGATATCGAGCATCACGCCGCAGTACTGGACCTTCTGGATCGGCCTGTTCTTGGTCGTGCTGGTGCTGGTTGGGCGTGAACGGCTGATACGCCCGTGGACCTGGTTTGGCGCCAAGGGCAAGAGCGGAGGCGCACCATGAGCAAGACTGTGCTCTCCGCCCAAGGCCTGGTCATGCAGTTTGGCGGTATCACCGCCACCAATAACGTGACGCTGGATTTGCACCAGGGCGCGCGCCACGCGCTGATCGGCCCCAATGGTGCGGGCAAGACCACGCTGATCAATTTGCTGACCGGCGTGCTGCAACCGTCCTCCGGCAAGATCGTGCTGGACGGTGAGGACATCACGACGCTGGCGCCCCACCAGCGCGTGCGCCGGGGCATGGTGCGGACTTTTCAAATCAACCAATTGTTTGACACGCTGACGCCGCTGGAGACGCTGGCCATGGTGGTATCGCAGCAGCAGGGCTTGGGCGGTAAGTGGTGGCGGGCACTGGGTAGTTCGGCCAAGGTCACCGAGCGCTGCGAGCAATTACTGGAGCAGTTTCACCTGACCGCCGTGATGGCGCAGGAGACGCGTGTGCTGGCCTATGGCAAACGCCGGCTGTTGGAGATTGCGATTGCACTGGCCTGCGAGCCGCGCGTGCTGCTGCTGGACGAACCGGTGGCTGGCGTGCCGGCGGGCGAGCGCGAAGAGTTGTTGCAGACCGTTGCCGCACTGCCCGCCGATGTTTCCATTCTGTTGATCGAGCACGACATGGACCTGGTGTTCAGTTTTGCAAAGCGCATGACCGTGCTGGTAAACGGCGCGGTGCTGACCGAGGGTGACCCGGACGCGATTGCCAACGACCCGCGCGTCAAGGCCGTGTATCTGGGGCATGGCGACGGCGATGTCGCCCACCCAGAGGGCGACGCGGCACACGCAGTGGCAAGCGTGGGGGTGGAATCCAATGGCTGAGCTGCTCAAAGTCGAAAACCTCAGTGCAGGTTATGGCGAAGCAGTGGTCCTGCGCGGCGTATCACTTTCCATCAACGCAGGCGAGACGTTGGCCCTGCTGGGCCGCAATGGCACCGGCAAGACCACGCTGATCAACACGCTCGCCGGCGCAACGCGCCAGCATGCCGGCAGCATCGCGCTGGGCTCGTCTGCATCGTCGGTTGTCGCGCTGCACAAGCTCCCCTCACACGAACGTGCCGCCGCAGGCATTGGTTGGGTGCCGCAAGAACGCAATATCTTCAAATCGTTGACGGTGCACGAGAACCTGACCGCTGTAGCACGCCCGGCACGTCCTGCACGCGCAGGTCGCGCGAGCAGTCCATGGACGCCGGCGCGTGTCTACGAGCTCTTCCCCCGGCTGGCAGAACGCAAGACCAACCTGGGCACACAGCTCTCTGGCGGCGAGCAACAGATGTTGGCGCTGGGCCGTGCACTGGTGCTCAACCCCACGCTGTTGCTGCTGGACGAACCCTGCGAGGGCCTGGCGCCCATCATCGTGCAGGAGCTGCTGCGCGCCATACGGCGCATCACGCGCGAGGAGGGCCTTTCCGCCATCCTCGTGGAGCAGCACCCGCAGGCGATTCTGGCGATCTCCGACGCCGCCGCCGTGCTGGACCGAGGCACCGTGGTGCACAGCGGCACGGCGCGTGGTTTGCTGGAGCAACCGGCGTTGCTGGACAAGCTGCTGGGTGTGGCACGTTAACAGGTGAATACTCCTGATTTGATAGCGAATGACGCATATATTACGAGGGCTACAGCCTGATTTCGTTTAAGCCATAGGCGCAACCGCATAGAAAGATCCTGCGGCGGCCCGAGGCCAGAGACGCTCTACAACAGCGCCCTTAGCTCCCGCGCCGCCTCAAACAGCAGCGGCAACAAATCCCGCTGCATGGCCTGTACCGACAAGCGGTTGTGGGATGCCACTACATTCAGCGCCCCCACCGTCGCGCCGCGGGTATTGCGCAGCGGCACGGCCAGCGCGTGCACGCCCAGCTCATGCTCTTCACTGCTCAGACAAAAGTCCTGCTTGCGCACGGACTCAATCAGCGCCCTGAATGCCTTGGGGTCGGTGGTGGTCAACGGCGTCAGACGGGGCAATGTGCGCCCCTTCATCCATGCACTGAAATCCCCCTTGGTCTTGGCTGCCAGCAGCACGCGCCCGGTGGACGTGGCGTGGGCCGGTAGGCGTGCGCCCATGTGCAGGCCGTAGGCAATCACCCGGCGAGAGGGTGATGCGGCGTTGCTGCGGTCATTGCCACTGCGCGCCACGATGACCACCTCGTCGGTATCCAGCACCACGGCTGAGAACGATTCCGGCGCCTGCACGGCCAGCCGGTTCAGCGTGGGTTGTATGGTGCGCGGTAGTCGGCTCGATGCCAGGTAGCTGCCTGAGAAACGCAGCACCTTGCTGGACAACCAGAAATAGCTACCGTCGGTCTCCAGATAACCCAAGTGCGCAAGCGTCAACAAATGGCGCCGGGCCGCCGCGCGGGTGATGCCGGAGCGCTCCGCCGCCAGCGTGGCGTTCAGGCGCTGGCGTTCGGTGTCAAAGCTCTCCAGCACCGCCATGCCCTTGGCCATGCCTTCTATGAAATCTGCCTTGGCGATTGCCATGCGGTATGCCCTTCGATTGCTTGCGCGATGATCGCGCAGTGCATGCAATCATCGCACAAGCGTTGGCTGTGCGGGGCGACACACTGCGCCCTGACGCCTAAGCTTGGCGTATCGACCACAGGAGCTAAGACATGCGAACCCAAGTCGCCATCATCGGCGCCGGCCCATCCGGCCTTTTGCTGGGCCAACTGCTCTACAAGGCGGGGATCGACAGCATCATCATCGAGCGCCAGAGCGGCGACTATGTGCTGACCCGCATACGTGCCGGCATCCTGGAGCAGGTCACGACCGACCTGCTGGATGAAGCAGGTGTGGGCGCGCGTATGCACCGTGAGGGGCTGGTGCACTGCGGCTTCGAGATGCTGTTTGACAACCGGCGCCACCGCATCGACCTAAAAAAGCTGACTGTCGGCAAGCGCGTTATGGTCTACGGCCAGACCGAGCTGACCCGTGATCTGATGGAGGCGCGCGCCTCCGCCGACCTGCCCACGCTGTACGAGGCCAGCAACGTCGCCGTGCATGATTTCGACGGCAAGCAGCCGCGCGTGACCTATGAGAAAGATGGCCAGCACTTCGAGATCCACTGCGACTTCATCGCCGGCTGCGACGGCTTTCACGGTGTGTGCCGCGCGAGCGTGCCCAGTAGCTCCATGGAGCAATTCGAGAAGGCCTATCCCTTTGGATGGCTAGGCGTGTTGTCCGATACGCCACCAGTGCACGACGAGCTGATCTACATCAACAGCCCGCGCGGCTTTGCACTGTGTTCACAACGCAGCCACACCCGCAGCCGTTACTACCTGCAAGTGCCACTGACCGACAAGGTAGAGAGCTGGAGCGATGACGCCTTCTGGCACGAGCTGCGCCTGCGGCTGGACCCACAGGGCCGCGACGAACTCATCACCGGGCCCGCCATAGAAAAAAGCATTGCGCCGCTGCGCAGCTTCATCACCGAGCCCATGCGTTTTGGGCGCATGTTTTTGGCTGGTGACGCCGCCCACATCGTGCCGCCCACCGGTGCCAAAGGCCTGAACCTGGCCGCTACTGATGTCAAATTCTTGTCGCAGGCCTTCATCGAGTTTTACCATGACAAGACCGAGGCGGGCATCAATGGTTACTCTGCCCGTTGCCTCAAACGCATCTGGCGCGGCGAGCGTTTCTCATGGTGGTTCACGCAGTTGATGCACCGCTTTCCCGAGGACAGCGCCATGGGCGCTCGCTTCCAGCAGGCCGAGCTGGACTACCTGATACACAGCGAAGCGGGCGCGCGCACCATTGCCGAAAATTACGTGGGTCTGCCGCTGGATTTTGGTAATTGAAGCCCACCGAACCCAAGGCGTGTCAGGCCCTGCTTCGCCCGCTCTTAGGCCTTGACTGACGCGAGAACCTTGTTCAGCGTTGCGCTGGGGCGCATGATGGCATCCAGTTTGGCAATGTCGGGCAGGTAGTAGCCACCGATGTCGGCGGGCTTGCCCTGCACCGCGGCCAGTTCCGCCACGATGGTTTCCTCGTTGTCTGCCAATTGCTTGGCCAGCGGCGCAAACTGCGCGGCCAACGCGGCGTCGTCGGTCTGCGCGGCCAGTTCTTGGGCCCAGTACAGCGCCAGGTAGAACTGGCTGCCGCGGTTGTCGAGCTGGCCGGTCTTGGGCGAAGGGTTCTTGTTGGTGTCCAGCAACTTGCCGGTGGCCGCGTCCAGCGTCTTGGCCAGCACCTTGGCCTTGGCATTGCCGGTTTTCAGGCCCAGGTCTTCCAGCGAAACTGCCAGCGCCAAAAACTCGCCCAGCGAATCCCAGCGCAGATGGTTTTCTTCCACCAGTTGCTGCACGTGTTTGGGCGCCGAGCCGCCGGCACCGGTTTCATACATGCCGCCACCGGCCATCAAGGGCACGATGGACAGCAGCTTGGCGCTGGTGCCCAGTTCCATGATGGGGAACAAGTCAGTCAGGTAGTCGCGCAGGATATTGCCGGTCGCGCTGATGGTGTCTTCACCGCGGATCACGCGTTCCAGCGTGTAACGCATCGCGCGCACCTGGCTCATGATCTGGATGTCCAGGCCGGTGGTGTTGTGCTCGTGCAGGTACATCTTGACCTTGGTGATCAGCTGCGCCTCGTGCGGGCGGTAGGCGTCCAGCCAGAATACAACCGGCATGCCCGAGTTGCGC
>NZ_JANXUQ010000251.1 GCF_025356155.1 Rhodoferax sp. | reverse complement strand
CCATAGCTCGTGCCTTCGCCAATCACCTGGCCTTTGCCATCCAGCATGTTCCACGTAGCCAGGCTTTGCTGGTGATGGGTACTAAAGGTCTTGGTCTCAAAGTGGCCGCCGGGCACTTGTTGGTGAAACGCGTCCATGTAGGTGGTCAGTTCTTGCCAGCCGCGGGTGGCCGCATTGGGATCGTTGTAAACGCACTGCGGGTCTAGGCTCTGCGCAAACAGGGCCTGCTTCTCCGCGGCGGTAGCGGCCTTCCAGGACGCGGTATAGGTTTCCCAGGTCAGGTTCAAAGGGTGGTTCATCGCAACTCCAAAGTGGTTAGTAAGAACCGCATTGTTTGTTGCACGACACCATCCTTTTGATATTTTGTGCTTTTGATTCAAGGTGTCGGCAGTTTCACGACAACCTTGCGCACGCCCTTGGGTGGCGACGGAAAGTCAGCCATCGCGGCCTCGAACAACGCGGGCAATACCCGCTTGGCGTTGTTCCAACTTTCCTCGTTGGTGGCGGTGCTCTCGTACACCACCTTGCCGGTGCCCAGTTCGCGTATTTCGAGCCGCACGCGGGTGACGTAGATTTCACGGTCCGGCCAGGGTGGGGTGTAGAAGAGCCGTCCGTTCCACAGACGGGGCCGACCAAACGACCAGGCAAAACGTCCAAAAAACGGGTCGGGGTAGGCCAGCACGGTGTCAAGCGTGGCCACGCCGATCTGCACGCTGTAGCGCGCGGCTGTGTCAACGCGGCTAAAGCCCGCTTTCTCCAACGCCTTCTGCGCCATCTCTTCCAGCGTAGCGGACTGGCGTGCGTCCTGGTCTTGCGATGGCAATCGCTCGAAGCGGAAAGGCCCGGGCAGCATAGGAGTAGGCGCGACCGAAAAGCTCTGCACTTCGCTCTCTACCGTGGAGACTGTGGCACACCCTCCTAACAAAAATGTCGCTGCTAGCAGGGTCGCAGCCATCGGCTTCAAAAGGCTGTAAAGCGTCATCATTAGCTGTCCTCCTCAAGTGTTCTCGAAGCATCGTGGTCCCTAGGGACGCGTGGTTCAAGTCTACGCTTGTAAAGTTTTACAAGCGTTTTGCAAGCAAACAGCCACTAAGCCTGCGGGGCCATGGCAGTGCGGTCCACCACGGTTGTGCGGCCATGTTCCACATGCACCCACTGGTCACATAGCGCCAAGGAGCTGGGCCGGTGGGCAATCAACACGATGGTAGTGCTGCGCAGATGCTTCTGGATGGCGGCGCGTATCAGCTCATCGGTTTCCACGTCCACACTGGCGGTGGCCTCATCCATGAGCACGATGCGCGCCTTGGACAGCAGCGCGCGGGCCAGGCAGATCAGCTGGCGCTGGCCGGCACTGATGTTGCGGCCACCCTCCTCCAGCGGCGTGGCCAGGCCCAGCGGCAGATTGGCGACAAAGTCGGCCAGTCCGATTTGTGTCAGCGCCGCCTGAATGTCATCGTCGCTGCATTCGCCGGTCACGTCGATGGAGGCACGCAGCGGCCCCAAAAACAATACCGGGTCTTGTGGCACATAGGCTATTGCCTGGCGCAGCCGGGCGTGGGGCACATCGTTGATGCTGATGCCATCGATGAGGATGTCGCCTTGCTCCACGCTCAGCGTGCGTAGCAGGGCCAGCAGCACTGTGGATTTACCGGCCCCGGTGCGGCCCAGCAAGGCTACATGGCTCTGCGCGGCCACCGTGAACGTGGCGTCTTCAACCACCGCCGGTAACTCCGGCGCATAGCGCAGGCAAGCCTGGCGGAATTCAATGCGCCCTTCGGTCGGCCAGTTGTCAGGAACGCTTGTGGGCGCAGTGCCCGGTGCATGGCCGCTTTCCTCAGCAGGCAGGTCGGCCCATTGTTGGCAACGCTCCCACGGCACCAGCACGGTGGCCAGTGCAAAGAAGTCGCGGCACAACCGGTCTATGCGCTCCAGCAGTCCAAAAGTCAATGCCAGCAGCAGCCCCGCGGTGCCCGCGCCCAAGCTGGGCAACCACGGTTGCGGCCCCAGCCAGAACAGCGGGAACACCAGGCAGGCCATCAACACACACGAGACGATGGTCAGCCGCATGCCTAGCCAAAAGGCCAGGTTCCAGCTGCGCATTTCGGTGTTCAGCCGCAACCGGTTGGCGGCATCGAAGCGCTGGACCAGATTCGCCTCGCGGCCAAAGGCGCGCAAGGTGGAATGGCCGCGCAGGCCGTCGTTGAACAGCGAAAACACGGGCGAGCGCACGACCGACGACAGACGCGAGTTCTCGCGCACCGCTACACCGTACAGGCGCGACACCTGCACTGACACATAGGCTGCGATGGTGAAGGGCAGGGCTGCCAGCGCCGTCACACCGATGACTCCCAGCGCGCAGGCCAGCGCCGTGGTGCCACCCTGTGTGAAGCGAAAGCCGCGTGCGGCCAGCTCCACGTCGAGCTGCTGGATGTCGGCCGAGAAGCGGTTCATCATGCGCCCCGACGGCGTGGTCTCAAAGAAGCGCAGTGGCGACTGCATGACGCCGGTCAGCATGTTGTCGTGTGCCTTTTGCGCGGTGTGGGCGCAGGCGCGGCGGAACGTGGCCTGTGCGATGTAGCTGACGCCGAGTATGACAATGGTTAGAACGGCAAACGCGACAAAGAACTGCACCGGGCTGATAGCGTGGGTGCCATCCATGCGCGACATCAAATACTGCTGTGACATGGGCAAGGCGCTGGCCACAAACATCAGCCCCAGCACCAGCACGGCGCCCCATACGGCATGGCCCACCCAGCCGCTTTCACCCAAGGTCAACAGCAGATTTTTCCACACCGAGGCGCGCACTTTGCCTACTGCCTGGCCCTCGGTGACCGTCAAGTTCTCTTCCTTCTCAGACACCGACGCTGCATGGCTGCCCAGCTGTTGCAGCACTTGGGCATGGTCGCCATGGCCTTCCAGCTCAATGCGCAGAAAGTTGGAGAAGCGCGGGTTGGCCGCACGCAGTTGCTCCAGCGTGCCGAACTCGCCACAGCCATCGGTGTCAATAAAGAGAATCCGGTCAAACTTGTCCAGGTGTGCCAGGCGGTGCGTGACGCAAATGCGCAGCCGGTCTTTCCATTCACCAAATATCAGGTCGTCGGCGATGCGCCGCTCGGTGTCCACATCCAACGCGGACAGTGGGTCGTCCAGGATGACCACATTGGCCGGGTGCAGCACGGCACGCGCCAAAGACACGCGCTGCTTTTGCCCGCCCGACAGGTTGAGCCCACGCTCCCCAATCTCGGTGTCCAGCCCGCCGGGCCACTGGTTGACTTCTTGCGAGAGGCTGGCCAGTTGCAACGCGCGCTGGATGTTGGCGTCGCTGAAGTGCTCGCCTTCGCCATACAGCGTCAGGTTTTCTCGCAGTGTGCCGCTGGCGATAAAGGTCTCTTGCGGGCAATAGGCAAACTGCGGGCTACCCGTCCACTGCACGGTGCCGCTGCTGGCCGCGTATTCGGACAAGAGCAGGCGCAACAGCACGGTCTTGCCGGCCCCGACCGGTCCCACGATGGCCAGGCTTTGGCCGGGTTGCAGTTCCAGTCCGATGTTGCGCAGAATGGCTTGGTCTGGCGCCGCGCTAAAGCGGACATCCTTGAGTTGCAGGCTGACCGGGCCAGCTTCGGCAGGCTTGGGCGGCTCGGCTTCCTTCAAATTGAAATACTCCAGCAGACGTTTGGCCGACACATCGGTCTGCGCCAATATGCCCGCTACATCGCTGAGCACGACGAATGGAAACTCCAGCCCCTGAAAAATCAGCAATGTGGGCAGCAGCATGGCCGCATTCAACTCGCCACCGCGCCAGATATAGAGGCCATAGGTAGCGGTGGCCACCACCAGGCCGGTACACGAGAACACCAGCGACGAGCGGGTCTGCAGCAACATCACCGAGATCAGGCGGTCCACCTCGGCACTACGCGCGCGCCGCGTACGACCCAGAAAAACATCGGACCAGCCCGAGAGCTTGATGACCTTGATGGCAGACAGTATTTGCGACAGCAAGTCCAGCCGCTGGTCGCGGGCTTTCAATAGGTCGGTCTGCCGTTGACCGGTTTCCCGCACGATGTACTTCAGCACCGGCACGCTCAAGGCCATCAGGGCCAGACCCATCAATGCTGTCACGCCCAGGTAGCGCCACAGCAGCAGGGCCGCAAATCCGATGTGGGCCACCACCATGCCAGCATCGACGATGCGCTCCACGCAATTGCTGACCGCTGGCACGTCCACGTGCATGAGATTTTGGATGTTGCCTTGGGGTAGCTCATGGCGCACGCGCGGGTCTAGCCGGAACCACTTATTGGCGAAGGCCTGCATTAATGCGCTGCGCTGCAGTAGGTGTGCTTGCGCGAAGGCTTTCAGGTAACGGATGAACGTGACATTGGTAATGTAGATAACCAGCGGGAACGCCAGCAACAGCGCCACGTGTTCGGGCAACCACGGCGCAGCCTTGATGGCGTCGAACCGTGTCATGACCTGTTCGATCAACAGCGCGGGGGCAGCAGCGGCCATCGTGGAGATGACCATATAGACCATGGTGCGCCAAAAGTGCGGCTGCGTGGAGCGCAGGATGCTGCGTATGAACGGCCAGGAGCCATATTGTGTGTCGAGCTGCAACAGCGCGCGGCCATGGGTCTTTTCCAACGCCTCCACGGCGGGGTCGATGTCGGCCACGCTCGGTGTTGCAAGGCCGCGCGCCATGCGTTGCAACTGGGGTGTGAGGGGCCTTTGGTAGTCGTCTATCAGCGACCGGAGCAGGGTAAGCGGGTGGCGCAAAAACATCTCTCTGAGTATCGCATCTGTAACCTGCCGCACGCAGGCGTTTACATGGGCAACGTAAGATGCGTCTCCTATCAATTCCCTGTTCGCAGCTGGGCGGACATACGCCATGAACATAGCCGACGTGAAGCGCAATGCCTTTGCCATGCCGCTGACCAGCCCTGCCTTTCCACCTGGCCCCTACCGCTTTGTCAACCGCGAATTTTTGATCGTGACGTATCGCACCGACCCGGACGCTTTGCGAGCCGTGGTGCCCGAGCCGCTGCAAATTGTGGAACCCATCGTCAAGTATGAATTCATCCGCATGCCTGACTCCACCGGATTTGGCGACTACACCGAATCGGGTCAGGTCATACCCGTGACCTTTGAAGGCGTGGCCGGTGGTTATGTGCACTCCATGTATTTGAACGACGAAGCACCGATTGCGGGTGGTCGCGAGTTGTGGGGCTTCCCTAAGAAGCTGGCATCACCCCGGCTAGCGGTAGAGACCGATACACTGCTCGGCACGCTGGACTATGGTTCGGTGCGCGTGGCCACGGCGACCATGGGCTTCAAGCACCAGGCGCTGGACCCCGCGAAGGTGCGAGCGGGTATGCTGACTCCGAATTTTCTGTTGAAGATTATTCCGCATGTGGACGGTGGGCCGCGCATTTGCGAGCTGGTGCGCTACTTTCTGGAAGACGTGACCGTTAAGGGCGCGTGGACCGGCCCGGCTGCATTGGAGCTCGCCCACCACGCACTCGCACCCGTGGCCCGCCTGCCGGTGCTGGAGGTGCTATCCGGCACGCACATCTTGTCCGACATGACGCTTGGCATGGGCACTGTGGTCCATGACTACCTGGCCTAGACTGGCGCGCATCATTCTCGCAACCCCTTACACACTGAAAGCACCACCCCCATGAAACTCCAGGACAAAGTCTGCATCGTCACCGGCGCGGCCAGCGGCATCGGCAAGGAAATCGCACTGACCTACGCACGTGAAGGCGGCAAGGTCGTCATCGCGGATCTGAACAAGGAAGCGGCGCAAGAGGCCGCCGACGAGATCATTAAGGCCGGCGGTACAGCGATGGCGGTTGCGATGGACGTGACGAGTGAAGACCAGGTCAATGCCGCGGTGGCCGACGTCGTGGCCGCGTATGGCGGTGTGGACGTATTGGTCAGCAATGCCGGCATACAGATCGTGCACCCTATAGAAGAATTCCCGTTTGCCGACTGGAAAAAGATGCTGGCCATCCACCTGGACGGCGCTTTCTTGACCACCAAGGCCTGCCTGCCGCACATGCAGGCGTCGGGCAAGGGCGGCAGCATCATCTACATGGGATCGGTGCACTCGAAAGAGGCTTCGGTGTTGAAGTCAGCCTACGTCACGGCCAAGCACGGGCTCATCGGCCTGTGCAAAACCGTGTCCAAGGAAGGCGGCAAACACGGCATCCGCGCCAATGTGATTTGCCCGGGCTTTGTGCGCACGCCGCTGGTCGAGAAGCAGATCCCCGAGCAGGCCAAGGCGCTGGACATCAGCGAGGAAGAAGTCATCAAGAACGTGATGCTGAAGGAAACCGTGGACGGCGAATTCACCACCGTCCGTGATGTGGCGGATGTAGCTTTGCTGTTTGCCAGCTTCAATTCCAACGCGCTGACTGGCCAATCGCTGGTCGTCAGCCACGGCTGGTTCATGCAGTAAAGAAAGCGCTACTTCAGGCTGGCGCAATCCACGCCACCGACTGTTCGCACCTGTACCGGTGCGGCGGAGCCTTGCTCGTATTTGTTCCACACGCTCTGCGGCACGTTGCAGCTCCAGTTCTTGCCACCGGCCTGCAGCTGCAGCACATAGCTTTCGCTGCGCTGTCCGGCCCGTTCGGCGCCCATCGCGTTGCTCGCCAAGCCGCCCAGATTGTTGCCCGTGTTGGCTGCTGCTAGGTTGCCCAGCGCCGGCCACATCGGCGTGGCTGCAGTCTGCGGCCCCGCCTTGACCGTGCGGTAGCCGCGCCAGCGATTGACCTGGTAACGGCAGCGGTTGTCGTAGATGGGTTCTTCGCGGTAGCGCGTCGTGCATTCCTTGCGCTTGACAAAAGTGCCATCGCCCTTGTCGACGCGCGTGTCGTGGCAGGTCTGGCCATCTTCGATGCGGCGGGTGGAGCGTTGTTCCCGGCTTTGGCTGATGGAATAGGCATCGCCCGGCACGCTGTCGCACCAGGCCGAGTCGGATACCGGGCCAAACTGCTCGATCTGGATCTCACGCTGCCACGTCCGCCCAGCCACGGTCGCCGTAGTCTCATGTTTGCTGGTGAACAAAATACCCAGCGCTACCACGGCCAGCGCGAATACCGCCAAGGCCCAGCGCCACCAGCCGGAGCGCGGTTTGGCAGGTGGCGTTGCGGCTGCAACCGGTGCGGGTGTGGCTGCGGTGTCGACTACGGTGGCCACCGGCTTGGTGCCGTCTTTGCCGGCCCCGCAATTGGTGCAATGCGCGGCGGCCGCGGAATTGGGGGAGCTGCAATAGGCACAGCTCCAGTCCGCACCGACAAACTGGTGGTTGCGGGCCTCCACCTCCTGGCCGGGTTCGGGGAAATAGCGCTTGGTCGGGTCTTGCGCTGCACCGCAGGTGGGGCAGTGGCGGTGCGAATCGCCGAGCAGCCCTTTGGTGTTGCACTGGCTGCAGTCCCACAGCATTTCGTAGTAAATCTCTTTTTCTTCTGCCATATCCCGTTCCGTTTCTAGTGGTCGTGTGCCGTGCTGGATGCGGGATTATTGCGCGACAGCCCTCGATGTCTTTCTGCGGCTCTGGCCGCTGCGCTCAGACCAGCGCGATCTGGTCGGTGCCCACCATGCGACGGGACAGCGCCGACTGGCGTGCCCGCAGGAATCCGCGCAGCAGATCGGGATAGTCCGTACGCACCGCGTTGCGCACCGACGGCCGCGCAGCCAACGCCGCGCGCCACGCACGCACTTTGGGGGTGCGGGCAAAAAAACCAAAGTCGTCTATCGCATCGAACACGTCGAAGTAGCGGAAAACGGGGCCGAACACCGCATCGACCATGGCGAAACGTTCACCGGCAAAGTAGGTGCCTTCTGCGCTTGCCGTGAGTGCGGTTTCCAACTGCATGAACTCGGCTGTTATCTCCGCAGCCTTGGCGGCCAGTTGTTGGTCATCAGGCGCTGCATAAAAGCCTGCAATGGCATTGAGCACGCTGGAGCCAAACTCCATCCACCCGCGATGTTGTGCACGCGCCATCGGACCGTGCGGGTGCAGCGTGCCCACCGTGGTTTCCTCCAGGTATTCGCAGATGACGGCGGATTCAAAAATGGGCTGGCCATCCACCAGCAGCACCGGCGTCTTGCCCAGCGGCGAAATTTGCAGAAACCAGTCTGGCTTGTTCGCCAGGTCGATGTTGATGCGCTCGAAGGCCATGCCTTTTTCGCCCAGCACGATAGCGGCGCGTTGCACATACGGACACAGCAAGTGGCTTACGAGTGTGAGTTTTCGGGTCATGAAGTTCTCCTTGGTTCGTATGAGGGTTAAGCGCCGAGTGCGAGGCGTTTGCTATGGCGCAGTGCCAGCGCACCATCACCCAGCAGCCACAGTGCAATGGATGCGACGACCAGAAATACCGGATATTCCCAGCCGCCATTCGGGCTGGTGTGCACCCAGCCATTGCCAAAGTGCACCGATGCAGCCACGGCCATCACCGGCACCAAAGCCAGCGATACCTGGCGTGCATAAATACCAAGCACCAGCGCGATGCCGCCCAGCAGCTCCATGGCAAAAACCGGGTATGCCAGGAAGCCGGGGAAACCGATGCTGGCAAAGAACTGCGCTGTGCCGGGCAGCGTAAACACAAACAGCTTGAGCAAAGCGTGGGCTATCCACATGACGCCAAGGCTGACTCGCAGCAGGGTGGTGCCGTAGGCTGCGGGGTTGTAGGTGGGGGTGCGGGTAGGGTTCATTGCAAATCTCCAAAGGGTTAGTGGTGGATGTAATGTAAGATTTCAAATATGCAATGAAAATAGGAATCAACGCAAAGCATGACTGCAATAACGCAATACAAACTCAGCGCTGCGGATCTGGAAGTGGTGCTGGCACTGGCCCGCAGCGGCACGCTAGCTGACGCGGGCGAGCGGCTGTCGCTGGACGCATCCACCGTGTTCAGAACCATCCAGAAGGTGGAGAAGGGCTTGGGCCTGCGGTTGTTTGAACGTTCACGTGCCGGCTATCTGCCGTCGGAACTGGCGCAGCAATTGGCCGGGCATGGCGAGCAGGTAGAGGCCCAGCTGGAGGCTGCACGCTCGGTGCTGCAATCGCAGCCCGAGCAGGTCTCCGGTACGGTACGCATCACGACCACGGACACGGTGTTGCACGGCCTGGTGGCGCCGGCGCTTAAGGCCCTGCAGGCCAGCCATCCTTTGCTGGGTTTTGACCTGCACGCCGGCAACGAACTGGCCAGCCTGACCCGCCGCGATGCCGACATTGCCGTGCGCGCCACCAAGCGCCCGCCACAGCACCTGGTGGGCAAACACGTAGGACCGATTCGCGTGGCGCTGTACGCCGCGAAGAAAGGCGGCATCAAGCGCTTTGACGACACGGTAGCCGCGCAGGCCAGCTGGATCGCGCCCGACGATGCGCTGCCCGAACACCCATCTGTCGTGTGGCGCAAAAAGCATTTCCCCAAGGTCGTGCCGCGCTACCGCGTCAACAGCATCTTGACCGTGGCCGAGTTGGTGGCGCAGGGTTTGGGCATCGGCATACTGCCGGTGTTTCTGGCGCAGCGGCGTACAGATGTTGTGCCGCTAACTGAGGTGTTGGACGAATGCCAGACCGAGCTGTGGCTGTTGACCCATACCGAATCGCGACACCTGCGGCGGGTGTCGGCGGTTTACGGTTATTTGTCCCAGAACCTGTTGCTGGAATAGTCGAAGAAGCCTGGGCGGTGGTGCGTTCTGCGCAGGTAAAGGAGGAGGCCGAAGGCCGGGGGACACGGAGCAGAACGCGCCGCCGCCCAGGCTTCTCTTAGCTCATAACGACGGGGCCGCCCTTAGCAATACCGCGCTGATAGGCCGGGCGCGCCACCATGCGATCACGGTACGCAGCCAGCTTGGTGTACTGCGTTGCACCAGCGCTACGAGCCAAAGCAGCTTCCACCGCGAAGCTCATCTGGAAGTCTGCGATGCTGATGGTGTCACCAGCAAACCAGGTATTGCGCCCCAGGTGCTCCTCGATAAATGTCAAGGCAGTGGACAAGTTGGGGTCAATCAGCTTGGTCTGCACGTTGCCACATAGCGCGCGCGCAATCGGCCGCACAAAGAACGGCATGGGCTGTTTGGGTATCGTCATGAACACCAGCTTCATCACCAGCCAGTTCATCAGCGAGCCTTCGGCATAGTGCATCCAGAAGCGCGACTGGCGGTAGGCCTTGCTGCCCACTGCAGGTTGCAACTGCGCCAGCTCGCCCGTGGCCTGCGCACCGTAGCGTTCCACGATGTATTCCAAGATGGCGCCCGACTCGGCAATGGTCTCATCACCATCGGTGATCACCGGCGACTTGCCCAGCGGGTGCACCGCCTTGAGTTCAGGCGGGGCCAGCCGGGTCTTGGGATCGCGTTGGTAACGCTTGATCTCATAAGGCAGGCCCAACTCTTCGAGCAACCACAGCACGCGCTGCGAACGGGAGGTTTCAAGGTGGTGTACGGTGATCATGCAGATGATTATCCACACACTATGATCCTCGCTTCTTCTCAGGAGTCCGCATGCGTTTTTCTGTGTCCGCCGCCGCCCGCTGGGTGATGCTGCTGTGCTGCACCACAGCCCTCCCGTTTTCCATTGGAGCCCAAACCGTGTCACCACCCGACGACCCTCATCTTTGGCTGGAAGAGGTGCAGGGTGAGCGCGCCCTGGCCTGGGCGCGAGAACGCAATACCCAGTCGCAAGCCGTGCTGGAGGCCGTGCCCGGCTTTGCGCAGACCCGTGCGAAATTGCTCGAAGTGCTGGACAACCGCGACCAGATTCCCTACATCAGCCGCCGCGGTGAGCACGTGTGGAACTTCTGGAAAGACGCGACCAACAAGCGCGGCCTGTGGCGCCGCACCACGCTGGCCGAATACCGCAAGCCCCAACCCCAGTGGGAAACGCTGCTGGATGTGGACGCGCTGGGAAAAGCCGAGAACGAAAACTGGGTCTGGGCCGGTGCCGATTGCCTGGCACCCGACTACACCCGCTGCCTGCTGTCGCTGTCACGCGGCGGTGCGGATGCAACGGTGATCCGGGAGTTTGATTTGGCCACCCACACCTTCGTCCAGGACGGCTTCGCGTTGCCCGAAGCCAAGTCCCGCATGCAGTGGAAGGATGCCAGCACTGTGCTGGTGTCCACCGACTTTGGCCCCGGCTCCATGACCAAGAGCGGCTATGCCCGCATTGTCAAGGCGTGGACGCGTGGCACGCCGCTGACCGACGCGCGTATGGTTTTTGAGGCACTAGAGAGTGATGTGTCGGCCTATGCTTCGGTGGACCGCACGCCGGGGTTTGAGCGTGTAGTGGTAGGCCGTTCGACAGACTTCTTCAATACCGAGGAATTCCTGTTGCAGGGCACGGCATTGAAGCGTCTGGACAAGCCGTCTGACGCAGCGCTGCTGTGGCGGCGCGACTGGGCCTTTTTGCAACTGCGCAGCGACTACAGCGTGGGCGACAAGACCTACAAGGCTGGCACGCTCCTGGGCATCCGCTTTGATGCGTGGCTGGGGGGTGACAAGAACTTTGACGTGCTGTTTGAGCCCACGGCCACGCGCTCCATTGCCCGCGGTGGCGTCAAGCTGACGCGCGACAACGTGCTGCTCAGCATTCTGGACAACGTGGCCGGCCGTGTGGAAGAACTCAGCTACCAAAAGGGCCACTGGGTGCGCCGCGCGGTGGACGCGCCATTTCCCGGTACGCTGAGCGTGGGCGGTCTGCATGACCCGTTCGTCAAGGACGACCCGCTGGCCAATAGCTATTTCCTGAACTACGCCGATTTCATGACACCCGACAGCCTCTACCTGGGCCAGGCGGGCAGCGACAAACGCGAACTGCTCAAAAGCCGCCCGCGCTTCTATGACGCCGACGGCATGCGCGCCGAACAGCAATTTGCCATCAGCAAGGATGGCACCAAGGTCCCCTACTTCGTCGTATGGCCCAAGGGCGCCAAGGCCGATGGAACGAACCCCACCGTCCTCTACGGTTATGGCGGATACCAGATATCGGAGCTGCCGCGCTACAGCGGTGAGTACGGCGTGGCATGGCATGCAAAGGGCGGCGTGCTGGTCGTGACCAATATTCGCGGTGGCGGTGAGTTCGGCCCCACCTGGCACACCTCGGCCACGAAGTCCAACAAGCAGCGCAGCTATGATGACTTTGCCGCCGTGGCCGAAGACCTGATCGCCCGCAAGATCACCGGCCCGAAACACCTGGGTATCTACGGCGGCAGCAACGGCGGCCTGCTGGTCGGCGCGGTCATGGTGCAGCGCCCCGAACTGTTTGGCGCCGTGGTCTGCGCCGTGCCTTTGCTAGACATGCGGCGCTACCACATGCTGTTGGCCGGCAATAGCTGGATGGCCGAGTACGGCAACCCGGACATCCCAGAGGAGTGGGAGTGGATCAAACCTTACAGCCCGTACCAGAACGTCAAGGCCGGCGTGCGCTACCCCAAGGTGCTGTTCACCACCTCCACCCGTGACGACCGCGTGCACCCGGCCCATGCCCGCAAGATGGTGGCCCGCATGCTGGAGCAGGGGCATAAGGACGTGCTGTACTACGAGAACATGGAAGGCGGCCACGGGGGTGCGGCCGACAACAGCCAGCGCGCGCAGTTGCAGGCGTTGCGGTTGGCATTCCTGTGGAGTGCGCTGAAGTAAAATGTGTATCTAGCCCTCGTGGAATATAGTCATGTTGCTATATAAAACATAGTGACTGGCATTCCGCAGGGGCTGGCTGTGTGCGGTGGCTGGCCGACAATTTACACTTGAGCCCTGCCACACCGGCACGCACCCCACCCCAGACCCCCTACCGACCATGAGCAAGTTTGCCCCCATCAGTGGCTTCCCCGAATGGCTGCCCGAGCAGCGCCTGCTGGAACAGCAGTGCATGGACACCATCCGCCGCCAGTACGAGCTGTACGGCTTTGCCAACATCGAAACCCGCAGCGTGGAGCCTACGCAGGTGCTGTCCGGCAATGGCGACGATAAGGAAATCTATGTGCTGGCGCGCCTGCATGAAGACGCGGCCGAGGCCAAGAAGCCGCCCGAATTCGGCCTGCGATTCGATTTGACCGTGCCCACCGCGCGCTATGTGCAGCAGTTCAAGGGGCAGCTCAGCTTCCCGTTCAAGCGCTACCAGATGCAAAAGGTCTGGCGTGGCGAGCGCCCGCAAGAGGGCCGCTACCGCGAGTTCACACAGTGCGACATCGACGTCATTGGTGACGGCGAATTGCCCAGCTTTTACGATGCCGAGGTCGTGCGCCTGATGGCTGTGGTCACCAGCACACTGCCGATTCCACCCGTCACCTTGCGCGTCAACAACCGCAAGCTGTTGCAGGGCTTTTACGAGGGCCTAGGCATCGCCGACACCAATGCCGTGCTGCGCGTCGTCGACAAGCTGGACAAGATCGGCGCCCCCAAAGTGTCCAGCCTGTTGCAGACCGAGCTGGGCCTAAGCGAGGCGCAAGCAGCCCAGTGCTTGGCCATAGCGAGCATCAAGACTGCCGACACATCATTTGTGGACCGCGTTCGCGCGCTGGGTATCAGCTCCCCGCTATTGGATGAAGGTCTGACCGAACTGACCGAGGTGCTGGACAACGCCGCCGACCTGAACGCCAACCGACTGGCTGCCGGGCTGCCGCCGTCGGTGTCCGCCGATCTGGCCATTGCCCGCGGCCTGGCCTACTACACCGGCATGGTGTGCGAGGGGCAGATGCAGGGCTTCGAGTCATCCGGCTCGGTGTGCGGCGGCGGCCGTTATGACAACCTGGCCGGCGACGCCAAGGTCAAGCTGCCGGGTGTCGGCATGTCCATTGGGTTGACGCGCATTCTGGGTTTGTTGTTCGCCAAGGGCCAGCTCAAGCCCACGCGCAAGACCCCCACCGATGTGCTGGTCGCGCTGAACGACGACGCCAGCCGCCCGGCGGCGACTGCACTGGCCAACCGCCTGCGCGGCCGCGGCATTGCTACCGACCTGTACCACGCACCCAAGGCCTACGGCAAACAGATCGAGGCGGCGTCCAAACGCGGCATTCCTTTTGTGTGGTTCATAGGCGAGGACGCCAGCCACCAGGTCAAGAACCTGTTGACGGGCGAACAAACTGCGGTGGATGCGGAGACCTGGTTGCCGGGTTAGCAAACAAGCGCAAGCGGCGCCATGAGGGGGCTCAGGCGCTAAAGCCTGGCCCGAACGCCTTCTCCGACTACTGCGCGTTTAACAGCTGGGCCTGTTTCGCACGGGCTGCCAGGTTGACGCCGGGCTTGCGCAGATCGACCTCGTCACCCAGGATGTGGGCGGCTTCTATGAGCAGCACGTCCCTGTCGTTCTTGCGTGCCTTCTCGGCCGCCAGTTCAACCCGCAGATCGCGCTCACCGGCCTGCAGGCCGTCGTCCTTTTCGGAATTGTTGTTCTTGGCTGCTGCGGCTGCATCACTGGCCTTGGTGGCGGGTTTGCGAGACGCCAGCTTGGCTTCCTGCGCGTCCTTTTCCTTGCGGCGCACGGTTTCGTTGAGCGACAGTTCGTTCTGCTTGCGCTTGGCATTGAACTCTGCAATGTCTTCCTGCAGGTACTGGAAGTCTTTCTCGCCCTTCACGCGTACCTTGTGCTGGGCCACGAGGATGGGCACTTCATCCTGCAACGAGCCCTTGGGTGTAAAGCTGGCCGCAGGAATCTGGGTCCATGGCAACGCGTTATCGTAGCTGGACTCGCCGTACTCTCCGGTCTCCAACACGCTAGGGAAGGTCACATCGGGCGTGACGCCGCGCAGCTGCGTGGTGCCGCCGTTGATGCGGAAGAACTGCGCAATCGTCAGCTTGACCTCGCCCAACTGCGGCTTGACTGACTTGGTGATGCGGTCCAGGTTAAACATGGTCTGCACGGTGCCCTTGCCAAAGCTGGGTTCACCCAGAATCAAACCGCGGCCATAGTCCTGAATGGCGGCGGCAAAAATCTCGGATGCAGATGCCGAATTGCGGTTGATCAAGACCGCCAGGGGACCATCCCAAGCGGGCTGCGACTGAGGCGATGATTCAACACGGATCTCGCCACTGGCTTGGCGCACCTGCACGACCGGACCTTTGCCGGTGAACAACCCGGTGAGTTCCACCGATTCCGACAGCGAACCGCCGCCGTTGTTGCGCAGATCCATTAGCACACCGTCGACCTTTTTGTCTTTTAATTCCTTCAGCAGCAACGCCACATCGCGCGACGTGCTCTTGTAACCCGGCGTGCCCTTTTGCTTGGCCGCGAAATCTTCGTAGAACGAGGGCAAGGTAATCACGCCGATGGTGCGTGTGGTCTTGCCATCGTTGATCGTTTGTATGGAAGATTTGGCCGACTGGTCCTGCAGGCTGATGGGTTTGCGCACCATGGTTACTACCTTGTGTTTGCCATCCGGCCCTGCATCGGCAGGTAGCACTTCGAGGCGGACCACGGTGTCGAGCGCGCCGCGGATCAAAGCGACAGAATCGTCCAGCCGCGCGCCCATGACATCGGTCATGGCACCGTTTTCGCCCTGGGCCACGCCCACAATGCGGTCACCCACATTGAGCTGGCCCGACAGAGCAGCCGGTCCGCCTGCCACCAGTTCGCGGATGGTGGTGTATTCGTCCACCTCGACCAGCACTGCGCCAATGCCCACCAGCGATAGGCGCATCGAGATGTCGAAGTTGGCCGCCGTGCGGGGCGCCATATAGTTGGTGTGCGGCTCGATGGCCATGGTGTAGGCGTTCATGTAGGTGTTGAACGCGTCTTCGTTGTTGAAGCGGCCAATGCGCTTGATGCTGTTGTCATAACGCTTGCCCAGCACGTCGACGATGCTCTTGTCGTCCTTTCCCGCCAGCCTGAGCCGTAGCCAGTCGTTCTTCACGCGCTTGCGCCACAGGTCCTGCACCTCTGCCTCGGTCTTGGGCCAGTCTTGCTTGGCACGCGAGAATTGGTAGCTCTCATTGCTGTCAAACTTGAAGCTGCCCTTGAGCAGGCTGCGCGCGTAACCAAAACGCTCGACGGCGCGCTTGATGTACAGGTTGAAGATGTTGAATGGGCGTGTCAGGTCGTCGTTGAGCATGTCCGAGCCGAGCTTGGTGCGGGCGTCAGCCATCTGGTCGATGTCGGACTGTATGAAAAAGAGCTTGTCGGAATCGAGCGCCTTCAGGTACTGGTCAAAGATCTTGCTGGACAGGGCTTCGTCCAGCGGTGCGGGCTTGTAGTGGTAGCGGGACAGCACTTCGGCTGTCAAATGGGCTGCCTTGGTCTCCTGTGCGTCTGGCACGATGGCAGCGCCGTGCGCTGCCGTTGCAAATGCAAAGAGTATTGCCAGTAATTTCAGTTTCATCCGATTTCCGTTTCAAATGACGCGTGGTAAGAGTGCCGGGATCATGACGTCCAGGCGCTTGGGCTCATTTTTGGAGCGCCAGGGGTGTTTTAAGTTCCACAACGGTCCCATCGTGGCATCTTTTGGCCGCTTAGCGTGGGCGCAGGGTCATTTCGTTCCTGGACATGGAGATGTCGAATTTGGACAAAAAGCTTTGGCCCAGCAGCGCATCGTCCTCGTCACCCCCGACAAGGCCCACACCGACCCGTACGCCAGACACCTGGATGGGTCCTACGGTAACCGGCACGTCCGCCACGGTACGGCCCTGCAAATTGCCGTTGGCCGTGTGGAAGGTGGTGGGTACACCTTCTGCCACACCCGCATGGCGGGCAAACGGTTCGCTGATGACAACCGACGAAGCCCCGGTGTCCACCATGAACGTCACGGCGCGGCCATTGACCGTGCCGGTCGCATAAAAATGCCCATCGCGGGATTTGGGAATGACGAGTTCACCCTGCGCGGTGATCGTCACCGGCTTGGGCTTGAGGTACTGGGTCGTCACCCCATACAGCACACCCGTGACTACCAGCCAGAAGACGGCGATGGCCAGCGTCCCAAAGCGCGGGCCTTCTCGCGCGTGCACCGCGCCAGCCTGTTGAGGCTGGGGAGCTGGTTGTGCCGCCCCGTCGCTGTCTTCCGAAGCCATGAACTACCTTTTTAAAATGAGGGGCCTGTCCTGAGGCGCTACTGAGCATAAAGCACAGCCGGCCTCGGCCTTGTTATCCGCGTGGTGCGTCCTTGTACCGCTGGTGCAAAATCTTGACCCGTTGTACATAGACCTGGGTTTCGGCATAGGGCGGCACGCCGGCGTATTTTTGCACCGCTTCTGGGCCGGCGTTGTAGCCGGCGCTGGCCAGGGACACATCGCCTTTGAACCGCGTCAGCAGCCCGGCCAAATACTGCGCACCGCCGCGGATGTTGTCGCTGGGTTGCGATGCATCTGCCACGCCCAGCATGCGCGCGGTGCCAGGCATCAGCTGCATCAGGCCCATGGCACCCTTTTGCGAGCGCGCGCGCGGGTTGAAGCCCGACTCGGCGTGGATCATCGCGCGCAGCAAAGCGGGGTCGACATCGAATTGGCGCGCGGCGAAGGTGATCTCCTCGCCATATTCCTGCAGATGCAGTGGCGTCGTGTGCCAGTTGATGTTGGAGTTGACATTGCACGCGTAACACGACGGCGTGAAGATCACGTATGGAATCTTGGCCGGTGGCACATCGGAGAAAGACGGCGTGCCACCCTTGAGGTATTTGTAGATTCTGGGGCCGGACTTTTTGGCAAGTGCCTCGCCCTCAATCGCGGCACAGGCGAGGGATGTGGCAGCGGCCATCAGCAGGCTCAGAAAAACCTGGCGAGTCAACAGTGGGTGGTGGTGAATTGCCCTCACATTACGGCAAACAGGGCAGGGTTGGGCAGTGTGAGCATGGACATTCAATTTTGCACCATCGCACAGGCCCAACCGGTAGCCACGCTGACGCAGGTGGATACCAACAACAATCAGGCGCCAGCTCCCCGCAAGCGCGCGCCCACAGTGCGCACCACCCATTCGCCGCCCCCGCTGACCAGCACGATGCCCAGCAGCACCGGCACGGCACCGATTAAAAAGCGTGCCTCAATCGGCTCGTGCAACAGCCAGGCCCCCAGCACCATGCCAAACAGTGGCGTCATGAACGAGAACACGCCCAGGCGCGAGGCCAGGTATTTGCGCAGCAGCCAGAACCACAGCAGAAAGCTGGCAAACGACACCACTACAGAGTGGAACAGCAAACTCGCCCAGACCGTCGGTGTGGGGATGAAGTGGGCCTGGCCGGTGGCAAAGGCCGCGCCCAGCAGCAGCGCACAGGCTGCGACCAACTGGTACAGCAGGGTTTGGGTGGCGGGCGCCGTGGCCAACCGGGAGCCGCGCACCACCACGGTTGTCGCACCCCATGCCGCACCCGCCAGCAGACCCAAAAAGTCACCCCACAGCGTATCTCCAGGCGCGGCGGCAGATGCGATGCCGCGGCCAAAAAACACGAATGCCAAACCGCCAAAGGCCAGCGCAATCCCCAGCCACTGCACCGCACCCAGGCGCTCGGCGGGTAGCCGCCAGTGCAGGCCCAGCGCCGCGAAAATCGGTGCGGTGTACAAGAACACCACCATGTGTGCCGCGCTGGTGTGCCGCAGGCCTTCACCCACCAGCAGAAACTCAACACCAAACAGCAGGCCCACCATCAGCCCGGCGCGCCAGGTGCGGGCCAGGTCCATACGCTCCTTGCGCGCCACCATCACCAGCCCTACCAGCAGCGCCGCCACGCCCGATCGCAACCCGATCTGGAAGATGGGCGCAATCTCACCAGCCGTGGCCTTCAGCGCCACCTGCTGCAGCCCCCACACCACGCACAGCACCAGCATCAGGCCGATGGCACGTCCGTCTAGCGCTTTGCGCGTATCCATGTCTTTTCCCAGGGTTTGTCGAAGTTGGAGCAATTATTGAATTGACGGCTTTGCTTGATATAGTGAATAGCAGACAAGCCATAGCGCCCAACCGCCAATCGCACCAACCAAGCCCCACACCGCGCAACGCACCATGCCCATACTGCCGCCCAAGCTGGAGGTTCCGCTGCACAGTCCGCAGCTGCCCGCGCCCATCATGTTCCGCAGTGCCTATGTGCCGGCGCAGGGCATCTACCCCCAGCACCAGCATGCATGGGGCGAGTTCGTATATTCGTTTAGCGGGGTCATGGAGGTCAAGGTGGCCGACCACCGCTACCTGGCGCCGCCGCACTACGGCGTGTGGCTGCCGCCCGATCTGTTGCATGTGGGGTTGAACCGGCTGGAGGCGCACCACTGCTCGCTGTACATCGCACGCCCGGGCTGCACGGTGCTGCCTGCCACGCCCTGCGCGCTGACCGTCAGCCCGCTGGTGCGCGCCTTGTTGGAGCATTTGCGCCAGCTGGCACCCGATGACCTGGCCACGCCAGAAGGCGCGCGCATGCTGCAGGTGCTGCTGGACCAGTTGGCGCGGGCTCCGCAAGCGGGCAGTTATTTGCCCAATTCGGACGACCCGGCCCTGGGCGCCGTGTTGCGCATGCTGCAGGCTCAGCCGGGCGACAACCGCTCGTTGCCCGAGCTGGCCCATGCCGCCCATAGCACCGAGCGCACGCTGATGCGCCGCGCCCAGCGCGACCTGGGCATGTCGGTGGCCGAGTGGCGCCAACGCCTGCGCGTGGTCAAGGCCATGCCGTTGCTGGAAGCCGGCCAGACGGTGGAGACGATCGCTCTGGACCTGGGCTACGGCAGCGCATCCGCCTTCATCAGCATGTTCAAGCGGCTGGTGGGCACCACGCCGGACGAATACCGCAAAGCTGCGGCAGCACCGGTTTCGCCAAGGCACTAGCAGTTAAAATGGGCGCTAGCCCTCGTCGCATATGCAGGAGACGCTCATTTATTGATAGCGACTGCGGTCTCCACCCAATTGTGGTCACCGGTGCTTATGTTGACCTGCCGGACCAGGCATTGGCCAGCGCGAACACCGAGTTCGGCGTGCTGGGCCGTGGTTTCTCCTGCCGGGGTTTGGCAAACACACCCTTTTGCACTGGTCGGCGCTCCTGCACCTGAAAGCCCTTGGCCTTCTGCTCGTCGGCCAGGCTTTGCAGCGTGACGGTCTTCAGGTAGGCCAGCACGGTGGTTTGCAATGCATCCCACAAATCCTGGGTCATGGCCTGGGCGCTGGCCGAACTTTCGCGCGTGTTGCCATCGCTCTGCGGGTTGGCGCCGTCTTCGATTGCGCCCACGATATCGGCCACCGAAATGGCGGCCGCCGGGCGCGCCAGTGTGTAGCCGCCGCCGGGGCCACGGGTGCTCTCCACCAGGCCCTGCTGGCGCAGCTTGGCAAACATCTGTTCCAGATACGACATGGAGATGCGGTGGCGCTGGGCCAGGTCGGCCAACGGTACGGGCGTGGATGTCTGGCGCAGCGCCAGGTCGATCATCGCGGTGATGGCAAAACGGCCTCGTGTACTTAAACGCATGGGATTTACTCCTTCCAGCTCAAAAGGTGGCTGGTGAAGCCTGAATGTAGGTGCCACAATGCTTCGTGTAAATTCGAATTTATAACAATTTGACTTCGATTAAACCGAAGTGTTAGGCCAATATGAATTTCAAACACCTCCATTACTTCTGGGTCACTGCCAAGGCTGGCGGCATCATGCGCGCAGGTGAGCAGTTACACACAACGCCACAAACTCTGTCTGGCCAGATCAAATTGCTGGAGGATTGGTTCGGCCGCAAGCTGTTCCGCAAGAGTGGGCGCAAGCTGGAACTGACTGAGGACGGCCACTTGGCCATGGGGTATGCCGACCAGATCTTCACGCTCGGCACCGAGCTGGAGACCGCCGTGCGCCAGGCCCACGGCGGCCAGCGCCTGTTGGATTTCAAGGTCGGCGTTGCCGATTCGGTGACCAAGTCCATCGCCTACCGGCTGCTCGAGCCGGCGCTAGCCATCGCTGAACCCGTGCGCCTGGTTTGTAGCGAGGGCAAGTTCCCCGACCTGCTGGCCCAGCTCGCGCTGAACCGGCTGGACCTGGTGATTGCCGATGAGCCCATGTCCAAGCGCCTGAACGTCAAGGCCTTCAACCACCCGCTGGGCCGCACGGCCATGAGCTTCTTCTGCGCTCCGTCGCTGAAGGGGCAACTCAAAGGCCCGTTCCCGCAATGCCTGAACGATTTTCCGCTGCTGATCCCCGGTGCCCAGGCCTCTGTGCGCCAGCAATTGGAGGGATGGCTGACCCGACACCAGATCCATCCCCGCATCATTGGCGAGTTTGACGACGGCGCGCTGATGAGCGCCTTCGGCCGCGAAGGCCGTGGTGTGTTCATGGCGCCCACC
>NZ_JANXUQ010000188.1 GCF_025356155.1 Rhodoferax sp. | reverse complement strand
CCGACCGGCCGCGCCGTGATGAAGTTGCCGGAAATCACGCGCACCGTGGACCCGGCCATCGGCGTGTTGGGCAGGCCCTGGCTGAACGCCGCTTCAATCTCATAGCGCAGCTGGCCGGCGGCCTCCTGCGCGCAGTCCAGCGCCACTTCGTCGGTGATGCGCATGCCGTGCGAGTATTTCGCCTCGTGGCCCTTGGCGCGGAGCTGCTCGTTGACCTGCGGCCGAAAGCCATGCACCAGCACGACTTTGACGCCCATGCTCTGGATCATGGCCAGGTCTTGCGCCAGATGCGGCAGCTTGCCCGCAGCGATGGCCTCACCCGCGATACCGACGACAAACGTCTGGTTGCGGAATTTGTGGATATACGGCGCGACCGAGCGGAACCAGGGCACGAAAGTGAAATTGAAAACAGTGGTCATGGAGGAGTAATTAGCCTGGGTGCAGTCGTCTATTATCTGAAAAGTGTATCAGTCGGTGTTTGTCAGATACGCAGTCGGTTCATGGGGCGATGGCCCCGCCCCGAAACGTCGAATTCTTAAACCCAGTCGAATCAAGGAGAGTCATGAAATCTGTCGCCCCTCCCTCCAATATTTGGACAAAAGCTTGCGCGGTAGGTTTTTTACTATGTTCCGCACAGCCTGCAATTCACGCACAGCCCTTGCAGGCTCAACCTGAATTTGAAGTGGGCGATAAATGGAGCTATCGCCACACCAACAAAGGCGATGTGAAGCCACCCTTTATTCTTACGAGCCAAGCCTACAAATTGGATGGCGATAGTGCTTGGCTGTATGAAGAAACGCAGAATCCGGCGGTTCAGCGCAAGCGTTCCATTTGGCATTTTGACTACAAACGTGCCAGTCAAATCGAACGGTACGGTTTTCAGTCGCTCAGCCCATACCAGCCTGGCGATCTGCTGTTCACCGCAAAGGCAGACCAAGAATATATTCAATATCCACTCGTTGTCGGGAAAAAGTACTCCTTGGAACGCAAGCATCTCGTGAACAGTGGTTCCACCAAGTACGACGCAGAAGTCGAAGCTTTTGAAAAAGTGAAGACAGACGCAGGCGAGTTTGACGCCTTTCGGATCAAGTTGTCTGGTTGGTGGACTAGTCCGGCCGATGCGCTAAGTTTGCAAGACACAGAAAATAAAGGTAGGGCCACGATCGTTATTTATTTCGCTCCCTCCGTAAAGAGGTTTGTTAAATGGCAGGAAAACGACTGGCGTCCAAAAGGCGCGCCTTGGACAAATTATGAAATTGAACTCGTCAAGTGGGAACCCAAGGCTGAGCTTCCGTCAGTTTTTCTTGCGGCCAAGCCACCAACTCAATAACGCGAGTTATTGGCGCACTATCGCCTACGTGTTTTGAAGGGCGTTGGGTTGCTGAGCCCGCAACCCCGATAATTGCGCCCCAATGTCTGTACCTCTGCAAATCGAATTCCCCGAATCGCTCCCCGTCTCCGGCAAACGCGAAGAAATCATGGCTGCCATGGCGGCCCACCAGGTCATCATCGTCTGTGGTGAGACGGGTTCGGGCAAAACCACCCAACTGCCCAAGATCGCTCTAGCCATGGGCCGCGGCAAACTCAACTATCCCGCAGGCCAACGCGCCCGCATGATTGGCCATACCCAACCGCGCCGCATTGCCGCCAGCAGCGTGGCCAAGCGTATTGCGGAGGAGCTGAAGACGCCGCTGGGTGAGGTCGTGGGCTTCAAGGTTCGCTTCCAGGACCGCCTATCCAAAGACGCATCCGTCAAGCTGATGACCGACGGTATTTTGCTGGCCGAGACGCAGACCGACCCGCTACTCAACGCCTACGACACCATCATCATTGACGAGGCACACGAGCGCAGCCTGAACATCGACTTCTTGCTGGGCTACCTGCGCCAGATCCTGCCGCGTCGTCCGGATTTAAAAATCGTCGTCACATCCGCCACGATTGATGCCCAGCGTTTTGCCGACCACTTCAAGTCCAACAAAGGCCCTGCGCCCGTCATCATGGTGTCGGGCCGCATGTTCCCGGTGGAGCAGCGCTACCGGCCATTCGAAGAATCGCGTGAATACGATTTGAACAACGCCATTGCAGATGGCGTGGATGAGCTGTGGCGCGACGTGCACAACCAGGGCGACATCCTGGTCTTCCTGCCCGGCGAACGCGAGATCCGCGACGCGGCCGACCACCTGCGCAAACACCTCAGCCATCAGCCCGTCATGCGCAATGCCGAAGTGCTGCCACTGTTTGCCCGCCTGAGCCCGGCCGAGCAGGACCGCATTTTTGACGGCCACACCGGCCGGCGCGTGGTGCTGGCCACCAATGTGGCCGAAACCTCGTTGACCGTGCCCGGCATACGCTATGTCATCGACGCCGGCACGGCACGCGTCAAGCGCTACAGCTTTAGAAGCAAAGTTGAGCAGTTGCTGGTCGAGCCCATCAGCCAGTCATCCGCCAACCAACGCTCTGGCCGCTGCGGGCGGGTTGCAAACGGTATCTGCATCCGCTTATACGACGAGAAAGACTTCAACGGCCGCGAGCGGTTTACCGACCCCGAAATTTTGCGGTCTTCATTGGCCGGCGTCATCCTGCGCATGAAGTCGCTGCATCTTGGCATCGTAGAAGACTTCCCATTCCTGGAGCGCCCATCAGGCCGCGCCATTGCCGACGGCTACCAGTTGCTCAATGAATTGGGCGCCGTGGACGATGCAAACGAGTTGACACCCATGGGCCAGGAGCTTGCCAAGCTGCCGCTGGACCCGCGCGTGGGCCGCATGATCCTGGAGGCACGCACACGCCAGGCGCTGGACGAAGTGCTGGTCATCGCCTCGGCCTTGAGCGTGCAGGACGTGCGCGACCGCCCCATGGAGGCACAGCAGCAGGCGGACCAGGCACATGTGAAGTTCGACGACGAGAAGAGCGAGTTTGTCGGCTACCTGAAGCTATGGAAGTGGATCCATGATGCGCGCGGCGGTTCGAGTCCCGCAACATCGGGAGTTGGGGTAGCTGGGCGTTCTGCGCAGGTCAAGGAGGAGCCCGCGCAGCGGGCGGGGGACACGAAGCAGAACGCTCGGCTAGCCCAACTCACAGCGCATACGACAACGCACAAACTGAGTAATCGCCAATACGAACAACTGTTGCGGCAGAACTTCGTCAACATCCGCCGCGTACGCGAGTGGAAGGACATTTACAGCCAGCTCCACACCGTGGTGGCTGAGCACAAGTGGCATCTGAACAGCACACCTGCCACCTACGAACAACTGCACATGTCCATGCTCGCAGGGCTACTCGGCAATATTGGCTACAAGGTCGAAACCGAAGGCCCGCAGGGCGAATACCTGGGCGCGCGTGGCATCAAGTTTTTTGCCCACCCGGGAGCGCATCTTTCCAAAAAGCCGGGCCGCTGGATCGTCGCGTCCGAACTGGTAGAAACCACACGCCTCTTTGGCCGCGGCATTGCCAACATCGAACCCCAATGGCTGGAACAGGTCGGCGAGCATTTGTTGAAGAAGCAATTGCTGGACCCGCATTGGGAAAAGAAGGCGGCCGAGGTCGTGGCGCTGGAGCGGGCCACGCTGTATGGCATCGTCGTCTACAACGGCCGGCGCACCAACTACAGCCGCGTCGACCTGGCCGGTGCCCGCGAAATCTTCATCCGCCAGGCCTTGGTGGACGGCGAATGGGAAACACCCTTGCCCTTCCTCGCCGCCAACCAGAAGATGGTGCGCCAGGTCGAAGAGCTTGAGCACAAGGCCCGCCGCCAGGACGTGCTGGTAGACGACGAACTGATCTACGCCTATTACGACCAGCAGTTGCCCGCCGACGTCTGCAGCGGCTACAGCTTTGAGCGCTGGTACCGGGAGGAATCCAAAAAGCCGCAGTACAACCCCGGAGTTCGGGCGGGAGGGCTTTTTGCGGAGGTCAAGGAGGAGCCCGTGCAACGGGCGGGGGACACGGAGCAGGGCGCTCTGCCGCCCGGCCGCAGCGAAAGCACACTGCTGCGCCTGACCCGCGAGGAGCTGATGCGCCATGAAGCGGCCGGCATCACCACCGCATCCTTCCCCAAGACGATTCGCCTGGGCGGCGTAGACTGCGCTGCCACCTACCTGCACGAGCCCGGTGACCCGCGCGACGGCCTGACCGTGACGGTGCCGCTGTTTGTGCTGAACCAGGTCAATGATGAACGCTGCGAGTGGCTGGTGCCCGGCATGCTGAAAGACAAGGTGCAGGCGCTGCTCAAAACCTTGCACCAACGCCCCCGTTCACGCCTGGTGCCGCTGCCAGACACGGCCACCAAGTTTGCCGAAATGCTGAACGCGCCCGAGCGCTTTGGCAGTGGCGCGCTGATAGACGCCGTCTTGAAGCTGGTGCGTGAAGCCACGTCGGTGGATGTGGCCCGTGCCGACATCAAGGCCGACATGCTGACGCTGCATTTCTTCATGAACTTCCGCGTCGTGGACGAGCATGGCCGACAGATGGGCCATGGCCGCAACCTCGGCGCGTTGAAGGCCGAGCTGGGTGCGCAGGCGCGCGGCGCGTTTCAGGCGTTGGCGGGGCTGAAGCTGGCACAAGTGGGGGCGGGCAGCAGTGCTGCGCCCACGCAAGGAGTGGGCGCCAATGCCGGTGAGCCTGCCAATGCCGGTTTACAGAAAGGCCTTAAGACAAATGAGCCGGTAGCCCTCGTGCAACCTGGAGATGCTGCTACAAAAAATGGAGCAAGACCGGCGACTAGCGCTGCGCAAAAATCGGCATCACCTGCCGTCAGCGAGCAACGCCACACTGCCTGGACCTTTGGCGAACTGCCCGAGCTGCTGGAAATCCGCAAGGGCGGCCAGACGCTGATCGGCTTTCCAGCGCTGATCGACCAAGGCGACGCGGTCACCATTGAAGTGTTCGACGAACCCGAAGTCTCCGCCACCAAACACCGCGCCGGCCTGCGCCGCCTGTTTTCGCTGCAGATCAAGGACGCGCTGAAGTACTTGGAGAAAAACATCCCCGACCTGCAGAAGATGGCCGTGGCCTACATGAGCGTGGGCAAGGCCGAAAACGGTACCGGCGGTGGCACCGTGGAAGAGCTGCGCGAGCAGATCATCGCCGTGGCATTGGACCGCGCTTTCTTGCTGGACCCTTTGCCCACCGACGAATTCGCCTTCAAGCGCCGGGTGGAGGAGGGCAGGGGTCGCCTGACGTTGATCGCCAATGAGGTGGCGCGCCTGGCCGGCACCATCCTCCTGGAATACGCCACCGCCGCCCGCAAGATCAAGGACACCAAGAACGCGCCCGAGGCGATAGCCGATTGCGCCCAGCAGATCAACCGCCTGGTGCCCAAGCGCTTTCTGCAGGCCGCCCCTTGGCCGCGCCTGCAGCATTTGGCGCGCTACCTGAAGGCCATCACGCTGCGGCTGGAGAAATACCGTGCCGACCCGGCCCGTGATGCCGCGCGCCTGGCTGAGCTGCGACCGCTTGAGCAGCGCTACTGGCGCCTGGTAGCCGAGCGCAAGGGCTCGGTCGATGAGCGCATGCAAGAGTTCCGCTGGCTGATGGAAGAGCTGCGGGTCAGCTTCTTCGCGCAAGAGTTGCGCACGCCGCAGCCCGTCAGCGTCAAACGCCTGGAAAAGGCGTGGTCGCAGATGGGCTAGGCCCCCGCCTTACCTTCTGCGGCTTACTTGGCTTCGAAGAACACGTAGTCAGCGGTGTAGCCTTCCTTGACGCGTTTGCCGGCGTCGGTGGCCTCTGCGCAACCCTTGGCGGGTGCGGCACCGGCTTCGGTGTTAAGGCGCTGCACACTGGTCACGCGGGCCATCTTGCCAGCAACACCATTGGATTTGGCGCTCAGCAACAGCAGTGGAATGTCGGTGGCATGGGTTCCATTCGCGCGCGCCTTGACGGTGCCCAGGGTTTGACTGCCGTCCAGCGCAGCCCAGAACGGACCGGCGCCATGGGTGCCGACCTTCTCATCTTTCTGGTTGTACAGGTCAGCCTCGGGCGCCACAAAGACCCAAGTGAATCCGCCCTTGTCAGAGGGTTTGCATTCGTAGATTTGCGAGCCGATCGCGTGCCAGGCAAAGGCGGCGCGCTCGTTGTCAGACGGCGCCAGGGCGGCGGGTGCAACGGGCGCCACAAAGGCCTCGCCAGATGGCTTTGTGGATGCGCAGGCAGCCAGCAGACCTGCCATCAGTGCAGCCAGAACAAGGCGGGGGCGGGAAACAGAAGAAGCGATGAACGGTGTCATGGATCGGGTCCTATAGGAACGGGGTTGTAAAAGATACTACCGACAAACGACGCCCATCCGCCTTTGGATGCAGTGCGCCCTCAAATATTTGCATGTGTATCTTTTGTGGGCTGCTGCATCCGTTCGCCCCAATAAACCCTGTTTAGGTGCGTTGCCTGGCGCACAGTGCATGCGGGTGTGCGCAATGCCCAGCGCCGGTGCGGTCAGGCTCTATTAGCAAAACTGAATGGACATTAGTCCGTCGTATCCGTTTGATTAAATTGTCATAGCAGTGTGGTAAGGCGGAAACAAGGCCCCCCAAGGGGACGCCTGCCCCCTAGAATTTCCTGCTCGGTTACCCATCCACACAATATCAAAAAGGTGAGCTATGACTGTTTTGCGTAAAGCACTATCTATCGGTCTCTATGGCGCGGCGGCGGCGGCCACGCTAACGCCCGTTTCTTATGCGGTCGCCCAGACCACAGGCGCTGTAGCCGCCCCCGGCCTGGAAAGCGTCACCATCATCGGCTCGCGCCGTGCCAATGCTTCTGCCACCGACACGCCGGTGCCGATCGACTTCATCCCGATGACCAAAACGTCGGAGCAGGGCGGCCAGTTTGACCTGTCGCAATCGCTGCAATACCTGTCCCCGTCTTTCAACTCTACCCGCCAGACCGGCGCCGACGGTGCTGATTTGATCGATTCCGCATCGCTGCGCGGTCTGGGCTCGGACCAAACGCTGGTATTGGTTAATGGCAAACGCCGCCACACCACCGCCCTGGTCAACCTGTTTGGCGCCCGCAACCGTGGCAACACAGGTACCGACCTGAACGCCATCCCCGTGCTGGCCATCGACAACGTGCAGATCCTGCGCGACGGCGCCGCCGCCCAATACGGCTCCGACGCCATTGCCGGCGTCATGAACATCACATTGAAAAAGAGCAAGGGCTGCGAAGCCGTGCTGGGCTACAGCCAATACTCGGTGGGCGACGGCAAAAACTACCTGCCATCGGCCTATTGCGGCTTTGGCATTGGTGAGAACGGCGTGCTGGGCATCACCGCCGAGTATTCGGACCGTGGCCGCTCCAACCGCGCCGAGGCAGACAACCCCCGCATCATTGGCGACACGCAGTCGAAAAACTCCACCATCTACTTGAACGGTGAATTGCCTACCAGCGGAACCGGCAAGTTGTACTTCACACTGGGTGCGCAAAACCGCGACGCGTCGTCCGCCGCGTTTGCGCGCGGTGGTGTGGGTTCGGACGATGTTCCGAGCCGCAACTCAGCCGCCATGTATCCCAACGGCTTTGTGCCTTTCATCAATGGCGACATCACCGACCGCACCGCCATCATCGGCCACAAATGGCAGATTGGCGAGTGGACGGCCGACCTGTCGCAAACCTATGGTTCCAACGAGATGCGTTACCGCATTTCAAACACCATCAACGCCTCGATCGCCAACCGGGATTTGTTGAACGGTGGCGCAGGCCGCAGTGCCAGCGTCTTCCAGGCCGGTGGATTCATGTTCTCGCAAGCCACGACCAACATCGATTTCAGCAAGTTCTTTGATGGTTTCCTAGGGGGCTCGAACGTGGCCTTTGGCGCCGAATACCGCCGCGAAAATTACCAGATCTACGCGGGCGAGGCTGGCTCGTACATTGATGCCGACGGCGTAGGTTCTGGCGGCAATGCTGGCAGCCAGGGCTTCCCCGGCTTTCAGCCCGCGGACGTCACCAATCGCAACCGCGACAGCACCGCGTTGTATATCGACATCGAGACCGACGTAACGCAGCAGATCAAACTGCAAACCGCCGTGCGCACCGAACAGTACAGCGACTTTGGCAACACCACCACCGGCAAGCTGGCCGCCAGCTTCAAGGCCAGCGACCAGTTGCTATTCCGCAGCTCGGTGAGCTCGGGCTTCCGCGCACCCTCTTTGCAACAGGTCTACTTCTCGTCCACTTTCACGGACTTCATCAGCGGCAAGGCACAAGACGTGGTGCTGGCACCCAATGGCGGCGCTATTGCCAATGCAGCTGGCATCCCCAAGCTGAAGGAAGAAAACTCCCGCAACGCAACCTTGGGCTTCACGCTGAGCCCCAACAAGGCCACTTCGGTCACGGCCGACCTCTACCAGATCGAAATCAAAGACCGCATCGGTCTGTCGGGCCGGTTTGATGCCAATAACTTCCCAGCCCTCGGAGCCACATTGGCATCGCTGGGCGTGGGCCAGGCCCAGTTCTTTGTCAACTCCATTGACACCAAGACCAAGGGCCTGGACCTGACCGTGTCCAACAAGTCCGACATGGGCGAAGGCAAGCTCAACACCTTCCTGGCACTGAACCTGAGCCAGACCGAGGTGGTGAACGTGCACGCACCCGCGTCGCTGAAGGGTTATGAGTCGGTGTTGTTGTCCGAGCGCGAACGCCTGTTCATCGAACAAGGCGGCCCCCGCACCAAGGCAACCCTGGGCTTTGACTACAGCCAAGGCGCTTGGGAAACCAACCTGAAGATCATCCACTTCGGCAGCCAGACCCTGGGTACCTTTTCCGGCACTGAAAACGGCGTAGCCAACGCCTTCTACGAACCCAAGACCTCGGCCGATTTGAGCTTTACCTACAGCTTCGACAAGAACACCAAGCTGACCATCGGTGGCAATAACATCTTCAACGTCAAGCCCACCAAGCAAGACCCGAACGAAACCGACAACGGTTTTATTTATGACAGCGTGCAGTTTGGCTTGAACGGCGCTTCGTACTTCGCTAAATTCTGGAAGCGTTTCTAAGATTAGATAGATTAGGTTTGCACTAACCGATTGGGCCAACGCTGAGAGGTGTTGGCCCTTTTTTTATGTTCCAAATTGATGGCGGCCAAGCGACAGCGCAATTTTCCTTTTGTAAAAAAGTGCAAATGGCCATCTGAACCTTGATCCACCGCACAACAATGAAATGTTGCATATCTGGACGGACGGACCAAGCCCCAAAATGGGCGTATGGTCCAACTTGCAGGTTTAGTCATTACTAACGCCAGAGGAAGAGGAATCAAAAATCATGCGCACTGTTTCACCTATCGCCTTGTTAATTCTCGGCCCGCTTTTGTTCTCGCCACAGTGGGCCGCTGCAGAGGTATTCAAATGTACGGGGGCTGACGGAAAGACCAGCTATTCACAGTCGCCTTGTACTGCGGTAGATGCCAAGGAAGTGGTCGTACCCATCCAGAAAGCCCCTCCATCCAACGGCCCAGTTCGCAACTGGGCGGCAGAGAACGCCGCTGCCAATGCGCGGGTACAAGCGGCCGCCGATGCTGCAGCTGCGAACGCACAAAAGGCTTCGGCGTCGGCACCGGCAAAGAGCACTCAGCAGGGCATTGCCGAGTGCGAGGTAAACCACGGTGTCAACTGCAGCAGTGCCGAGGAAATTGCGAAGCGGGAAGCAAGCGCCCGACCTCCCACGCCAGAGGAGGCGCTACAACGTGCTGCAGCCGCACGGCGGGCTGCTGAGGGCGGGGTTGCTCAGCCAGAAGTCAAGGAAAAGCCAAAGGACAAACCTCCTTCCCAAGGCAGCAACGGTGTAGCCACGCCAGTAAAAGCCGGGACATAAGAGCCGTTGAGTGCGGCGGCGGGGCGGTGTGTAAGCGCGCTTGTTGCCGTGCCCCATGGGTATTGGCAAGGCGTTGCGGAGTTGCAAGACTGGTTGTCTGTTGTTTTATACAGTATGCTTGTGGTCTCCACCAGCTATTGACCGCATGCCCCGCAATACCACTATCAATAACATCGCCCTGAGCCGCACGCACGCCCGGCGGTTGCGTGACGTGTACCGCTCAGCCGGCTGGCCCTGCCAAGACAGTGTGGAGGTGGAATTGCTGGCAGCGGCTTTGCTCCAACGGGCGGTTGAGCCTAGCGGGCACGACAAGGTGCGCGTCACCGACGCTGGCATCGCCTTCCTGGCCGAGACCTTCCACACCAACCGCCAGGCCCGTTCAGCCCATGACGTGCTGGTAGACCGTGTGGCGCAACAGATGCTACGCGATGGGCGCATCGTGTGGACGGACCTGAGCATTCGCGCACGGCTGCCGTCGGAACCGGAAGAGGCCACCCGCTGGAAGATTTGTATGCCCGATGTATTCTCGATCCGAAACACCACGGTGGCGGGCTACCTGGAGCCGGTCGTGCACGAGATCAAGGTCAGCCGCGCCGACCTGCTGGGTGATCTCAAATCCAAGGACAAGCGCGACAGCTATCTGGACGCGGGCGGCCAGTGCTGGTATGTGCTGGGCTGCGACCGCAAAGGCAAGCCGATCGCCGAGGCTGAAGAAATCCCGGTCGAGTGTGGTGTCATGGTGCTGCAAAACGAGCGACTGGAGGTACTGCGCAACGCACCCAAGCGCGCCGTGGCAGATCTGCCCTTTGCGCTGTGGGTGGTGCTGGCCAAAGCCACGCCATTGCGTGCCCATGCCGACCTGGGTTCGGCGGATGGGTCAGACCAGGCCATGCTGCTGGAGCGGGCGTCCGAGGGCGAGACGCGCAGCGGTCCCCCGCCATGAGCGGCGACACCGGCCACTTTGTCTCGGTCCGCAACCTGTGCGAATTTTCGGCCAAGGTCGGTGATCTGGATTTGCGCTTCACGCCATCACCCAGCGCACAGCAGGGCAGGGAGGGCCACCAATTGGTGGCCAGCCGCAGACCGCCGGGGCATGAGGCCGAGGTAACGCTCACAGGCACGTACACCGCGACAACCGCAATGGGTCTGGGCGGCAGGGCGTTCTGCGCAGGTAAAGGAGGAGCCCGCATAGCGGGCGGGGGACACGGAGCAGAGCGCCCTGCCGACCAGACCCATGGTTCGGAGGTGGACGCTGCCCCCGACCCGCAAAACACCTTGCGCGTCAGCGGCCGAGCCGATGGTTATGACCCGGCCACCAACGTGCTCGAAGAAGTCAAAACCTTCCGCGGATCGGTGACGGCCATAGCCCCCAACCACCGCGCCTTGCACTGGGCCCAACTCAAGGTTTACGGCTGGCTGATGTGCCAGAGCCGGACGCTGGAACACATCACGCTGAGACTGGTTTACTTCGACGTGGTGGAGCAGACCGAGCACCCCATCGATGAAGACTGGTCGGCAACCGACCTGCAAACATTTTTTGATGCCTTGTGCGCACGCTTTCTGCTGTGGGCGCAAAGCGAACAGGCCCACCGTCAGATGCGCGATGCTGCCCTGCAGGCACTGGAGTTTCCGCAGTTACCGTTTCGCCCTGGCCAGCGCGATCTGGCCGGTGGCGTGTACCGCGCCTGTGTGCAGTCCCGCACGCTGCTGGTGCAGGCCCCGACTGGCATTGGCAAGACCATCGGCACCGTGTTCCCCGCGCTGCGCGCCATGCCCGAACGCGGCATCGACAAGCTGTTTTTTCTGACCGCCAAAACGCCGGGCCGCCAGGTGGCGCTGGAGGCCTTGCACGCCGTGCGCGGTGCGCACGTTGGCCTGGCGCTGCGGGTGCTGGAGCTGGTGGCCAAGGACAAATCGTGTGAGCACAAAGACAAGGCCTGCCACGGCCAGTCTTGCCCCTTGGCCCAGGGCTTTTACGACCGCCTGCCCCAAGCCCGCAAGGCAGCCGCACAGCGGGGATGGCTCAACCAGACAAGCCTGCGCACCGTGTCGCTGCAACACACGGTCTGCCCCTACTACCTGGGCCAGGAGATGGTGCGCTGGGCCGATGTGGTGGTGGGCGACTACAACTACTACTTCGACCGCAGCGCCATGCTCTATGCGCTGACCGCCAACAACGCCTGGCGCATCAGCGTGCTGGTGGACGAGGCGCACAACCTGTATGGCCGTGCCTGCAGCATGTACAGCGCAGACCTGGCGCGCGCGGACACGCTGTCGGTGCGTGCCGACTTGCCCGCCGTGCTGCGCCGCCCCGCCGATGAACTGCTGAACCAGTGGGATCTGCTAGTGGCTGCAGCCCAGCGCGCCGAGCCCGCCACGCCGTGGAGTCTGCTGGACGAAGTGCCCGAGGCCTGGCTGCGCAGCGTGCAGCGCTTCAATAGTTCGGTGGGCGAATACCTCAACGAACATGCGGCCGACACACCCGGCACCTGGCTGTCATTCTTTTTCAAGACCCTGGCCTTTGCGACGCTGGCAGAAGAGTTTGGCGAGCATTCGTTGTGTGAGCTGGATGTGGTAGCGGGTGTGGATGACGGTGGCGCGCTCACACTGCGCAATATCGTGCCCGCCCACTTCATCCGTACCCGCGTGGAGGCAGCCGATTCCATGGTGCTGTTCTCCGCCACGCTCAACCCTACCGATTACTACACCAACCTGCTAGGCCTGCCCGACACCACGCAGTTCATGGACGTGCCCAGCCCGTTCGATTCCGCGCAGCTGAGTGTCCGCGTGCACTCCGTATCGACCCGCCGCGACGATCGGCTGGCCACGCTGGATGTGCTGGTCGACACCATGGCCGCGCAGTACACACAGCTCAGCGGCAACTACCTGGCCTTCTTCAGCAGCTTTGATTACCTGGATCAGGCGTTGGCAAGGCTGCAGGCGCGCCACCCCGATGTGCCGGTGTGGGTGCAGCAGCGCCAGATGAACGAGGCCGCGCGCCATGCCTTCTTGCAGCAGTTTGATGCGAAAGGCCAGGGCATTGGCTTTGCGGTGTTGGGCGGCGTGTTTGGTGAAGGTATCGATCTGCCTGGCAAACGGCTGATCGGCGCCTTCATCGCCACGCTGGGGCTGCCGCAGTTTGATGCGGTCAACCAGGTCATTTGCGAGCGCATGCAGACCATGTTCGGGCGGGGTTATGACTACACCTATGTTTTCCCCGGCATGCAAAAGGTGGTGCAGGCCGCCGGGCGGGTGATACGCACACAAACGGATACCGGCGCCGTGTTGCTGATGGACGACCGCTACCGGGAGCACCGCTACCGCTCCCTGTTGCCCAGCTGGTGGAGTGTTGCTATTGTTTAGATAGCTACATATGCTTATTCCACGAGGGCTAGAGGCCTATTTTATTTATGTGTATGACTAAAAAAACCCAAAATGGGTGCAATTTGAGGCTCTGGCAGAATTGGCACCTATGAACCTGATCAAATTCTTTGGCATAGCCCTGCTCGCGGCCCTGCCGCTTGCCGCGTCTGCTTTGACGGTAGAGCAGGCCTATGCGGCCATCCCGCACCAGCGCACGGTGTTTGACACAACTGGCTCGCACCTGGCCAGTGGGCAGGTCGATGCGCTGGCCCAGCTGTTCACGCTGTCTGACCGGGGCACCGTGTTGCGTGTGGAGGGTCTGGACGCCCTCAAGCGTGGCGACCCCACCCGCTTGCGTGCCATCGTGCGGGACTACGCCGCACTAATCGACGCCCTGCGGCAAATTCGGGCCACACCGCAAACCCGTGCAGCTACGGACTTAGTTCTGCAAGCCGTGCAACAACACCAGAGCTTCTTCGATACCAAGTTGGCTGCAAGCCCGCGTCTGGATTCGGCCTTCACAGCCGATGTCAACCAGTCCAGCCAACGCCTTCGCCAAGCCTATAGCCTGCTAATGGCCGCGTTCCCAGACGACCCCCCCCGCAACCGCCAGGCCTTCTTCGACTACCTGTGCGCGTTGGACTTCCTCTGACACGCAGCCGGATTGCCACGGTCACGGTTGCGGTGCTGGCCCTCGTGCTCGGCGGCTGGTTTGCATACGGCGCGTGGGCAGCCCGGCATCCCGTCGAACCACCGGCCCCGCTGACCGCCTTGCTGGTCAACGAAACGCCGCTCAAGCGTTACGACCGCGCCTTGCTGGCGTCCATCCGCATCTTCCAGCGGGCCACCGGCATAGGCCTTGCTGTGGTGCTGCAAGACAAGTTGCCGCCCGGCCAGACGATTGAAAGCCAGGCCGCGGCCTTCTTCCAGCAGTACGGCCTGGGCAAAGGTTCCCAGGGCAAGGCCATGCTGTTGCTGTGGTCCGAGGCCGAGCGCCAGTTCAAGATCGAGGTGTCTTACAGCCTGGAGGCCGTGTTCCCCGATCTCTTGTGCCACCAGTTGGAACAGGCGGCCCGCAGCTATATGCTGGCCTCCAACCCCTATGCGCGGCGCGACTTCTTGACCGAGCTGATGGTGACGATGCGCCTGCACTATCTGGCGGCGCGAGCGGCGGATGCGTCCGCCGATCTGACGATGTCCGCCTTGGCCAGCGCCTATGGGCTGTCAGCACATGTGTCGGGCGGCGCGGGCATTGTGGGCCGTGACTATGCCAGTGCGCTGGAGAAGGCCCAGGCCTTGCAGACCGCATTGCCCTCACACCTCGCAAATGACTTCACACCCCAGGGGGCGGCGGCTGACACCGTCAAGCTGTACCTGCGTTCGCTGCGCGAGGGTGTCGGCGCCCCCATGCTGCCGTTGTTGAGCGAGGGGAGCCGCTACTACCGCATGGAAAAGCCACTCGCCCCGGCCTACGCCCAGCGCCTGGCACAGTTTTACGACCACGCCATGCCGTTCACGGTGTGGCAGCAGGGGGACAAGGCGGTGGCAGTCTTCCAGGCCGGACAGCCTGTGCTGCCCATGTTCCTGCGCCGCAATGCACAGGGCCGTTGGCTGGTGGACGAGCCCAAGGGGCAAGCCTATTTCGTGCTGCCGGAGCAGGGTGGGGCTGCTGTGCAAAAGTACGCCAATTTCCCTTATGCAGCGGCCTTTGTACCGGCGACCGGCCAGCCCGTAACGGCTGCCTTGTATGCCGATCGGTCCGTGCCGCCTGCGCTGTCCGAAGACGGCAGTGCGGTCAAAAGGCAGGTGCAAGCGCTACAAGACCGTCTGGCCACGCAGCCTGACGATGTGGATGCCACACTGAAACTCGCCGAGCACCTGCACTTTGATCTGTACTGGCTGGAAGCCGCCGCGCCGCTATACGAACGGGTGCTGCAGTTGGCGCCGGATCGCAATGACATCCGGTGGCGGCTGCTGGACGTCTATACCGGCACATCGGACATCGATGCGCAAGAGCGCCTGTACCAGGAGCTGACCCGCAGAACGCCCCATGACGCCTTGGTGGCGCACTACTTTGCATGGTTCCGGAGCATGTACCCGCCGCTGACGCCCCCGTAAGCGGCACACCAAGACAAGAGCCGCTTTTACGGCCCACTGAATCTTATTTAGGAGGGAGAGTGCGGGTATCTTCCAGTTTGGCAGCAAGGTAAGTGGCGCGATCCATTTCATGCAGCTGGTGGGGATACAGTTCCGTTGCGGAATACCACGCATTCCACCGTGTCTGCGGTTCACTGGGCGCTGCAAGGTACGCGTCAATCGCTAAGAAATAGCGCATCGCGTTGCGTTCGACCAGTCCCCTTGTCCCTTTGATGTAATCCGGCTTTCCGTCGGGGGTCTTGCCGACCACCGTGAAGCCGACTTTTGTACTTCCAAAGATAGACAGGTAGGCCTCCGTGGCGGTACGGGCCAGGAAGTTCTCCTCGTACGCGTAGGAAAAATGGAGAAAGCTGCGTTCTTGGTTGATTGGAACTGCTTCCAAGGTGATCCGGTAGTTGCTGGTACCCAATGGACCTGAAGTGGAACTCATCCCAACCTCCAGATGGCGCGGCGTAGAGTCAACGAGTCGAAAGTCGAATGGGACGCTAAATGCCGCTGCCACCGGCTGGTCATGTTTTCGTACAACCTTGAGTGTGATCGTTTCACCATCAGGTTTCTTGGTAACTTCACACTGGCGATTGTTCACATGCAGCAACAAGGCCTCACACCAATGCGCTGAATCCTTCAGGGCGTCGCTGACGACCTGGATAGGTTTGTCCACGATAGCGTACACATCGCCTTTGCGCCCGTTCGTTGTATCGCTCGACTGCAGCAACAAAGGATGCTTGAAAGTGGAAGCGTCCAATTGCGCGTGCAATGCATCGAATTGCGTCTTGAGTTCCCCTTCTGAGGCCACGCTGGATGCGGCCGATAACGATATGGCCATTGCAACTGCAAACACGCCAATTCGCGACAGTGACCGGTCCATGGCTTGCGCTGGGGTGCGGGCCGAGCCACTGTGGTACCTCGATAGTCTGATCATTCAAGTCCTTCGTACCAAATCAATGGCAAAGCCGGTCTTCCGCTGGGGCGGGCCATTTTGTTGGGTTGCACCGATTGTGCTGTACAGCGAAAAAGCCAGCACCGCGCGCTTTCGCTTTGGCTCTAAGATGCATCCTGGCATATGGCCATACGTGGAGTTATGAGTAAAGTTTTTCAATGACATCTTCTAACGGTGGGCAAATAACTGACTCGGAGTCTGACAGCGGCGGGTCACCATTGAAAGACCTGCTGATAGCTGTGTCAGCTTTGTTGCTGGTTTATGCGTTCCTTCGCTTGGCCAGCGAAGTCGGCGAAGGCGAAACCGGCCATTTTGACCATGCAATCCTTCTCGCGGCGCAGTCAGCCCGAGCGAGCCATGCGTGGGTCGCTGAGGTCATGCGGGATTTAAGTGGCCTGGGGAGCGCCGTCGCTCTTTCCCTTGTCACCGTGTCAACTGTTGCCTACTTGGCATTGCTTCGCAAACTGCGAACGGCATTGCTACTTGCCTGCGCGGTGCTGTCAGGGACGTTGTTGGTGAGTCTCTTCAAGGCCAACTTTGGTCGTCCACGGCCCGAAGCACGGTATGCCGAGCTTGCCATTGCTGGGTGGAGCTTTCCAAGTGGCCACGCCAGTATGTCCGCCGTAGTATTTTTAACCTTGGGCGCATTGATTGCCAGCGCCCGAACCAATCGGTTCGAACGACGCTTCATATTGCTGATCGCGGCAATGCTGACGTTTCTTGTCGGTATGAGTCGTGTGGTCCTGGGTGTGCACTATGCAACTGACGTCCTGGGGGGATGGATTTTTGGAACGTCCTGGGCTATTGCATGGTTGTTGTTCGCCAAATGGTTTGCAATCCATTTCCAACCGTCGACTCAGCTTAGGCCGTAGTCGCCAAGAAAAGAGCTGCTATGGTTTACATAGCGGCTCAGGCATATTCCACGAGGGCTAGCGCCTCATTACATCAATGCATTTCCTGCAGCGGGGCCGGCCGCCATTTGGCCAGCCGGTTCTCCACCAGGGTCATCACGTACTCTGCAGCCAAGGCCACCACCATGATGATCACGATGGCGGCGTACATGCCGGCCGCATCGAAAGAGCCTTTGGCCACATTGATCAGCAGGCCAATGCCATAACGCGCACCGACAAACTCGCCGACGATGGCGCCCACGATGGCAAAGCCGAAGCTCACGTGCAGCGACGCAAAAATCCAGCTCATGGCCGACGGAATGACGACCGATCGCGTCAGCTGCCAACCCCGTGCGCCCAGGATCTGCGCATTGGCCAGCAGGTTGCGGTCGGCTTCCACCACGCCCTGGAAGGCATTGGAGAACACCACAAAGAACACCATCACGAAGGACAGTGCCACCTTGGAGGTGAGCCCCAGGCCAAAGATCATGATGAAAATGGGTGCCAGCACGACCCGGGGTACCGAGTTGATGACCTTGATGTAGACCGAAAACACATCAGACAGCATGCGGTTGCGGCCCAGCGCAATGCCCGCCACGATACCTGCGATGGAGCCCGAGAAGAAGCCCAGCAAGGACTCTTCCATCGTGACCCACAGGTGGAACCACAGTGGCCCCTCGGCCGTGCCCTCGGTCGTCCACTCGTACAGGCGCTTGGCGATGTCCGTCGGGCTGGAGAAGAAGAACACGTCCATCCACTTGAAGTGCACAGCCACCTCCCAGCCGCCCAGGAAGACGACCAGGATGAAGTAGCGCCAAAAGTAGACCATGAACTTGCGCCGTCTGGCTGCTGCTGCGGCCTTGGCTTCGATTTCGGCGTCGGAGGTTCCGGGCTGGAAGACCGGCGTCGCGGCTGCGGTGGGTGATGTTGTTGTACTCATGTCTGCTCTTTCAGGCCACCAGGGCCTCTTGCCGTGCGGCACCGCGCTGCACTTCGTCGCGCAGGTCATCCCAGATGGTGCGCGACAGGTCGATGAATTGCTTCTCGTAGCGGATCTCGCTGACGATGCGGGGGCGGGGGATGTCAATCGGGTAGACCGACTTGACCGTGGCGGGGCCTGAGGTCAGCACATAGACCTTGTCGGCCAGCGCAATGGCTTCTTCCAGGTCGTGCGTCACAAACACCACCGAAGTCTTGGACACGGACCACAGGCTCAGCAGCTCTTCGTGCATCAGCACCCGGGTCTGCACGTCCAGCGCAGAAAAGGGCTCATCCATCAGCAGGATTTGCGGCTCGTTGATAAAGGTTTGGGCCAGTGCCACGCGCTTGCGCATGCCACCCGAGAGTTGATGGGGAAACTTGGTCTCGTGCGCCGACAGGTGCACCTTGGCCAGCCATTCACGCGCCTTGGCATAGGCCTGTTCCTTGGGCACGCCGCGAAACAGCGGGCCGGCGACCACGTTGTCGATGACGCTGCGCCAGGGGAACAGCGCATCGGTCTGAAACGCAAAGCCAATGCCGGGGTGTATGCCCGACACCGGCGCGCCCATGACCCGCACCTCGCCCGCCGAGGGCTTGGCCAGACCGGTCACCAGGTTCAGCGTCGTCGATTTGCCACAGCCCGTAGGGCCGACCACGGCGACGAATTCACCGCGCTCCACTGTCATGTTGAAGTCCCGAAGCGCGGTCATGGATTTGCCGTCGGGCGTCAAGAAGCGGCGGCTCACGTTGATGAGTTCAATCGCGGGACTATCGGTGTTGCTGTTGTGTGGCGTCATGGCCTCATCCTGTCTATTTGACATTTTTGACAAATTCGGTGGTGTAGGTTTTTGACAGATCAACCGTTTTGCCCTTCACGTTCTTGGAGAACGCAGACAGCACGGTGAGCACGGTCTCGGGGCCGCCGACTGGCATCACGCCGTCGGGGGTGAACATGCCTTTGCCATCGGCCAGGGCCAGGATGTAGCCGTCCTTGTCACCGGCATAAAAGTCTTTGGGCATCTTCTCGGTGATCTCGGCAGCGCTGTGGGTGTTGATGAACTTCAGCGTCTTCACGAATGCGTTGGCCAGTTTTTGCACGATGGGCTTGTTCTTTTGCACCCAGTCGGTCGGCATGTACAAAGATGCGGCAGGGTAGGGGCCGCCCAGGGCTTGCTTGGTTTTCTCCAACGAGCGCATGTCGACCAGCACGCGGGCTTGGCCGGTCTTGAGCAAGCGCGTGATCGTGGGCTCGGTGGTCATACCAGCCTGGATCTTGTCTTGCGTCATCGCAGCAATAAAGGTGGTGCCTGCGCCCACCGGAATGGTGGAGAACTCGCCCAGCGGCACACCGGCCTTGACCATCAGGTATTGCGACAGAAAATTGGTGGAAGAACCCAAACCGGTCACACCCAGGCTCTTGCCGCGCAGGTCCGCCATGGATTTGATTTCTGGATGCTTGCTTGAAAGCAGCTCGACCTCGCCAGGGGCCTGGCTGAATTGCACGACGGATTGGACGAATTTGCCCTTGGTTTGCAAATCCACGCAGTGGTCGTAGAAGCCAATCACGCCTTGTACTGCGCCGGCCAGCATTTCATTTTCAGCGTCAACGCCCGAGCCTTCGTTCAGCAGTTCCACGTCCAGACCTTCGGCCGTGAAGTAGCCCAGGCTTTGCGCCAGTTTGGCCGGCAGGTAGATCTGCTTTTCATACCCGCCCACGATGATGGTCACCTTGTCGGCGGCCATGGCGCCAGAGCAAGAAAACGCGAGGGTGGCAAGGCCAATGGCTTGAAAGACGCGGTTGAATTTGAAATTGGTTTTCACGATATTTCCTGAAAATGTGAGAGAGGCAACGATAGACGACTTGGACTTTCAGTGCGCTTTCAGTCCTATGGTGCGGGGGAAAACACCTACGGAGATTTTTGATAAAAAAGAAGCGTGCTGTTGCCAGCACACTTCAATTCCCGCTGTTCAACGGGACCCCTTTGAGAATTTTGAGAAACTTGTTAAAACACCAATCAGAACTTGAAACGCATGCCCACGCCGACCTCGTCTGCCGACTTGAAGCCGTTGGCTTGTGCTGCCTTGTAACCATCGGTGGTGTCCAAATGGTCAAACGCCAAATAGAACTCGGTTGCACTGTCCAAATGGTAGAAAACCGAGCCGTAAAAGGTGGTGCGATCACCGGATGCTGTCGCCTTGATGGCACTGGTGTCGCTATACGCGTTTTGCACATAGCCCGAACCATTGACGCCTGCATTGTTGGCGCTCATGACTTGGTAACCCAATTGAAAATCGAAGGCACCGCCAGGGGTAATTTTGGTAGATACGGTCCAGGCTTTGTCCTTGCGGTCGCCCAGTCCTGCGGCCTGTTGCGCGGAGTAATCGAAGTATCCGGCATTCAAGCGCACCATGGATCCCAGTTGAACATTGCCGCCTACCGACACCGTCTGGTGGGTCAGGTTGTTGATATTGGCGCCCGTGGCAAAGCCGGCGATCGTGAATCCGTTTCCGTTGTAGGCCAGCGATCCGGTCTTGCTGGACCCGGTGTCGAAGCTGCCGGTCACGCCACCGAAGGAGTAGGCTGCACCCGCAACCATTCCATTGGAAAACGCTTTTTTCCACACCACACCGTTGTTGATGCGGGTACCGCTAGAGCTGCCGGCGTAAAAAATCAGCTGCTTGAAATTGTTGTTGTTGGAGTAGCCGCCTTCTTCGACCGACGCTTTGGCGCTGCCATAGGGGTCACCATAGACCGCCGAGGCGGCAGGGTCACGCGCCAGTGCGTTTTGGCGACCAAAGGTCAGCTTGCCCAAAGACTTGCTTTCCAGGCCCAGCCATGCATCGCGGTTGAAAAGCACGCCTGGGGTATCCATGCTGCCAGTCTCGGATTCAAACTCGCTTTCCAGTCTGAAAATGGCCTTGAGCGCGTCGTCGCCGGTTCCCGTTGCATGCGAGCCGGTGATGCCCCAGCGGTTGCCACTGAACCACGCAACCTGTGGCGCAGTCACGGTCTGCCCGGCTGCGTTGGCATTGGTTTTGTTGAACAGGGTCACGTCGATCAAACCATAGAGTGTTGCGCTGTTGGCTCCCTTGGCAATTGTCAGACTGCCACCGTCCGATTTTTCAGTCGCAGGCGCGGCAATCGATGCGCTGCTTTTCTTGGCCTCGTACGCAGCGGCCAGGGCTTGCTCCAATGCAGCCTGGGCTTGGTTGGCAGCAGCTTGCGCTTGGGCTGCCGCAGCTTGAGCCTGTGCCAACGCCTGTTGCAATTTGTCGGTATTCTGCGCTTGCGCCACGACGGACGCGAGGCCCAGGGCTGCGCTCACGAGGATGATTTTTTTTGCTTTCATGTATGAAATCTCCGAAGGAAATGGAACGATTGAGGGGGAGGGTTAGCGAGGTAAGAAGTTGGCGCCTGGTGCGCTCTGCGAACTGTTGGATAGCCCGAAGCCAATGTATTTGGGGGCCGCTTTCAGTCCGCTTTCAGTTGTCGCACCCTAGGGAAAGTACTGACACCAGAAAAACACAATCGTGTTTTGCAGACCTAGCCCCCACGCTGCTCGCTGCGCGTAGTGCGCTGCCCCCGAGGGGGCGCACAGTGCCTCGGGGCGGCCCATCGGCATTGCACTAGCGAACGATCTTGCCGTTCTTGCCCAGCGTGGTCACTTCAGTGAAGTAGTTCTGGCCTTCCGGGTTGAAGTGGATGCCACCCAAGTCGAATTTTTTCATGCCGCGCAGCGCGGCGATCACGCCTTCGCGTGTGGGCCTTGGCCCGGCGCGACGTACTGCTGCTGTCAACAGATGCGCGGCTGCAAAGCCTTCAAGGCTTGCATACGACACCGGGGCCACGTTGCCGCTTTGTGCATTGAGTTGGTTGAATTCGCGCACGATGGGCAGCGAAACATTCCACGGATAGGGGATCACCTGGCTCATCATCAGACCGCGCCCGGTCGCTGCCACAGATTTGATGAATTCTTCGTTGACCGCGTTCGACAACACGCCAATCAACATGCCCTGGTTCTTTTCGCGCACACCGCGAATGATGTTGGCGCAAGCCTTGGGTGTGCACGCCATCAGCGTGGCGACTGCGTCGTGTCGAATCAGCTCGGCTACCACCTGGGTTGTGTCCAGCGTCTTGCGGTCATAACTCAGTACCGTTATGGGTTCGATGCCACGCGCCTTCAATGCCGCGAGGTAGCCGTCCAGCCCTTCCTTGCCAAAGGCGTCCTCCTGATGGACCAAGGCCACCTTGCGGATACCAATCGTCGCAATTTGTTCAACCAGTCGCGCCGCCTCGTCCTTGTAGGTGCCGCGCAAGAAAAAAGCATTGTGTGCATTTTTACGTACCGCGTCCGATCCGTTAAAGGGTGCGACCAGTGCGATGTTCATCGCATCCAGTTCTTTGGACAGGGCATCGAGCGACGGCGTGCTGCGGTAGCCGAACAATGCGATCGCGTTGTCCACCTCCAACAGGCGGTGCGTGTACTCCAGCGTGAGCTTGGGGTCGCGCTTGTCGTCGTATTGTTTGAGCGTGAACTTGTGCGCCTCTTTCGGGCTCTTGTTGACATGGTCGAACCACAGCAGGGCTCCCGCCACGTTGTCGGCTACCACGTCCTGTCCCGACAACTCGGCGACTTGGCCAACGACAAGGTTTTCGGCACCTGCCGTGTCACATGCGCCAGCCAGCACGGCTGTTGCAATGAGCAGTGCGTGGCATGCCCGTGTAATCGACGCGACAAGTCGAATAGCTGCAGGATGGATTTTCATGGGCGCTCCTCTGGTGATGGGGTAGCGCACCTTACGTGGGGCCTGCTTTCAATCCGCTTTCAGCGCCGAGGACCTAGGGAAAGTACCCAGGCGCAGACGCCGGACTATGATTGCGCATGCGAATTTTGGTAGTCGAAGACAACAGCGAATTGGCCCAATGGTTGGGTCGCACCCTGCGTAAAGAGCAGTACACCGTGGACTGCATTGACAACGGCGTGGATGCGGACTTCGCCCTGAAATCGGAGAAGTACAACCTGGTCATACTGGACCTGGCTTTGCCCAGGCTGGACGGCAAAGAAGTCTTGCGCCGCCTGCGCGCACGCCAGGACTCAACACCTGTATTGGTCCTGACCGCCAACAACACGGTGCAGAGCCGGGTCAGCGAACTCGACCACGGCGCAGACGACTACATGGCCAAGCCTTTTGACATCGAGGAATTGGAAGCACGTATCCGCATGCTGTTGCGGCGCTCTTCAGGTCTGAGCAACCCGGTCATCAGCTGTGGTGATCTCACGTACAACACGAACTCGCGTGAATTCCAGATTGCACAAAAACCAATGGCACTGACGCCCCGGGAGCGTGCCGTTCTGGAGATGTTGATGCGCCAGGCTGGCGCCTCGATCACCAAATATGCGCTGGCACAGAGTCTGTTTTCGTTGAACGAGGACACGTCCACGGATGCCATTGAAATTTATGTGCACCGCTTGCGCAAGAAGCTGGAGCACAGCTCCGCGCAGATCATGACCTTGCGTGGTTTGGGCTATTTGCTGCGCCCCACAGGGAATGAATAACAGCCTTAGACGCCAATTATTGGCCTGGGTCCTGTTGCCCCTGGTCTGTGCGGTTGCCCTGGATGCCTGGTTGAGCCATGAGAGCGCGGCGGACACGGCCTTGGTCGTCCAGGACCGCTTGCTGTTGGGCTCGGCGCGGATGATTGCCGAGCCCATCAGTTTTGAAGACGGGTCTTTTCAACAACAAATCCCACCGGCTGCGCTGGAGCTTTTTCAGTCCAAGGAGGCGGACCGCGTTTTCTATCGCGTGACCACCGGCGCGGGGCAACTGCTGTCGGGCTACACCGATATGCCGGCCCCCACGGCACCGGTATCAGGCGAGTCGCCCTATTTTTTTGACGCCAGCATGCGCGACGAGGCGGTGCGCGTCGTGGTCTTTTTGCAGCCGGTCATTGGCAGCCCCACGAGCAAACCGGTGACCGTAGAAGTGGCCCAAACCACGCGCGCGCGCCGACAACTGACCAACAAGTTGTGGATGCAGGCCATGCGGCAGCAGCTTCTGATTTTGGTGCTCGCCGCAGTGTTCATTCTGTTTGGTCTGCACCAGGGGCTGAGGCCCTTGCTCCGGTTGCGCGACGATGTGCGGTTGCGCAAGGAGGGTTCGCTGCAGAGGCTGTCTACGCACCAGATTCCGGCAGAACTGAAACCCATGGTCGATGCCTTCAACGACTACATGGAGCGGCTGGAGAACTACACCCACTTACGCAGCATGTTCATCGAGAATGCTGCCCACCAACTGCGCACGCCGCTGGCGGTTTTGAATGTCCAGATCAGCGATGTACAGCGTGCGCCGGACAAGGCCAGTGCCGACTTGGCCTTGCACGCTGCGCGCAAGACCCTGCTGCAAACCACGCGTCTGGTGAACCAGTTTTTAACGCTGTCGTCGGTCGAGGCGGCCTTGGCCGACACGGTGGCAATGTCCCGCCATGCCTGTTGCGATATCGTTCAACAGGTACTGGAAGACATGGCACCACAAGCGCACCGCAAGCAGATCGATTTGGGGTTTGAGCGCAGTGGCAGTGACTGTGTGATTGCGTGCAATCCGGCGGCTTTGCGGGAGATTGCCATCAACCTCATCGATAACGCGATCCGCTACACCCCGGCCGCAGGCGTGGTCACGGTCAGCATTCAGGCGTCGCAGACGCACATGTCCTTGGTGGTGGAAGACAACGGCCCGGGCGTGGCACCTGGGCATTCGGAGAAAATTTTCCAGCGCTTCTACCGGGTGGCGGGCACCGACTCGGAGGGCAGTGGCCTGGGGCTGGCCATCGTCAAGGAACTGGCATCGCAATGTGGCGGCACGGTCACCGTCGGTTCACCCGCATCTGGTAAAAGCGGGTTTGTGATTCGCGTTGCGTTTGCAGCGGAGTCCATATGAAGAAAAGCCCGCTAGCCCTCGTAGAATAAGCTTAAGAAGCTCCTGTATTTATAGCATGGACGTTTATAACGACTGGAGCCGCTCCAGCGCAGCAAGCAAGGTGGCGTCTTGCTTGGCAAAACAAAAACGCACCACACGCTGGTCAAAGCCATTGCCGTAAAACGCCGACAGCGGAATGGCGGCCACACCGATCTCGGCTGTCAGCCACTGGCAAAAATCAGCCTCGCCCAGATCACTGACCTGCGAGATGTCCACGCATTGGAAGTAGCTGCCCTCGCTCGGCAGCAGGCGCAGACGGGTGTCGGCCAGACCGGCGCGGAACAGGTCGCGTTTGCGCTGGTAAAACGCGGGCAGGTCCCGATACGGCGCGGGGTTGACCATATAAGCGGCCAGGCCGTATTGCATGGGTGTGTTGACGGAGAACACGTTGTACTGGTGCACCTTGCGGAACTCGGCCATCAGCGATGCTGGCGCGGCCACATACCCCACCTTCCAGCCGGTCACGTGGTAGGTTTTGCCGAAACTGGAGACGATGAAGGCGCGCTCGGCCAAGCCCGGAAGGCGGGACGCGCTTTCGTGCGGCACGTCGTCGAACACCATGTGCTCGTAAACCTCGTCGCTGATCAGCAGCACGTTGGTGGGGGCCAAAATTTCTTCCAGGCGCAGCATGTCCTGGCGCGTCCACACGGTGGCGCTGGGGTTGTGCGGGCTGTTGATGACGATGGCGCGGGTCTTGGGCGTAATCGCCGCGGCGATGGCGTCAAAGTCGGGGCGGAAGGTGCCAGGAGTCAGCGGCACGCGCACGGCCGTACCGCCCGCCAGCTCGATATTGGGCACATAACTGTCGTAGCAGGGCTCCAGCACAATGATTTCATCACCCGGGTGCACGATGGCCAAGATGGCGGTGATGATGGCCTGTGTGGCACCGGCCGTAATAGTGATTTCGTCTGCAGCCCTGTAGGAATGGCCGTACAGCGCTTCAATTTTGCTGGCTATGGCCTCACGGAACGGCAGCACGCCAGGCATGGGCGGGTACTGGTTGTGCCCGGCCTGCATGGCCTGGGTTACCGCGTCCACCAGGGCCGGGTCGCAGGCAAAGTCCGGAAAGCCCTGGCCCAGGTTGACCGCCCTGTGCTGGGTGGCCAGTGCCGACATCACGGTGAAGATGGTGGTGCCTACGTTGGGTAGGCGACTGGATATTGCCCCCACGCCAGTTGCTCCGCGTACGGCGCTGTGTGTCTCAGAATTCATAATTTTCGATATGTCCATCCATGGCGCGGGCGATGAGCTTGCGGTCCAGCCGGTCGCTGAGCAGCTCGGCGAAAGTGAACACAAAGTTGCGCAAATAGGCGCTGCGCTTGAATGCGACGCGGGCCACGTTCTGGCCAAACAGGTTGCCGGCGGGGCGCACCACCAGGCCGCTCTTGCCACCGTCTTCGATCACATCGCGCACGGCCATTTCGGCCGCAATGCCCACACCCAGGCCAAGGCGTACATAGGTTTTGATCACGTCCGAGTCAATCGCTTCCAAGGCAATGCGCGGCGTCAGCTTGCGGGTCGCAAAGGCCTGGTCAATCTTGGTTCGGCCCGTGAAAGACGGATGGTAGGTAATCAGCGGTTCCTGTGCCACGTCTTCCAGCGTGATGCGCTCCTTGCGCGCCAGCGGGTGGTCGGTGGGCAACACCAGCATGTGTTGCCATTCGTAGCAGGGCAGGGTGACCAGCTCGCTGTAATCGGCCAGGGATTCGGTGGCAATGCCGATCTCGGCCACCTCGTCGATCAGCATGCGGGCCACCTGGTCGGGCGAGCCTTGGTGCAGGCTGATGTTGACCTTGGGGTAGGCGGCGCGCAGGGCGGCCACCTTTTCGGGCAACACATAACGGGCTTGCGTGTGGGTGGTGGCTATGGAAAGCGTGCCGCTGTCTTCGGCGCTGTACTGTTCGCCAATGCGTTTGAGGTTGCCGACCTCGCGTAGGATCAGGTCGATGCTTTTGAGTACATGCTGGCCGGGTTCGGTCACGCGCTTGAGGCGTTTGCCGTGGCGGGCGAAAATTTCTATGCCCAATTCTTCTTCCAGCTCGATGATGGCTTTGGATACACCCGGTTGCGAGGTGTGCAGGGCTTTGGCGGCTTCCGTCAGGTTGAGGTTGCGGCGTACGGCTTCCTGGACAAAACGAAACTGGTGCAGGTTCATATCAAATCTCAACTAAAGAAGGGATTCATTATGCCGGACCAAATGCCTAACTCCTCGCTTTCTACAGGTTGCCCAGTGCAATTTCGGCCATTAACCGCACCAAGCGCGCGTCCTCGCCCACCGCGGGTTTGAGCGTGAAAGGGACGTTTGGGTGTGCGGACTGCAACTCTACAACCAGTTTCGGCAGGTCTTCACGTGCATGTTTGCCCACACCGAGGAACATCGGCAAGATGGTGATGCCCTGCACACCGCGGTCCAACAACGTTTGGGTTGCCGCAGCCAAGTCCGGTGCGTTGAGTTCCAGGTAGGCGCAAACGACCGGTGTGTGAGGCGCAAGGGTGGCGATATGCGCGGCCACAGCCTCAATGGGTTTGTGCCACAGCGGGTCACGGGAGCCATGGGCAAACAGGATGATGCCGCCGTGGGTGTCAGGGGTCGTCATCGTCGTATGACCAACCAGCTAAAAGCGGTTAGCGAAGCAAAGGAGTAAATCAGGCCCGGCAGGGCGGCGGTAATCCACGGTTGCCAGCCCCGCAGCGCACCCAGATCGCCCAACACGTTATTGAGCAGCACAAAACTGATGCCAGCCATGACCCCGCCAAACACGTAGGTGGCCACGCTGCCCGAGCGAAAGTGCAGGTAGGCAAAGGGCAGGGCCAGCACCACCATGACCAGGCAGCTTAGCGGGTAAAACACCTTTTTCCAGAACTGGATCTCGTACTTTTGCGCGGTCTGTCCATTGGCATCCAGGTGGTGCATGTACTGGAATAGATCAATGGTGCCCATACGCTCGGGGCGCAGCACGGCAGTGGCCACCATTTCGGCGCTGATCTGGGTGGGCCAGCGGAAGGCTTCCACCAGTGCGCGGTCTACCTTGGAGGCATTGGTATCGGCACTGGTGAATTCGCTATGGTCTGCTTTTTCTAGCAGCCACGAGTCATCTTTGTTAAATTTTGCGGTCTGCCCCTCGGTCATGGTGACCAGAATGCCCTGGTTGTCAAACTCGAATACGCGCACATCGCGCATATTGCCGTCGGGTGTCAACGCCCCCACATTGGCGAAGTAGTGGCTGTAGGCCTGTTTTTCTTTCAACCATGCACCGGTTTTACCCACGGTCACCTTGCCTTGGTAGCGCGACTTCAGCAGTTGTGCCGACTTGTCCGCCAGGGGGGCAACGTAGTCACCTACCGCAAACGTGAGCGCTACAAAACCAAGCCCCAGCAGCAGCAGCGCCCGCAACGCCCGCCAGGGCCCCAGCCCGCTGGTGCGCAAAATGGTGAATTCGGAGCTTTGGGCCAGGCGGGCCATCACAAAGATGGTACCTATCAGCACGGTAATGGGCAGCAGCTCATACAAGTGGCTCGGTAGCATCAAGGCTACATACAACAGTGCCTGCGCCACGGTGTAACCGGTGTCCTTGTGCTTGCCCACGGCTTGCAGTTCTTCCACAAAATCAAAGAAATAGAACAACGTGACAAAGCCCAGCGTGACCAGGGCCACGGCCAGGATCACTTCTACATACAAAAGTCGGCGGATGGTTTTCATGGTGCGGCCTTTGTTTTGCACCGCTCGCGGCGCGCCGTGGCACCGCCCAAGCGCAATGTCCAGTTGTTGTTGCGCTTGGCGAGCCACAACAGCGCCAGGGCCAGCGCACCACCATGCAATACCAGCAGATAAACACCGAAGTGGATCTGGCCAGTTTCTATCCAGCTTTTGCCCAGTATCAGCAAATTGAAATAGACCACAAACGCACCAAAGGCAAAGCCCAGGTTGGCCGTGCGGCCCACACGCGGGTTGACGCCAGCAGCAGCTAAACCCATAACGACAAAGTTGATGGCGGCCAAGGCCAGGCCAGCACGCCAGGACAGTTCAGCCAGATGCACGTTGGTGGGTGCACCCAAAAGCTCCATCGTGTTCTTGGCGCCTGATGGCACAAATGCACGTGCCGACTGGTCGTCGGCATCCACTTGCGCGCCATAGGTGGTGAACGCGGCGACCGTCAGGTCGGGCTTGCCCGCTACCTTCTCCAGCCGCTGACCGTTTTCCAAGACCAGAAATTTCTCACCATGCAAGGTTTCAAGGTGGCCACTGCGGGCCGAGGTGATGGTTTCCTTGTCGTTCTTATGGGTTGCAATGAACACATTGCTTCCCGTGAGCGAGTCGCTGTTGGCGTCTTTTTCAATAAAAAAGACCCGATCGCCACTGGCCGATTCCTGGAACTGGCCTGGCTCAATGCGGGCCAGGTCTCCGCGCTTGTCGTAGCGATCACGCATGTCCTCGATGCGGCTCAAGGCCCACGGTAAGATCAAAAACGCCAATGCAGTAATGACAACCAAAATGGGCCACGCAAAGCGAAACAAAGGGTTGATCAGCGACGTCAACCCTCTCCCGCTGCCAAACCAGATCACCATTTCACTGTCACGAAACATGCGGGTCAGCACGCTAAGCACGGCAATGAAGAGGCACATGGAGAGGATGGTGGGCAGGTAGGACAGCACGGTATAGCCCATGATGATCATCACGTCCGACGGGTTGAACACACCACGCCCGGCTTCGCCCAACGTGCGTATCAATGTCATGGTCATCACCACCGTGATCAGCACCACCAGCGTCGCACCAAAACTGCGCGCTAATTCTTTACGGATGGAGGAATGGAATAACATTGCGACAAAGGAAAACCCGAATTATGAACTTTGAACTGAAATCGATTGGCCTTGAAGGGGCCGCCACCGAGAAATGTGATGCCTTGATTGTCCTGGTTTCGCAGGATTTCAAAGCAGGCAAGGACGATTTATCGGCTTTGCTGGTGCAAACCCTGAAGTCTGGCGACTTCGAGACAAAAGCGGGTAAGTCTTTGTCACTGTACCGTCCCGCCCAGGCCAGTGCGACCCGCGTGGTGCTGGTGGGCGTGGGCTCAGGATCTGCCCGCGATGTGCGCGGCGCTTTGATGTCTGCTGTTGCGTCGGTCAAGTCATCGGCATTGAAGAAATTGGTGGTGTGTTTTGCCGCACCGGCCCGCGAAGACGCCGTGCGCGCCGTGGTGACCGCAGTGGCCGATACCACCTACACGTACACCACCACCAAATCCAAACCCGAAGGGCGCGTGCTGACCAAGGTGCTGGTGACCACTACCAATGCCAGCGAGGTCAAGAACACGTTTGACCGTGCAGTAGGCATTGTGGTGGGTGCCGAACTGACCAAAGAATGGGCCAACCGCCCCGCCAATCACGCCACCCCCACCTTGCTCGCAGAAGCGGCGCAAGCCTTGGCAGAGCTGCCAAAAATCAGTTGCGAAGTGCTGGGGCCCAAAGAGGTTGCCAAACTGGGCATGGGTTCCTTCATGGCCGTGGCACAGGGCTCCGACCAGCCTTTGCGTTTTATTATTCTGAAGTACACGGGCGCCGCCAAGACACAGGCGCCCACGGTGTTAGTCGGCAAGGGCATCACTTTTGACTGCGGCGGTATTTCCATTAAGCCTGCTGCCGAGATGGACGAAATGAAGTTCGACATGTCGGGCGCCGCAAGTGTCCTGGGCGTGTTCCGCTCCCTGGCCGCACTCAAGCCCGCCATCAACGTCATCGGTCTGATCCCGGCTTGCGAAAACATGGTCAACGGCCGTGCCGTCAAGCCCGGTGATGTGGTCACCAGCATGAGTGGCCAAACCATTGAAATCCTCAACACCGACGCAGAAGGCCGCTTGGTGCTGTGCGATGCACTGACCTATGCAGAGCGCTTCAAACCTGCAGCAGTGGTGGACATCGCGACCCTGACTGGCGCCTGTGTGATCGCTCTGGGCGGTGTGCGCAGTGGGCTGTTTGCATCGCAAGAAGCACTGGGCACCGCTCTGTTCGCGGCCGGTGAGTCTGCGCAAGACGGCTGCTGGAGAATGCCGCTGGACGAAGACTATGCCGAGGGGTTGAAGACCAATTTCGCCGATGTCGCCAACTTGGGTGGTCGTGCAGGTGGCGCTATCGCAGCGGCAAAGTTTCTGCAACGCTTTACGGACAAATTCCCTTGGGCGCATCTGGATATCGCCGGTACCGCCTGGAAGAGTGGTTCTGCTAAGGGTGCCACCGGTCGTCCGGTCGGCCTGCTGGTTGAATACCTGATGACGCTGGCGCCAGCCAAGTGAAAGACTTGGCTTTCCACTTTGGCGCGCCAGACAAACTGGCCTATGCCTGCCGTTTGGCGCGCAAGGCAGTGGGTAGCGGGGCTAAGGTGGTGTTGGTGGCGGATGCTGGCGCAGTCGCCCAACTGGATGCCGATTTGTGGGCACTGTCGGCCACCGATTTTTTACCCCATTGTGTTGCGAATGCCCCGAATGCTATGCAAAGCCGCTCCCCCGTTGTATTGGTTACACATCCGGAGCAGGCCCTGGAGCACAACGGGGTTCTAGTCAACCTCACCGATACCGTGCCCGCAGGCTTTGAGCGCTTTGACAGGCTGATTGAAGTGGTTAGCACCGATGCCGATGACCGCAATATTGCGCGTGGCCGTTGGCGCTACTACACCGAGCAGGGCTACCCCATTGCCCGGCATGACCTCGCTCTGAAGCGTGCGGACTGATGCCCGACAGCAAATTGGTGCCCCGCTTCGTGCCGACCTTGACAGAGGTCGTCCAACCGGGGCAACCAACCCCAGTCACTGCGGTTGATTCGCAGTGGTTGGCAGAGCAGGTGTTGCAAACGGTTAAGCCGAAGCTGGAGCAACAGCTTCGTGCGTCTTTGCAGGTGCTGATCGAACAGCAAATGCGCGCATCCGCCCCGCGCTTGCAGCAGGAGATGGAAGACGCGATTCGCGTGGCGGTTGCGCACACCCTGGCCCGCATCATCAAAACAAAAAAGTGATTTGCCCTGGAGCAACATACTTGTTAAGCTCTTCGCTCGTTCTTCGTTAACATCCCCTAGGCTGGGTGTCACGAAATTCCGGTATCGTGCAAAGTGTCGAGTTTGTTGATTTACCCGGTTTCGCCTTCCTTTCAATTCTTGGAGTTTCTATGCATTTCACAGTGAAAAGTACTTTGACGGTCTTGGCCGCTGCGACCCTGTTGATGGCTTGCGGTAAGAAGGAGGACGCCGCACCAGCCGCCGCGCCGGCCTCAGCGCCCACCCCTGCAAACGGGTCCATCGTAAAAATTGGTCACGTAGGCCCTATCAGCGGCGCGATCGCCCATCTGGGCAAAGACAATGAAAACGGTGCACGCCTGGCTATTGAAGAGCTGAACACCGCCGGTGTCATGATTGACGGCAAAAAGGTCACGCTGGAGTTAATGACGGAAGATGATGCGGCCGATCCCAAGCAAGGTACGGCAGTCGCCCAGAAGCTGGTGGATGCAAAAGTCTCGGGTGTCGTGGGCCACTTGAATTCGGGCACCACCATCCCAGCGTCCAAACTGTACAGCGATGCGGGCATTCCCCAAGTTTCACCATCAGCTACCAACCCCAAATACACGCGCCAGGGATTCAAGACGGCCTTTCGTATGGTCGCGGATGACACGCAATTGGGCGGCACACTGGGCAGATACGCCGTCGGCACACTCAAGGGCAAGGCCATTGCCGTAATCGACGACCGTACCGCTTATGGACAAGGCGTGGCAGAGGAGTTTGCCAAAGCGGTAGAAGCTGCGGGCGGCAAATTGGTCGCCAAGGAATTTACGACCGACAAGGCGACTGATTTCAACGCGATCTTGACCACCATCAAGGGCACGAAGCCTGATGTGGTGTTCTTCGGCGGCATGGACGCTGTAGCTGGCCCCATGCTCAAGCAGATGAAGGCATTGGGTGTCAAGGCCAAGTTCATGGGCGGCGACGGCATTTGTTCGACCGAACTGGTCAAGTTGGGTGGTGACGCCATTGCAGACGACCAGGTCTATTGCGCTGAAGCCGGTGGTGTGGAGGGTGAAGACAAGGCTGGCATGGATGAGTTCAAGGCCAAGTTCAAGGCCAAGTTTGGCACCGATGTTCAGGTCTATGCACCCTACGTCTATGACGCCGTGAAAGTCATGGTGGCAGCCATGGTCAAGGCCAACTCGTCGGACCCGGTGAAATACCTGCCGGTATTGGCAGCTACTACGGACTACAAGGGCGTGACTGGCCCCATTTCATTTGACGAGAAGGGTGACATCAAAAACGGTGCACTAACGTTGAAGACAGTGCGCGCTGGCAAGCTCGAAACCTTGGCGGTGATTCGCTAAAGTTGAATTTGAGGGCCAGTATTTGAGAATTGGCCTAAACGCAGCTTATAATAGAAGGCTCTGGATCGGTGGATGAGCGGTTTAAGTCACACGCCTGGAAAGCGTGCGAGGGGTAAAACCCTCCGCGGGTTCGAATCCCGCCTGATCCGCCAGAAAATGAATGGCCCCGTAGCGCAATGCGTTACGGGGCTTTTTCTATGGTGATTGGGATCTGCGGCCTGCCGAAGTGGCCTGCCATGAACGTACTTATTAGCTACTTTTGCAGTTGCGTCATTTTCATGGCCGAGCCGATCAAAGTAGCCACCTCACTCATATTGCTGGGAACGATCAATGTCGTGGTCGCATCTGCTGCGACTCTGGAATAGGCGTTTACGGCTTGCTCGGCCACTTTTAGCTGCACCGCCTGCTCCCCGCCGGGCTGGCGAATTGCAGTAGCCACGCGTTCAATGGCCTGGGCGTTGGCTTCCGCCACGGCCAGAATGGCCGCAGCCTGGCCTTGCGCATTGTTGATGGCAGCCTGTTTTTCTCCTTCGGAACGGGCGATGAAGGCCTCGCGCTCACCGGTGGCGATATTGATCTGCTCTTGACGGCGACCTTCGGATGCGGCGATCAACGCGCGCTTTTCGCGTTCCGCAGTAATTTGCTGTTGCATGGCGTGCAAAATTTCCTTGGGTGGTGTCAGGTCCTTGATCTCGTAACGCAGCACCTTGACGCCCCAGTTCAGCGCGGCCTCGTCGATGGCTTGCACCACCTGGGCGTTGATGATGTCGCGCTCCTCAAAAGTCTTGTCCAGCTCCAGCTTACCGATGACGGAACGCAAGGACGTCTGCGCAAGTTGGGAAATGGCCACCACATAGTTGCTGGAACCGTAGCTGGCCCGCATGGCGTCGGTCACCTGAAAATACAAGATGCCGTCGACCTGCAGTTGAGTGTTGTCGCGCGTGATGCAAACCTGGCTCGGAATATCCAAGGGGACTTCCTTGAGCAAATGCTTGTAGGCCACACGGTCTATGAAAGGCATCAAAAAACTCAGGCCGGGCGTAAGCGTTCCGTTGTACTTACCCAAGCGTTCGATCACCCAGGCGTGCTGCTGGGGCACCACCTTGACCGATTTGGTGATGAAAATCACCGCGATGACCAGCAAAACAATTCCGATTTCCATTATGTTTCCTTTTGAAATGACTTTTTTAGCAAGAGGCGGCGCCCCAAGCGCATCACAGCTTTCTGACAATCAAACGGCTGCCAATCACTTCCACCACCTGGTGAGGCCCGACTGCCAACGGGCCACCCGATGCGCTGGCCACCGCCCAGCTAGCGCCCCGGTACTTGACGGTGCCGGTACCGTCTGGGTTCCAGGCATCGACTTGTACGGTTTCCCCAATATCAAGATTGACATCTCGGTTGGCACTGGCCGGCGGGCTGGAAGGTTGGGCTTTTTTGTAGGAGCGCCATCCCAGAACCGTGCCGGCTGAGACGAACGCAGCGACCACTATTTGCAAGGTGACACTGACACCCAGATGGGCGGATACCGCTGCGGCCGCCAAGCCGATCGCCAGCATCAAAAGGTAGAAGGTACCAGTCGCTAATTCGATGCCGATTGCCGCGCCAGCGAGCAGCCACCAAAGTGTGGATTGGGCCATACAGTCCTTGCATGTGTTGCGATCACCACATTTTGGGGCAAAAGGCGTGCCGCGCAAGCTGCGGGACACAATAAGTCCTTACACTTCGCGCCTGTTTTTCCAATTTTTTCGCGCCTACGGCGGGAGCCTCTCATGAAATTTCGCTTTCCCATCGTCATCATCGACGAGGACTTTCGTTCTGAGAACACCTCAGGCTTGGGCATACGCGCGTTGGCCCATGCGATTGAGACTGAAGGCTTTGAAGTGCTGGGCGTGACCAGCTATGGTGACCTGAGCCAGTTTGCGCAACAGCAAAGCCGCGCCAGTGCTTTCATTCTGTCGATTGATGATGAAGAGTTCACCCCCGGACCGGACTTGGACCCCGCAGTGCTGAACCTGCGCCACTTCATTGAGGAAGTACGCCGCAAGAATTTGGACGTGCCCATCTACGTGTATGGCGAGACCAAGACCTCGCGCCATATCCCCAACGACATCCTGCGCGAGTTGCACGGCTTCATCCATATGTTTGAGGACACGCCCGAGTTCGTGGCCCGCCACATCTTGCGTGAGGCCAAGAGTTATCTGGAGGGCGTGCAACCACCATTCTTCAAAGCCTTGCTGGACTACGCGGAAGATGGATCTTACTCATGGCATTGCCCCGGCCACTCAGGCGGTGTCGCGTTTCTGAAGAGCCCTGTCGGGCAGATGTTCCACCAGTTTTTTGGCGAAAACATGTTGCGCGCAGACGTGTGCAATGCGGTAGAAGAGTTGGGCCAGTTGTTGGACCATGACGGCCCGGTTGGCGCGTCCGAGCG
>NZ_JANXUQ010000167.1 GCF_025356155.1 Rhodoferax sp. | reverse complement strand
GCCAGCGGATCGACCTTGGGTTTTGGCGGTGTCAGCAGTTCCAATATGGCCACAAAGGTCTTGCGCGGTAGTGCCTCATTCCAAGCCTTGTCACGCATGATGATTTCCAGCAACTCGTCCATGGCCTCGGTCCAGTTGCCGCCCACCATCAGCACGCGGGCCTTGGCCAGGCGGGTGTCGAAATCGCGTTTGTTGGCGGCGATCAGCGCGTCAAACTGCGCAACAGTCCAGGTGCCGCGATCGTCTTTCATGACGAACTGTATGGAGCTCAAAAACTGGTGCAGCGCTTCAAATCGCAGTTGGCGAGGGATCTCGGCCAAGGCCGGTGCCAGTGCGGCTTCGGCGTCGTCCAGCATGTCGTGTTCGATCAGCAGCTTCACATAGTCGTAGCGCGCGTCGTCGTTGCCGGGGTTCACGGTTAGCGCCGAATGCAGCTTGTGCAGTGCGGCCTGGGGGTCGCCCGCGTCAATGAGAGCCTGCGCGTCTTCAGCCTCGGACTCGGCTTCAAGTGCCTCGGCCGATGGCACATGTTTGTCCAGAAAAGCTTTGATGTCGCCTTCGGACTTGGCGCCCATGAAGCCGTCGACCGGCTTGCCGCCGACCATTAGCACGCAGGTCGGGATGGAGCGGATGCCAAAGGCTTGGCTTAGCTCTTGCTGCTCGTCGGAGTCGATCTTGACCAGCTTGAAGCGGCCGTCGTATTCCAGTTCCAGCTTTTCCAGCACGGGCCCAATGACCTTGCACGGGCCGCACCAGGGCGCCCAGAAGTCGACGAGGACGGGTACGGTGGCAGATGCGGCTACAACTTCTGTTTCAAAATTTTCGATGGTGGCGTTGATCATTTGTATAAGTGTAATTGCCCCCAAGGACCTCCGCTCTGCGGGTCGATGCCACTTAGGGGGGCGCATTTTGCCTCGGGGCGGCCTATCGTCAAAACGTGCTCAGGGCGAAAAAGTAAAATCGGTGTAGTAACAACGGGGCAGGGCGCACATTCGGTGTTTAGCCCCTCGCATTTTAAAGATTTATGAATATCCAAATCGGCGTCGTCATGGGTTCCAGCTCCGACTGGGACACCATGCAGCATGCAGTGCAGATTCTCCAACAGTTCGGTATCACCCACGAAGCGCGGGTGGTGTCGGCCCACCGCATGCCCGACGACATGTTTGCCTACGCCGAAGCCGCCGCCGGGCGCGGCATGCGCGCTATCATCGCCGGTGCCGGGGGTGCGGCCCACCTGCCGGGCATGCTGGCGGCCAAGACCACTGTGCCGATTCTGGGCGTGCCAGTGGCCAGCAAACATTTGTCGGGCGTGGATTCGCTGCACAGCATTGTGCAAATGCCCAAGGGGATACCGGTGGCGACTTTCGCCATTGGCGCAGCCGGTGCGGCCAATGCGGCGCTGTTTGCCGTGGCCATGTTGGCGGGTGATCACCCCTCGCTGCGCAAGCAGTTGGACGCCTACCGTGCCCACCAGACAGAAGTTGCTCGCGGTATGACGGTACCACCGGTGTTATGAACAAAGTTACTCTCGGCGGCAGTTCCGAAACGACTTTGGGCGTCATGGGCGGCGGCCAGTTGGGCCGCATGTTTGTGCAGGCCGCGCAGCAGATGGGTTTCTTCACCGCCGTGCTGGACGCGGACCCTTTGAGCCCGGCCGGGCGTGTCAGCCACCACCATATCCAGACCGCCTACGATGACCCCACTGGTTTGCAGCAACTGGCGCAGCGCTGTGTGGCGGTGACCACCGAGTTCGAGAACGTGCCGGCGCAATCACTGGCAGCATTGGCGCGGACCGTGACCGTGTCGCCCGCTGCGGACTGTGTGGCCATCTCGCAGGACCGGGCGCGTGAGAAATCGTATTTTGCGAACTGCGGTGTGCCGGTGGCGCCCTATGCCGTCATCGAAACCGCCGAGCAACTGGCCGCAGTGGTCGGTGACCTGAGCGCTGCGCTGGGCCGCCCCAAGCAAGCGGGCTCCCCCTTGGGGGGCAGCGAAGTACACGCAGTGACGAGCGTGGGGGCTGACCTGTTTCCAGGCATCCTTAAAACCGCCCGCATGGGCTACGACGGCAAGGGCCAGGCCCGCGTGGCCGACCGCACCGCGCTGGCTGATGCCTGGGCCGCATTGAACGGCGTGCCCTGCGTGCTGGAAAAGATGCTGCCGCTGCAACTGGAATGCTCGGTCATCGTCGCGCGCGGCGCCGACGGCAGCTGTGTGAACCTGCCCGTGCAGCGCAACCTGCACCGCGATGGCATCCTCGCCGTGACCGAAGTGTATGAGGGAAATCTGCCTGCAGCCCTCGTGGAACGTGCGGTTGCTGCTGCAAAATCCATAGCAAATGGCCTGAACTACGTCGGTGTGCTGTGCGTGGAATTTTTCGTGCTGGACCCCGCCTCAGCTGCCGCGCAGCGACTGGGTGGCCTGGTCGTCAACGAAATGGCGCCGCGCCCGCATAACAGCGGCCACTACAGCATGGACGCCTGCGATGTGTCGCAGTTCGCGCTGCAGGTGCGCACGCTGGCCGGTCTGCCGCTGACACAACCACGCCAACACAGCCCGAGCATCATGCTGAACCTGCTGGGTGATATCTGGCCCGACAACGCGGCCGCCGACGGTGGCACGCCGCAGTGGGCCAAGGTGCTGGCCTTGCCCGGCACCCACTTGCACCTCTACGGCAAAGCCCGCGCTGCCAAGGGTCGCAAGATGGGGCACCTGACGATTACCGGCGCAACGATTGACGCGGTGCGCGCTACGGCCTTGCAGGCCGCCGCCATCCTGGGCATCGCGAAATTTTGAGCCGCGCCCCGTTGCCTTTAGACCTGCGTGCCCTTCCTACATTGCCATGATCCTGCAAGCCTCTGCTCCTGAATCCATAGCTGATTGTGTAGCAACCGTGAGGGCTGGAGGCCTGATCGGCCTACCCACCGAGACGGTGTATGGCCTGGGTGCCGACGCCGGCAACGACGCCGCGGTGGCCAAAATCTTTGCCGCCAAGGGCCGCCCGGCCGACCACCCGCTGATCGTCCATGTGTCCGCGCAGGGCGGGGGCATACCGGCGGTGAAGCACTTCGCGGACCGGGTGCCTCCGTTTGCGCAGCAGCTGATGTCGGCCTTCTGGCCTGGCGCGCTCACCCTCATACTGCCACGCCGACCTGGTGTGGGAACGGCGGCGGCTGGCGGTCAGGATTCCATCGGTTTGCGCTGCCCCGACCACCCCGCGGCGCAGGCCGTGCTGCGCGCATTGCACGAGGCGCCAGCCGGCCAAGAGCCGGTGTGGGGCATTGCCGCACCCAGCGCCAACCGCTTTGGCCGCGTCAGCCCCACCACGGCCGCCCATGTGGACAGCGAGCTGGGGCCGGATCTGCCGATTCTGGACGGCGGCCCGTGCAACCTCGGCATTGAGTCCACCATCATCGACTGCACGCGCGGATCTCCCGTGCTGCTGCGTCCGGGTTCGATCAGCCGCTTGCAGATCGAGCAGGCTTGCGGGCAAAAAGTGCTATCAAATGAAGAGCTACTCACGCAGGCAACACGAGGGCTAGAGGCCGAAATGGCTCCAAGGGCATCGGGCACTCTGGAATCTCACTATGCGCCCAACGCCACCGTGCGGCTGATGGACGCCAAGGCCTTGCAGGCCGCCGTCAACATGCTGGGCGACGTGATGTACAAATCCGGCGCCGACACCAAGCCCACCATCGCCGTTTACGCCCGCACGCCGCTGAAGACGGTGCCGCTGGCTATTCTGCTGCGCCGCATGCCCGACGATGCCGCCGCCACCGCCCACCAGCTGTTCGCCGCGCTGCGCGGTTTTGACGACAGCGGCGTCAAGTTGATCTGGATCGAGACGCCCCCCGACACGCTGGAATGGGAAGGTGTGCGGGATCGCTTGCAAAGAGCTAGCGCCTAGAGCCTGAGCGGCACTTAATGCGCCATCCTGAAGCGCGTACCCCGGAAGTTGAACTCCGAGTTGTTGGAATGAATCTCCACCACGGTCAGGTCTGGCCCGACCTGGCTGCCCTGGTTTAACACCTGGCCGTTGACCAGCAACAGGCGCTGCGCCGGGTTGTCGGAATAGACCGCTCCGCTGATGGCCATGGCCGGAATCTGGCGGCGTGTGGCTTCGGGAAGCTCGGACAGCAATGGGGCCAGCGTGGGAGCTAGGGCTTGCGCTCGCGCTGGAGTGTCTATTGCGGCTGGCGTAGCTGCAACGGCTTTCGCTTTCGGTAGCACCGTTGGAACAGGGTCTGCAGCCGACGCACTGGTTGCGGGTTTTTTGGCCGCCGTTGGCGGTGGTGGCGTGGCAGTCACCGCCGCAACCGCGCGGGTCGGAACGTTTACCGGACTCGGCAATGGCACCACAACGGAATGCGTTACCGCAGGCGCAGGTAGTGCAACAGTCTGCGATGCCACAACCACGGCGGGCTGCGGCGGCGCAGGCTGCCACAACCACCAGGCAACTGCAGCAGCGACCAATGCAAGTGCCAACGCGATGGCCAGGCCTGCGCGTTGCCGGGTGTTCAGCCCACTTTTGGTGGCTGGGCTCGCGATGGGTCGCGCATGCAGCGTGGGAACGCCGCCGCGCGTACGTTCGGCATCGGCCCGTTGGAGTGCGTCGAGTATGTAGGACATGGGTTTGTTCTTCTTAGCGTGCAGTGCCCAGCAAGCGGGGCGCGTTGTTGCCCACTGCGCTTTCCAGCTGCATATAGGTCATAGGCCCCGGTTGGCCGTCAGCTTGCAGGCCGTGGCTGCGTTGGAAATCGCGCACGCGGTTTTTCAGTTCGGTATCCAACTGCTGCGGTGCACTGGACGTGACACGTGCTGTGGTGCCCTCCAACTGGTCTAGCTGGCGCGCCAGTTGGGTGATGGCAGGGCCTGTGGCGCCGCCGCGTCCTGCGGGGTTGTAGCCGTCGGGTGCGCGCCACAGCGTCGCAAAGTCTCCGCGCCAGCGGTGCGCCAGCGCGCTCAGGCCAACCGTGTGCCGCTCGGTGCCGATTTGCAGCGTCGCAGTCTGGTCTGTCATGCCCACCAGTACCGCGTAGTGGGCGGCGTTGTCGTCGCTCTGCAGCGTCAGAATGCCGGGGCGGCCCAGTTGGCGCAGCAGGGGCAGGTTGAGTTTGGTGGTGCGGTAACACTGCAACTGCTGTGCAGCCGCTGCTGCGCAGGGGTCGGCACTGTTGGCGGCTAGTTGCCAACTGGGAGACAAGGTGGCCCAGGCCTGCGTGAGGTCGCCCGGCAGTTGGGGCAGCACGGCGTCCAGGGACGTAAGGGCTGGTGCAGGCGCAGACGAAGCAACCGCAGCGGGGCTGGCCGAAGCGGGCTGCGCGGGTGGCAGTGCGAATGGTGTTGAGGCCGGAGCAGATGCCGCAGAAGATGCCCCTGTGGAAGGTAACGCTGATGCAGCCACGGACGGAGCACTGGCGGACTTGGCCGCTGCCTTTGCGGGCTGCAGGGGCAATTGCGTCGCTGGGCGCCAATCCGACAGCGTGAAGGCCGCAGTGGCGGCCGCTCCCAGCAGAACCCCTGCGCCGGCCAGCAACCAGGCCTTGCCGGCTACGCCGGGGCTGTGCTGAGTCGCGTGCTCGACGCCAAATACTTCGCCCGCGGCCTTTTTGACAACGCTGCGGGTGACGCTGTGTACCCCCGTGGCCCAGGCCCCCAGAAGCGCACGCCCACACAGCAAGTTGATGCGCCGTGGCACACCACGGGTCAGGTGGTGAATGGCTTGCAGCGCGCGCCGCTCAAACGGCAGCGCTCCGGTGTGGCCAGCCACGGCCAGGCGGTGCTGGATGTACTGCGTGCTCTCGGCTTCAGTCAACGCGTCCAGGTGGAAGCGCGCAATCACCCGCTGGGCCAGTTGCTCCAGTTCGGGCCGCGCCAGCATGGTGCGCAGCTCGGGCTGGCCGATCAGCACGATCTGCAGCAGCTTGCGTGCGTTGGTTTCCAGGTTGGTCAGCAGGCGCAATTGCTCCAGCACATCGGCCTGCAGGTTTTGCGCCTCGTCGATGATGAGCACGCTGCTTTGCCCTGCGGCGTGGCTTTGCAACAAGAATGCGTTCAACGCATCGATGTAGTCTTTTACAGTGGCAGGTGTGGACGCGGTGGCGTTTAGTGCGATGTGGAATTCTTCGCAGATGGACTGCAGCAGCTCAACGACCGTGAGCTTGGGGTTGAAGATATAGGCCACATGGCAGCCGACCGGAATCTGCTCCAGAAAACAACGGCAAATAGTGGTCTTGCCGGTGCCGATGTCGCCGGTCAGCAACACAAAGCCACCGCCCGAACCACCGGCCGTGCTGTGCGGGCCCGACACACCAAACAGCAGGTGCGCCAACGCCTCGCGGTGGCGCTCGCTCATGAAGAGGTAGCGCGGGTCCGGGGCGATGGAGAACGGGTCTTGCGAGAGTCCGAAATGTTGCGAATACATAGAGCCCCAAGCATCCCACAAAAAAAAGCAGCCCGAAGGCTGCTTTTTTACCGATTGAGCGGATGTTTCACCGCCGGGCCGCCCCAAGGTGTGGACTTGGGGTTTTGCCAAACGCGGCCCCCTCGGGGGGCAGGGCGCCACACGCAGTGGGCAACCGTGGTGGCAACACCACTCTAAAACTTGTAGCCGACCGACAAACTAACCGAGCTGGGGTCCAGCTTGATGTCTTGGGTTTGCCCGGTGGACAGCGTGGTGCGTGTGCTCAGCGGGGTATAGGTGTAGTTCAGGTCCACAAACCAGCTGCTGTTGATGGCCAGGCTGCCGCCCAGTTGCACCGTCGCAGCCCACTTCGAGTCGATCGACAGCGTGGTGGGGTTGGACGGCGTGCCGCCCGAGATGGCCGTCAGGGTGGACGTGGAACGTGCGCCATAAAAAGCGGCATAGGTGATACCTGCGCCGATGTAAGGACGAAACGTTGACGTG
>NZ_JANXUQ010000016.1 GCF_025356155.1 Rhodoferax sp. | reverse complement strand
TTCGCAGAAATGGGTTTCAACCTCGCCGCTTGCACCCAGGGCTCGCACGGTGAGCTGTGTGATCTCGTAGTCAAAGTCAATGAAGCCTTCAACAATCACGCGGCCTCCCTTCATCCGGCAAAGGCCAAAGCAAAATCGCCGGCCCGGCAGACGTCAAAACCGCCTGGGACTACGCCATGGCCGGTGGCCGTATGAAGGGAGGCCGCGTAATTGTTGAAGGCTTCATTGACTTCGACTACGAAATCACCCAGCTCACCGTGCGCGCCCTGGGTGCAAGTGGCGATGTAGAAACCCATTTTTGCGACCCTATCGGCCACATCCAGGTCAGCGGCGACTATGTTGAAAGCTGGCAGCCGCACCCCATGCGCGCCGCAGCCCTGCAACGCAGCCGCGAGATTGCCAAAGCCGTCACAGACAACCTCGGCGTTGGCTTTGACGGTAAGCCCTCCGGACTGGGCGTCTTCGGCGTCGAGTTGTTCGTCAAAGGCGACGACGTCTGGTTCAGCGAGGTCAGCCCCCGCCCCCACGACACCGGCATGGTCACCATGTGCAGCCAGGTACAAACCCAGTTCGAGCTGCACGCAGAGCCATCCTGGGCCTACCCGTCAACACAGCCCTGCGCACACCAGGCGCCAGCGCCGTCATCTACGGCGGGGTCGAGGCCAAAGGCATTGTGTTTGACGGGGTGGCCGAAGCATTGCGCGTGCCCAACACCGACATTCGCCTGTTCGGCAAGCCAGAAAGCTTCGTCAAACGCCGCATGGGCGTGGCGCTGGCTTTTGATGCCGATGTAGAGGTGGCGCGTGTGAATGCGAAGAAGGCGGCGGGGCTGGTGAAGCCGCGCGCGGCGTGATCCCCCACTTTTTTTGTAGGGTGCCCCCTTATGAAGTTTGGCGACTTTAGAAACGGGCGAACGACCGGTTTGAGCCAAGAACTGATGGCGGTCAAAGGCAGTTTTCTGCTAACTTAGGCAACGCCCAGCAAGCCCTCAAATTTTGAAAGTTTATTTTTTAAGTCATTGATTTATATGGAGTAAATTTCCATAACACTGACTTGTTCAGTACAAACCAAATTGACGACCTTGCATCCGTACGCCTCATATCGACACTTTTAAAGCATCCCGCTCAAACGTCGTCTACAACGTTGTCAAGCAAAACTTTATGTATTACTTGGTGCAGCAACTGTCAATTATGATGTAAAGTGTCAACTTAACTGTCAAGTACATAGCAGAGGACACCATGGGGAAAAAGCTAACCAATGCACCGGTCTACTACACAGTTGCGCAAGTCCGGTTCAATCCAGTGCTGGATTTGGATGGGTACATCCCTGCCATCCAGTCCAAGATGCGGGAGGCTCATTTCACCGACTACAAGAAGGAAGTCTTTCAGCAGCTTGTGCTGCCTTTCGGCGGAGGAGAACAAGGGCAAATGGCCGCACCGACCATTACGCCGCAGTCGCGCTATCAATTTGGCGACATTGGTGGGCGCTCGCTGTTCTTGCTGGAGGCTAATGCCCTGTCGTTCCAAACCACGAACTACGATACCTTCGAAACCTTCTCCGAGATCCTCCTAAAGGGGCTGGGCATGCTGCACGACGCCCTCCGTCTAGACTTCATTGAGCGCATCGGGCTGCGGTACTTGGACGCTGTTCAGCCTTCGAAGGCCGGCGAAACGCTGCGGGAATTCCTTGTGCCTGAAGTGCTGGGTCTTGCGCTGAGAGGAGAAGGTCAACTTCAACACTCGGTCAGCGAGACCATCGTCTTGACTGCCGCGGGGCAGCTTGTATCGCGTGTCCTCATTCGCCATGGGCAAGTTGGTCTGCCAATGGAATTGGGCGGCTTTGCCCCAACCATCGACCCTCGTTTTACCCAAAGCGAGAGCCTGCATGCCATCGTCGATACGGACGCGTCCATCGGCCAGCGAGAGGTGTTCGATTTGACCAAGGTGAGGGAACAAATGACGGCGCTCCATTCTGAAATCGCCAAGTCCTTCAATGCCACAGTTACCGATCATGCTAGGGCCTCTTGGGCTTAGAGAAGAGAACACTATGAACACAGCGATGACTTATGGTGGGTGGATTACCGCCCGGCCTGCCGCAACAGGTGTCACTTCCACTCTCGTTCGCTTGGTTGGTTGGATGACTGCTGCAGGTGCCGCATTAACTGGAATGGGCACTGGAGGCGAGCTTTCGTTGGAGCACCTACAACGGAGTACTCAACTGGCACAGTACAGGGTTTCCGTTTTCGAGGTCGCGGAGGTCGATCAGATTCGTAAACCTAGCGAAAATCTGTCGCGCATCCGCGAGGTGCTGAACCCGGCTGTCTCCGACCTCGCGACGACATTCGGCGTATCGCGCCAATCTGTCTACAACTGGCTCAACGGCGAACTCGTTGCAAGCGAGAACGCCGCGAAACTTCAGGACCTTGCCCAAGCCGCTGACTTGCTGGCGCACGAAGGTGTGAGTATCAATTCAGCTCTACTCAAGCGCAAGTTCGCCAACGGCCGGACGCTGATGCAGGTTGCGCAGGCGGGTGAGTCCGCTAGGGCGGCAGCCCTGATGCTGATACAGCTTCATAAACGCGAGGCGATCCAGCGCGAACGTATGAATGTACGGTTCGCGAATCGGGCGAAGACGCACGCTAGCGCTGACTTCGACCTTCCTGCGCCCAACGACCAAGTGTGAAGGTAAGACGTGGCGGAGTGGAATCGTGACACCCCATGGCGCCAAGGGCATCTGTTGGGCGATGACGCGATTGAAGCATTAGGGCTTCATCACGCGTCGGCGCTTGACCAGACGCTCGTCATCGTGGCCAGCCACGACTGCGACCTAGCCCAAACTCCCGAAGGGGAGCCTGCCGTGGAGGTGGTCATTGGTCGTCTGGTCGTGGACAGAGATGGCAACTGCACTCACGCTAAGAACGCTCGCAAGCTCCATGTCGAGTTTGCGGGCGCTGCCGTTTTCTGGACCGAGTTCGAGGCGACTGCCAAGGTCTATGTCGCCAAGCTTGCGCTGAACGAATTTATCCCTCGCCCCAATGCGCATCTGTCGCAGGAAAACCGCGCCATCTTTCAGATGTGGTTGGCCAGTCGCTACCGTCGCTCTGCATTC
>NZ_JANXUQ010000154.1 GCF_025356155.1 Rhodoferax sp. | reverse complement strand
CTGAATCCACGCAATGAACCAAGACTTATCCATTCTCCATCTGGTGCTCAACGCCAGTATCGTGGTCCAGGCGGTGATGCTGCTGTTGATGGTGGTGTCGATTACCAGCTGGGCCGCCATCTTCCGCAAATACTTTGCGTTAAACCGTGTCAAATCGTTGAATGAGGCTTTCGAGCGCGAGTTCTGGTCCGGTGCGAGCCTCAACGACCTGTTTGCCGACGCATCCAAACACGCTGGCAAAGGCGGCCCCATGGAACGCATATTCGCCAGCGGCATGCGCGAATTTCAAAAACTGCGTGAACGCCGCATTACGGATGTTGGCACATTGATGGACGGCGCACGGCGCGCCATGCGTGCCAGCTTCCAGCGTGAACTGGACGTTGTTGAGACCAACCTTTCCTTCCTGGCGTCGGTGGGCTCGGTATCTCCGTATGTCGGTCTGTTTGGTACGGTGTGGGGCATCATGCACGCCTTCGTGGGCCTGGCGGCATTGACCCAGGTCACCTTGGCTACTGTGGCGCCCGGCATTGCCGAAGCGCTAGTAGCCACCGCCATTGGCTTGTTTGCCGCCATCCCTGCTGTTGTGGCCTATAACCGGTTCGCCCGCGACATTGACCGCATTGCGACACAGCAAGAAACATTCATCGAAGAGTTCTCCAACATCCTGCAGCGCAACGTGGGCGCGCAACCCGCCACCGCTACGGCGCGCTAAGAGCCATGCCCGCCGTCTCTCACCGCGGCCGTGGCCGACGCACCATAAGCGAGATCAATATGGTGCCCTTCATCGATGTGATGCTGGTGCTGCTGATCATCTTCATGGTGACGGCACCCCTTATCACGCCCAGCATGATTGACCTGCCCAGCGTGGGCAAGGCTTCGCGCCAGCCGGACCAAATCATCCAGATCGTGCTGGGCAAGAACGACAGCCTGGAAATGAAGATCAAGGACAAGACCACGGCACTGACGCTTAAAGACCTGGCCTACACCGTTAAAAGCGCGCAAGGCGCCGCCGCCACGGGCGGCACAGCAACCAGCTCCGCCGTGGTCATCAGTGCGGACAAGAACGTCAAGTACGAAAGCGTGGTCAAGGTCATGGACACGCTGCAGCGCGCCGGCATTCAACGGGTTGGCTTGTCCGTACAACTCGCCAACTGACAGCGCCTTGCGAACCTTACTGTGCAGCCCCATCCTTGAACGCCGACCAAGCCCGCATGGAGTTCGCTCCACCGCCTACACCCGGTTTGGTGCGGGCGATGGCATTGGCCATTGTTGCCCACGCGTTGCTGCTGGCAGTGCTGTCTCTGGGCGTGCAATGGAAACGTGACCCCACGCCCGTTACGGTAGAAGCCGAGCTATGGTCGGCATTGCCGGTACAGGCGGCACCCAAGCCGCCGGACCCCGTAGCGCCCCCCCCGCCCGTGGAGCCCGATGAGCCGCCTGTGGTGGTTAGAGAGGTTGTCGTAACCCCGCCCCCAGTGGTCCCAACGCCTGTGGTACCAGACCCCAGCATTGCTATTGCTATTGCTAAGGAAAAGGAGAAAGCGAGGCAGCAAAAGGACAAGGAACGGGAAAAGGAGCGTGACCGCCTGGAGCTGGAAAAGCGCCAGAAGGACGCGGCGCTTAAAGCCAAGAAGCTCAAAGACGAGAAAGAAGCGCGTGAATCCGAGCAACGCGAAAAGCTGGCCCGCGACAAGAAACTGCAGTTGGAGCAGCAAAAAACGCAATCTGCGAAGACCGATGCGGATGCCAAAAAAATAGCCGAGTTACGCAAGCAGCAGATTGAACGCATGAACCGTATGGCCAACCAGGCAACGGGCTTCGGTGATGCCAATGCCAGTGGATTGGCCAAGCAGTCGTCAGGTCCATCGGCCAGCTACGCTGGGCGTATACGGGCGCGTATCAAGCCCAACATCACCTACACCGAGTCGGTAGCTGGCAACCCGACGGCGGAGGTGGAAGTGCGAACATCGCCGGACGGCACCATCATCAGCCGCAAATTGGTCAAGTCCAGCGGCGTGAAATCCTGGGATGACGCGGTGCTGAATGCCATCGACAAAACCGAGGTCTTGCCGCACGATGTGGATGGTCGCGTTCCCCCAGCTTTGACCCTGGTCTTCAGCCCCAAAGACTGAAGCGGCTCTGGGGCTCGCCCCCACCAGAGTAGGCCTTGGGACGCCGCCGCACTCGATTAGCTACATATTTTGTAGCAGACTATGCATATTCCACGAGGGCTAGAGGCCGATTTAACCAAATAAACTGTAACTACTCAGCTTACCCGGCAAAGCATGGTTGAATCGTTTGGCGGTTAAACACGCTGACCAAGCACTCAAACAAATTACCCTTTTGCTTGTGCATGGTTGCCAAGTACGAGCGGATTGTGAAGAAAGTATCGGCACCAT
>NZ_JANXUQ010000134.1 GCF_025356155.1 Rhodoferax sp. | reverse complement strand
TGATCCAGACCCAGCGCGCCTACGAGATGAATTCCAAGGCCGTGCAGACCTCGGACCAAATGCTGCAAAAGCTGGCCCAGCTGTAGGAGAGCCAAGATGCGCATCGCCACCACTGCTGCTGCCGTCGCAGGGCTTTGCCTTCTGGGCCTGCTCAGCGGCTGCGAAACCCTGGCACCCGCGCCCAAGGTGGATTTCGCCGAATCCACCGGGCCCCGCCAATTGCCACCCACCGTGGTGGCCACCAACGCCCGACCCACCGGCAGCCTGTTTGCCTCGGCCGCCTACCGCCCGGTGTTTGAAGACCGCCGCCCGCGTCTGGTGGGCGACAACCTGACCATCCAGATCGTGGAGAACGTCAGCGCCAGCCAAAAATCGACCAGCACCGTGAACCGCACCGCCGCCGAAGCCGCGGGCATCACCGGCATTCCCTTCCTGAAGACCCCGCTGCTCGACAAGTTCGGCATCGGCGCCACCTCCAGCAACGACTTTTCGGGCAAGGGCGGCACCGAAAGCGCCAACACTTTCTCGGGGGCCATCACCGTCACCGTGGTCGAAGTGCTGCCCAACGGCCACCTGGTGGTCACCGGCGAAAAGCAGATCGGCGTGAACCAGAATGTGGATGTGCTGCGCTTCTCCGGCACCGTAGACCCACGCTTGGTACAGCCAGGCAGCGTCATCAGCTCCACCCAAGTCGCCAATGTGCGGGTCGAGTCCCGTGGCCGCGGTGCACAGGGCGAGGCACAAACAGTTGGCTGGCTTTCCAGGTTCTTTTTGAGCTTTCAGCCTTTCTAAAGTTATCCAGAATAGTGCCGAGGGGTAACAGATCCACCCAGGTCTGCCCACTAACCAACTCCGCACATGACACACTGGAACACACTGGCAAAAACCGCTAGCCTCAAGCTGTTGGGCCAGGCGTGCCTCACCCTTTGCATGGCAGCACTGCTGGGAACCGTCAGCGTGGCCCATGCCATGCGCATCAAAGAAGTCGCTAGCGTCGAAGGGGTTCGCAGCAACCAGCTAACCGGCTTTGGCTTGGTCGTGGGCCTGGACGGCACCGGCGACCAAACCACGCAAATGCCCTACACCACCCAGGGCCTGAGCAACTATCTGCAACAACTCGGCATCTCGCTGACAGCTACCACACTGGCCCAGTTGCAGATGAAAAACGTGGCCGCCGTGCTGGTCACCGCCCAACTGCCACCGTTTGCCCGCCCCGGCCAAATGCTGGATGTCAATGTATCTTCGGTCGGTAACGCCAAATCTTTAAAGGGCGGAACGCTGATTGCGTCCCCCCTCAAGGGTGCTGATGGCGAAATCTATGCGCTGGCGCAAGGCAACCTGATCGTGGCCGGTGCCGGAGCTGCGGCCGGCGGCAGCAAGGTCACCGTCAACCACCTCAGTGCAGGCCGCATCCCCGATGGCGCCCAGGTCGAGCGTGTAGTGCCAACCGCACTGCAAGAGGGCTCCACGATCAATTTGAGCTTGAACGCATCCGATTTCCAAACCGCCCGCAAGGTCGCCTCGGCCATCAACACCCAGTTTGGTCCCGGGGTGGCGCAAGCACTGGACGGCCGCACCATACAGGTCAAGGCCCCCATGAATGCAAATGACCGTATCAACTTTTTAGCGGAGATGGAAGAACTGCCGGTGCAAAACTCGGTCGCCGCAGCCAAGGTCATCATCAACGCACGCACAGGCTCCATCGTGCTGAACCAGGCCGTATCTCTGGGCGCCTGCGCCATTGCGCACGGCAACCTGTCCATCAGCATTTCATCCACACCGGTCATCAGCCAGCCCAACGCGCTGTCCACCGGTGGTCAAACCGTGGTTGCCGAGAAGTCCACCATCGAGATCAAACAAGATGCGGGCAAGCTGATTCAACTACCCGCAGCGGCCCAATTGGCCGATGTGGTGAAGGCGCTCAATTCGCTAGGCGCAACACCTCAGGACCTATTGGCTATTCTGCAAGCCATCAAGTCGGCAGGTGCCTTGAACGCGGAGCTGGAGGTCATCTAACATGGGCTACGGATCCATTTCTCCATCAAACGCTCAGTCGCTGGCGGCGGACGCCCAGTCGCTGGGCAACCTGAAGATGGAAGCCGGCAAAAACACCCCCGCCTCCATCAAGGAAACTGCCAAACAATTCGAATCCCTGTTTATGCGCGAGCTGATTAAAAGCATGCGCGAAGCCACGATGAAGTCTGGCATGCTGGACAGCGCAGGCGGCGACCTCGGCACCGATTTGCTGGACCAGCAGTTTGCCGTGCAAATGTCCGGCCAGCCCGGTGGTTTGTCCGACATGATTGCGCTTCAATTGACCCGCCAAATGGCGGGCACTACCAAGGACGCCACCGCGGGCGCAGCGGGGCAAAGCGCCAGCCCGGTCGGCACCACCAAATTCACGAAAGCAGCTACCACATCCGCCCCGTCTACATCGGCCGTCGGCAAAACAGCGCGTGCCCCGACCGAAGGCCAATCCAACTTTGTGCAACAGCACTCGGATGTGGCCGGCGAAGTGGAAAAGGCCACCGGCATACCCGCCAGCTTTATGCTGGGCCAAGCCGGGCATGAAACGGGCTGGGGTAAATTCGAAATCAAACACAAGGGTGGCGCTTCGTCGCATAATCTTTTTGGTATTAAGGCCGGTGCAGGTTGGACCGGCAAAGTGGCCGAAGTAACCACCACCGAGTTTGTCGACGGTGTGGCCACCAAGAAATTGGCTAAGTTCCGCGCTTATGACACGTATGCGGACGCTTTCAAGGACTATGCGCGCATGATTACCGAGAGCCCACGTTACGCCAAGGCCAAGGCCATGAGCCAGACCGGGGGCACGGCCCAATCTTTTGCCAGTGGCCTGCAACAAGCGGGCTACGCGACGGACCCGAACTACGCCGCCAAACTCAGCCGCGCCATCAACACCACGCTGCAAATCCGGCGCGCGCAGGCCTAGAGAAAGCGTCATATGAGTATCCTCAACATTGGAACCCAGGCATTGCAGGCCAACCAGGTCGCATTGCAGACTGCCGGCAACAATATTGCCAATGTCAACACGGCAGGCTATTCACGTCAGACGGTAGTATTTCAAACCGTTGAAGGACAATTCACCGGTGGGGGCTACATCGGCAAGGGCGTTAGTGTAGAGACCATCAAACGAAACTTCAGCGAGTTCCTCACCCGCCAGTCCACTATGGCAAGCTCCACGCAATCCGCCGACACCGTGCGGGCAGACTACATCAAACAACTTGAAGGACTTTTCAATGGGGGAGCGAGCGGACTGGGCGCATCGATCAGCGACATGCTCAACGCATTTTCAGACGTTGCCAGTGCCCCCACGGACCTAACGGCCCGCACGGTGGCTTTGACCCGGGTCGACGAAACCGCAGCCAGAATGCGGTCTGCCTCGCAGCGGCTGGATGACCTGCAAACGGGTGTCTCGCAAGAGCTTAGCCAGAGGGTCACCAGCATCAACAGTCTTGCACAAAGCATTGCAGACGTCAATACACAGATATCTCGCGCCAACGGCAGTGGCCAGCCTCCCAATGATTTATTGGACCGCCGGGATCAGTTGGTGCGCAATCTTAACCAGTATGTGCAAACTACATCCATCCCTGCCACCGATGGCACGGTGGGCATTTTCATTGGTGGCAGCCAGGCACTGGTGTTGGGCTCAACGGCTTCACCCGTTTCGTTGGTGCAGGATTTTGGTGGTTTGACCAGCAACAAGTTGGCGCTCAATCGCAACGGACAGCAAATTCTGCTGGACGAGAACACGCTGGGCGGCGGCGAAGTACCCGGTTTGCTGCGTTTCCAGAACACTGACTTGGTGGAGGGTCGCAATTTGCTAGGTCGCCTGACCATGTCCGTGAGCACGGAGATGAACACTCAGCACGCGTTGGGCCTGGACCTCAATGGCAACGTGGGCGGCAATATCTTTTCTCCGACGACATTCAGCAACCAAAACGTCTTGACACCCACTGCGCCCTCGACGCTGAACGTGGGAGCGACCGGCTTGAGCCTGTCGATCAATGACCCGACCAAGTTCACGGCGTCCGACTATGCAGTCAACTTCACGTCTGCAACGACCGGATCCATTACGCGCAAGTCCGATGGCGTGGTCACCGCTTTTGATTTCGCAGTCACTAACCCGGTCGTTCTTGACGGCATCAACATTACCAAGAGTGCGGGTGTCGCCGCCGCCGGCGACAGGTTCTTGCTCAAACCCTTCAGCACGTCGGCGAGCACCATTCAGCGCCAGTTTTCCACTCCAAGTGCCTTGGCTGTTGCCAGCCCGATAGTCGGACAAATGGGGCCCGCCAATACGGGGAGTCTGCAGCAAACATCGTTGCTGGCACGCAGCAACCCTCCAGCATTGGCCCCGGTTACCTTGACATTCACCGGTAGCAACACCTTTACGCGCAGCGACGAATTACCCGTTCCAAACGCAACCACCTTTGTTTACACCCCAGGCACGCCCATCGAGGGAACAACACCACCGACCAATCCTCTGTCGCAGTGGTCCCTGACGCTGCAGGGATCACCAAAGGCCGGCGACACCGTTACGGTTAGTAACAGCAAAGTGCTGGCCGCAGCGGGCACCATCAACCTTAAGCTAAACGCCGGCAACGCCAACGCCATGATGAACCTGCGCGACATGCCATTATTTGATGGAGCGGCATTGACCGACGGGTACGCAGGACTCATTGCACAAATTGGCATCCGCGGGCAAAGCGCCAACTACGCCGCCGATACTTCGACCAACATCGCCGCCAATCTGGAAAAGGCCCGCACTGGAGTGTCTGGTGTCAACCTGGATGAGGAAGCCGCCAAGCTTCTGCAGTTCCAGCAGGCCTACCAAGCTTCGGCCAAGATGATCCAGATCTCGCAAAATATTTTCGATACCCTCATTCAGGGGCTGAGCCGCTAGTTCAGCCACGGCAGGAGAGCACAACATGTCAACCACTTCCTTTTCACGCTTGGGCACCGCCAACACCTACGACACAGCGCGCAGCAATCTTCTCGAGCGCCAAACCGCGCTGAGCAACCTGCAAGAGCAACTGACCTCTGGCAAGCGCGTCAACACGGCCAGCGACGACCCAACCGCCGCAGCCCAAGCGGAACGCGCGATGACCCGCATCAGCAGAATACAAACGGACCAGCGCGCACTGGACGCGCAACGCGACTCCATCACCCAAGCGGAAGGCACTTTGGGTGACGTCGCCTCTGCAATGCAGCGTTTCCGGGAGTTGGTAGTAAATGCTGGCAGTGGTGTAAATACGTCTGCGGATCGCACAACCATTGCAGGAGAGCTCCAAGGCCTGCGTGACGAGATTTTTGCACTGGCAAATCGCAAGGACACCAACGGCCAGCCCCTGTTTGGCGCATTGGCCAGCGCTTTGACCCCTTTCGTAGGACCCCTGGCCGCCGCACCCGACTACACATTCAATGGCCTTCCGGGGCAACTCGCCAGCTCGGAAGTCTCGATCCCCTTTGCACTAGACGGGGACAGCGCATTCATGCACCAGCCAGCACGGGATGCCGTTTTCAACGTCTCCGTCAGCAACATTCCAACGAACCGCACGCTGACGACGGACAACGTGGTCATCACCAACCAAGCGACCGTGGCCGCGACGGCGACGGCGAGCGCGGCGACCCTCCCCGCACCCGGTGTGCCCTACCCCGTCTACACCATAGGCATCACAGCGGTAGACACCATTACGGTTCCGGGTACCACGACGTTGACCTACAGTATTGCGGAAACGCCGTCTGTGACGCTCCCAGCCCCCGGTGCGGTCACCATCAGCTACCCCAGCAATTCGCCAGGCCCCATTACCGGCATTCCCGGCCTGTCTTTCTCAATCACCGGGACGCCCGCCGTTGGCGATACCCTCACCATTGGCGAACGCCCCAGCGTTTTCAGCGTGCTCGACGACGCCATCAAGAACATTAAAGGCGCTACCAATAACAATGCGGCAACCCAAGCGGTCAGCCAGGCATTGAACAACCTCGATATCGGCATGTCGCGCATGGCGGCGGTGCGCGGGCAAGCCGGTGATCTGCTCAACCGCGCCGATCGGATTACCGACAATCAGTCCAAGCGCAGCATTCAACTCGAAGGCGCGCGCTCCCGCGCGGAAGACCTGGACATGGTCAAAGGTGTGTCAGATTTCCAGAACCAGCAGACCGGCTACCAGGCGGCCCTGCAATCGTATGCCCAGGTGCAAAAGCTGTCGCTGTTCAACTACATCAGCTGAGGCAGGCACGCAACGCCTGTTAGCTGCATGACTCCATCGGTTCTCGGTAGCGTCACCCTCGGCTATGAGCTGATCTGGAACCAGAAGCGCCGCTGCTGCGGTGTACGGCTTTTTGTAGAAGCCGACAGCCGCAGCGCGGTCGATGCCCACCACCTGGTGTCCGCCATCACCGAGTTGTGGCCCGAGTCGGCCCCCACACTCTTGCTCAACGTGCGCGATCCCTCTCTGTTGGGTGGCTTGCTGGACCATGCTCCCGCGCGCGGCGTTTGGGTCGAGGTACCAGACCACCAGCTATCCGACGCGCTAATGGCAGGGCGGGTGCGCAAAGCCCGTGCGCGCGGATTGCCCATGGTATGGAGTGGTGACGCGGGTCAAGCCCCTGATGCCAGCACTGTAGACCTGTTCCATAAAACCCTGCGCGCGCTGACGCCACATGAAGTATTGGGCGCATTACGCGTGTCCCTGCGCCAACACCAGGATGGCGGCGTGGGCGCACCGCAGACCATGCAAAGCCCGGTCGTAGCCGGCAGCATGTACGAAGGCCTTGCCAGCCAGGCTTTGCTGGAGCATGCGCTGGACCGCCAGGGAGTCTGGGCCGTTGCGGGTTGGCCGGCAGAAGAAATTTTGCATGCCTACCGCTTTCGCCAGATTCAGCCATCGCGCCAATTGCTGCGCGCGCTGATCAAGGCGATTGAAGACGACGAATCATTGGAAGTGCTGGGGCACCGCATGGGTGACGAACCCCTGCTGGTCTACCGTTTTTTGCGCTATGCCAACTCCGCCCACTTGGGCGCGCGCAGCGAGGTGCACAGCGTGCGCCAGGGCCTGATGGTGATCGGCTACACCAAGCTACGCGCCTGGTTGATGGAGCAAATCCCCCACGCCAGCATCGACCCCAACCTGGACCCGATTCGTTTTGCAATGGTGCTGCGCGCGCGCATCATGGAGCGCCTGGCCGACGCCGGCGCAGAGGACGAATTGCGGCGTGAAGTGTTCCAGTGCGGAATCTTTTCGCAGCTCGATTTGCTGCTGGGCGAACCCATAGGTGCTGCCATCCACCGCCTGCCGCTGTCAGGCCGCATTGTATCGGCCGTCGTCGGCCAGACCGGGCCCTATGCGCCGTGGCTGGAAGTGGCCAGCGCGATGGAATCCAGCAACACCCGCATGATTCGTAAGGTATGCGTTGCGCACAACATGTCGGCTGATGGGGTGAACCGCGCTTTGCTGCACGCGCTGGGAGCGATATAGCCCAATGGGCGGGCGGGAAAGGTCGCCCTGACTCAATACCGTCTTCCCATACGAAACCAGCGCCCGCGCCCCGCAAACTAATGGTGCCCGACGCGTTAGTTCGCGTGCTGGCGAATTCGGTCTGACGGATTTCTCAACTACTGAATCGCCCTGTCGAACTCCGTACGCGAGACAAAATTATCACCGTCCGCATCGAAGGTTTCAAACATGGCGACCAAACCGGGCACGTCTTCGGCTTCTAACTTGCTCAGCTTGCCATCCTTGTTGACGTCCGCTTTCAC
>NZ_JANXUQ010000099.1 GCF_025356155.1 Rhodoferax sp. | reverse complement strand
GCCTAACGAGCAAGGTTAGATCGTGCTTGCCACGATCTGAACCGGTTGTTGGACGAGCCCGGCCCGTATCGACCTCTTTCTGAAATTATCTTTTGCGCCCCATCGCCTGCAAGGGATCTTGGGTGAGCCAAGCCCGGCAGTGGCGATGATTTGCGCCCATCATTGCAATGGTGCGCGTCCCAGATAGGGCACTTAGCGGGAGCCAATCAGCCGTGTTGTGCTGATTTTGGCCGAGCCCAGCCACAGCACCCATTGGGCACTGATGCGCTGGTTTGAATGCTCGCGTTTAGCTGGCCGCAAAGCCCTCGCGGTTGCACTGCAGAGGTGGCGTAATCAGTAGCGCGATCTCCGGCAAGATGCGTCGGCGCACGATAGCCATGGCAGCTCCACAGCATCGACAAAGCAGCTTGGGCCGTTCAGATTTGGTTGTTTGTGCCGCCTCAGCTGGAGCCTTGCCACAGGACCTGAACACCAGCAGGCGCAGCAAGGCGATCAGCCGCTTGCTGTTGGGATGCAAAAACCCATAGTTGCGCGCACGCCGAAAGCCCTTGGGCAACACGTGCTGCAGCACCAGGCGCAGGAATTCGACCCCACTCACGCTGCGCTGCGCGGGTTTTCCGGTCTTGCTGTCACGCCAACGGTAGGTGACTTGGCCGTCCTCGCAACGCAAGATGTCGCGCTCCTGAATCACCCCCCGGTACAAGTAGCGCCCCAGATACACCAGCGCCTTCTGCCCGTCGCCCACACTCTTGCAGTCCACCACCCACGCATCGGGCAAGTTGGGAGGCAACTGCAAACCCACTTCAGCCACGGCAGCCAGGAACTTGGCCCGAAACACCTTGGCCAATGCCTTGTGGTTGAACAAATAGCCGTCGCCCTTGGCGCTCTTGCGCAATGAACGCCACAAGTCCTTATCGGCATCCAGCGCCGCCGCCGGCATCGCCAGATGCACATGGGGGTGAAACTCCAGGCGGCGCGAATGCGTGTGCAGCACCGCCACCGCACCTGGGCTACCCTGTAACTGCCGGTGGTTGTAGCTGAAGGTACGCAGCGTCGCCCAGGCGCAATCCATCAAGGCGGCATAGAGCAAGCGCTGATGCTGCCAAACCAGCGCTCGTAGCTCAGCAGGCAAGGTGAAGGTGATCAGGAAATAGCTCCCCGGCACCAGTGCTTGGGTTTGACGCTCAATCCAGCGCTGGCTCTCAAAGTGCTGGCAGTGCGGGCAATTGCGGTGCCCACAGGAATGCGGCACCACGCGCGTCACCCCGCAGTCGCCACACTGGGCCAACATGCCAGGCCCCAAGCTGGAGCGGCAGTGCTTCATGGCATTCAAGGCCTGGCGCTGACTGGGCAGCGCGTTGGTGCCGTGCTGCACCAGGAAGGCTTGCCCAAAGTGCTCAATGAGGGTGGAGAGCGCGATCATTTGACTACCCCCCAATCGATATTGAAGCGGCTCATCAAGGCTTCAATGCGAACACTCATCTGGTCGTTGGTGTGGCTGGTCAGGTGGGTATAACGGGCGGTGGTCAGAATGCTGTAGTGGCCCAGAATCTTTTGCACTTCCAGCAGGTCAACGCCGGACTCGATCAGGTGGGTTGCATAGCTGTGGCGAAGACTGTGTGGGGTGATCTTTTTTTTAGCCCGCAGGAGACGGCTACTTGATGCAAGGTCTTTTGCACCCCGCCACGGTCCAGCGGTGTGCGAGCGCTCTTGGCACCGGCCAAGCCGCCATGGCGGTTGGGAAACAGCAGCTCAGGGTTTTGGTGGGTTTGCCAGAATCGTCGCAAGACATCCAAAGTGGCCTCGGGCAAGGGCACAAAGCGGTCCCGGTTGCCTTTGGAGTCGCGGATATGCACCCGATGGCGCACCGCATCAATGTCGGCCACCTTCAAGGCCAGGCCTTCGGAGAGGCGCAAGCCCATGCTGTACAGCGTGAAATAGAACACCCGGTAGCTCAGGGTGTGGGTTGCAGCAAAGAGCGCCTGCGCCTCCTCGACGGTGACAATATCGGGCAGACGTGAAACCTTGGGTGGTTTGATGAAGTTGGGCATGGCCCAGGGCTTGCGCAGTACATGCAGGGTGTAGAACTTGAAGCCATACAAATCGATCTTGACGGCGCTCCAGGAATGCGAGGCAACAAGATCGTGGAAGTAGTCGGTCAGCTGAGTGCTCGAGAGGTTGTCGATCTGGTGGTCAAAATAGTCACCCATGCGCCGGATGGTGCGGGCATAGGCATCGATGGTTTTGGGCTGAAGGCCTTTGAGCTTGAGGTGCTGCAAGTGGGTGCGGTACCTGCTGGCAAAGGGCTCAGGATACGCGCTCGGGTCGAACCCGCCGGGGTAAGTGAACATGGGCAAACTCCAAGTAAGTTGATGTCAACATGCTCCACAATGGAGGCATGTGCCTACAGCTTACGAATTCACCGACTGGGGGTCCACTCCGCGTAGCGGCTTCGTCCAACCCTTCAATCGAGAGGACATGCCCCGGCAAGCCGGATCATGCCTCTCATCTCAAACGTTGAGGCTGTAAAAAAACCTCTTCTGGCACGACCATTGCGTGACTTTCTGCCAAGGAGATCGCACCATGGCCCGCTACAAACCCCAAGACCACAACAGCCTCCTGCTCCCGGTGGTCTTGTCCGAACAAATCATTCCCGGCAGCTTTGCCTTCGCGCTGAACTACCTGGTCGACCACGAACTCGACCTCAAGCCCTTGGATGCCAAGTTTAAGAACGACGAAGTCGGCGCCAGTGCCTACGATCCACGCGTCATGCTCAAGATCGTACTGTTGGCCTACAGCCAGGGCCTGATCTCCAGCCGAACCATCGAACAGGCATGCCAGCGCAACGTCCAGTTCATCGCCATCAGTGGCGACAGCCAGCCCAGCCACACCCACGTCGCCAAGTTCGTCACGTCCTTAAGTAGCCAGATCAAACCCTTGTTCAGCCAAGTATTGATGACGTGTGATGCCCAGGGCCTGATCGGGCGTCACATGTTCGCCATCGACGGCGTCAAGCTCCCCAGCAATGCCAGCAAAGAGCGCAGCGGAACCCATGAGGAACTGCGTCACCGCGCAGAACGGCTGGACAAAGCCGCCGACAAGATCCTGGCCCTACACCAGGCCCAAGACAAACAAGGAGCCACCGAAGCACTGGAGCCTAAACGCCAAGCCCAGTTGGAAGCCCTGCGCAAAGAAGCAGCCCGCACCCGGGAATTTCTGGCCACCACACCCAAGCGCAGGGGTAGCAAAGGCAAGGAACTCAAATCCAACGTCACCGACCCCCAAAGCGCCAAGATGGCCACCAGCAAAGGCGTCATCCAAGGCTATTCGGCGCAAGCTGCGGTGGACAGCACCCACCAAGTCATCATTGCAGCCGATGTCATTGGCTCGGGCTCTGAGCAGGCCATGCTGCTGCCCATGATTGCGCAGGCAAGCCCTTATCGCACACCGCAAACATTGGTTACCGCAGATGCCGGGTACCACAGCGATGCCAACATCGCGCACCTGATGGAACAAGGCATCCCCGCGATGGTGGCTGACAACCAGATGCGATACCGCGATGAGCGCTTTGCAGAACAAGACAAGTACAAAGGCAAGCCCGACCCACTGTCAGAGAAGAAGGCCACCGGGAAGGAGAAGAAAGTCAAACGCTTTGGCCCCAAGGACTTCACGTTCAACGACAACAACACGGCTACCTGCCCGGCGGGCCAGGTCATGACCAGCCCTGGAACCATCAACACCACGGCACGAGGCTTGCACTACCAGACCTACACCGCCAAAGCGCTGGACTGCAACGCCTGCGCACTGAGCAAACAATGCCTAAAAGGCCCAATGAAAGCCAACGATGGTCGGGGCCGCCAAGTCACCCGATTCGAGCCCAAGTCCAAAGACGACACGAACCCCAGTGAGCGCATGCGCCAAGCCATTGATTCACCCAAGGGGCGGCAGTTGTACAGCCAGCGCTTTGGCACCGTGGAGC
>NZ_JANXUQ010000082.1 GCF_025356155.1 Rhodoferax sp. | reverse complement strand
TGGAAGAGACCGATGACATGGCCTTCTGGATACAGGACATCAAGCATGAGTTGGGCATCACCGTGTTGATGGTGGAGCATGACATGTCTTTGGTGTCCAAGGTGTCGGACCGCGTGCTGGCCATGAACCAGGGCGAAATGCTGGCCATGGGTACGCCGCGCGAGGTGCAAAACGACCCCGGCGTGATTGAAGCCTATCTGGGCTCAGTAGACGATGTGTCGTCGCTGCGCCGCAAGGCCTCGGGCCAAACCTGTACTGCGGGGGCCACATGAGCACATTGCCACCCGCCATCAGCGATATGCCGGTGTTGAAGTTGAACAACGTCGAAAGTGCCTACGGCCCCATCAAGGCGATACGCGGCGTCAGCCTGCAGGTGCGCCGCAGCGAGATTGCCACCGTGCTGGGGTCCAACGGCGCGGGCAAAACCACAATCCTGAAAACCATCTCCGGCATCATCGACCCGCGCAAAGGCTCCATCGAATTCAAGGGCGAAGACATTACCGCGCAAGACCCGGCCAACATCGTGCAACAGGGCTTGAGTCACGTGCCCGAAGGCCGCGAAGTCTTTCCTCTGCTCAGCGTGCGCGACAACCTGCAGATGGGTGCCTACACACGCTCAGACCGCGACGGTGTGGCGCGCGACATGGAGACCGTATTCACCTATTTCCCTATTTTGCGTGAGCGTGCGACACAAGCCGCCGGCCTGCTCTCGGGTGGGCAACAGCAGATGCTGGCCATCTCGCGCGCCTTGATGGCCAACCCCGATTTGATTTTGCTGGATGAGCCCAGCCTGGGTCTTTCACCGAAGCTCACCAAAGAAATTTTTGAGATCGTTGTGCGTATCAACCGCGAGCGCGGCACCACGATTTTGCTGGTGGAGCAAAACGCCAACATGGCGCTCAACGCGTCTGACTACGGCTATGTGCTGGAGAACGGCCGTATCGTCATGGAAGACACCTGCGCCCACCTGCGGGAAAAGGACGACATCAAGGAGTTCTACCTGGGCCTGAAGGAAGACGGTGTGCGCGGCGAGCGGCGCTGGAAGAAAAAGAAGACCTGGAGATGAATGTGACCCCCACGCTCCACCGCTACGCGGGTCGCTGCCCCCCAGGGGGGCCCAATTTGCCTTGGGGCGGCCCAGCGGCAAATTATTAGGATACTTGCATGAGCCAACTCTGGGATACATCCAACATTCAGCCCTGCAACGAAATTGTGTTGCAAGGCGACACCATACCCGCCTTGTTTTGGAACGGCGTGGCCCAACGCGGCCCAACCGTCTGGATGCGGCAAAAACACCTGGGCCTGTGGCGCAGTTGGACCTGGACCCAGACAGCGGAGGCGGTGCGTGAGATCGCCGGTGGCCTGTTGAGCCTCGGATTTGCCAAGGGCGACTGCGCGTCCATCCTGGCCAACACCGTCGTCGAATGGGTGTTTGCGGATCTGGCCGTGTTGTCGGCCGGTGGCGTGTCCAATGGCATCTACCCCACCGATGCGCCGTCGCAAGTGCAGTACCTGTGCGCGGACTCCCGCACCACGGTTCTGTTTGTCGAAGACGACGAACAACTGGACAAGGCGCTGGAGGTGCGCGCACAACTGCCGGGCCTGCGCAAGATTGTGGTGTTTGATATGGAAGGCCTGCGCGATCTGAACGACCCTGGCGTCATTAGCCTCGACACGCTGCGCGCCATTGGGCATGACTACCTGGACAAGAACCCGGGCGCGGTCGAAAGGCGTGTAGCCGCATGCAAACCGACTGATCTGGCCATTCTGGTCTACACCTCGGGCACCACCGGCAAACCCAAAGGCGCCATGCATCTGCACCAGGGCCTGGTGTTTACGCTGCATGGCTACAACACGCTGGTGGCGCAAGACGCGCGTGATGAGCGCATGTGTTTTCTGCCGCTGTGCCATATTGCCGAACGCATGGGGGGCGAATACTTTGCCATGTACACCGGCGCCAAGCTCAACTTTGTCGAAAACCCCGAGACCATCCCCGAGAATGTGCGAGAGATTGCACCCACGGTTTTCACCGCCGTGCCGCGCGTGTGGGAGAAGTTTTACTCCGGCGTGATGATCTCGCTCAAAGAAGCAGGCTGGGTTCAGCAGGCTGCATATGCCTGGGGCATCGGCGTGGGCACGGCCATCGCCGACAAGGTGCTGGCGGGTCAGCCCGTCAGCAGTTGGCTCAAGCTCCAGTTCACGCTGGCCCAATGGCTGGTGCTGAACAACGTGCGTAAGCTCATCGGCATCCACCGTGCGCGTTTTTTGGTAACCGGCGCAGCGCCCATTTCGCCCGATCTGGTGCGCTGGTACCTGGCGTTGGGCGTCCCCATGCTCGAAGTCTGGGGCATGACCGAAACCTGCGGTGCATCTACCGGTGTACCCGCCAACAAGATGAAACCCGGCTCAATTGGCCCGGCCGCTGCGTACAACGAAATCAAGCTGGACCCGGCGACAGGCGAGATTCTGGTGCGCGGCAAAAACGTGTTTGCCGGTTACCTGAACCTGCCCGAGAAGACTGCACAGACCTTGGACAAAGACGGCTGGTTGCACACCGGCGATGTGGGCGTGGTCGATGCCGATGGCTACTACCGCATCACGGACCGCATGAACGACATCATCATCACCGCGGGCGGTAAAAACATCACCCCCAGTGAGCTGGAAAATGACCTCAAATTCTCTCCCTACATCACCGATGCGGTGGTGATTGGTGACAAGCGGCCATTTCTGACCGTCATCATCATGATCGACCAGGAGAACGTAGAGAAGTTTGCGCAAGATGCCGACGTGCCCTTTGGCAACTACGCATCCCTGACCCAGACCGATGCAGTGCAGGCGCTGATTCAAAAGGAACTTGACCGCGTGAACCACAAGTTTGCGCGCGTGGAGCAGTTGAAGAAGTTTTTTCTGCTCGCCACCCAGCTGACCGCCGAAGACGAGGAGTTGACCCCCACCATGAAACTCAAACGCAAGCTCGTCGAGAAAAAGTACGCTGCCCAGATCGACGCCATGTACCAATAAGACCAAAGAAGACCCACCCTTTTCACACAACCACGGATCGACAACCATGAAAATCAAAACCACCCTCGCCGTCACCGCTTTGACCCTGTGCAGTGGCATCGCCAGTGCCCAACAAGGCATCAGCAAAGACGAAATTCTGATAGGCAGCATCCAGGACTTGTCTGGCCCGCTGGCGGGCTACGGCAAGCAGGCCCGCAACGGCATGGTGATGGCAATAGACGAAATCAACGAGCTCGGAGGCATCAACGGCCGCAAAATCAAGCTGCTGGTCGAAGACTCTGGCTACGACCCCAAGAAAGCGATTCTGGCCGCGCAGAAGTTGGTTAACCAGGACAAGATTTTCATGATGGTGGGCCACATCGGCACGGCGCAAAACGAAGCCGCCATGCCCATACAGTTTGAGAAGGACATCATCAACTTCTTCCCGCTCACGGCAGCGCGCTCGATGTACGAGCCCTTCCACCGCCTGAAGTTTTCCACGCTGCCCACTTACTACGAGCAAATCCACACTTCCCTGCCCAAACTGATTCGACAAAAGACCGTGACCAAGGTCTGCGCGATTTACCAAGACGATGACTTTGGTCAAGAGGTCTTACAAGGCACTGAAGAGGGACTCAAAGCCGTCAAACTGACACTCACCGACAAAGCGTCCTTCAAACGCGGCGCGACCGACTTCTCGTCCCAGGTCGCCAAAATGCAGGCCAGTGGCTGCGAAATGGTCGTACTGGGAACCATCATCCGCGAAACCATTGGCGCCATTGGCACCGCGCGCAAGATGGGCTTCAACCCCATTTTCTTGGGCTCCAGCGCCGCCTACACCGACATCATCCACAAGATCGGCGGCAAGGGAATGGACGGCCTCTACGCCACCATGACCGCGCAGTTCCCCTACGTGGATGATGCGTCGCCCGCCGTGCGCCGCTGGGCCACGAAATACCGCACCCAGTTCAACGAAGATGCATCTACCATCTCCGTGTTCGGCTACACCACCGTCAATATTTTTGCTACCGCCATGCGCGATGCGGGTGACCGGCCCAGCACATCCAAGTTCATCCGCGCCATGGAGATCACCAAGATTCCGGGCGATATGTTTGGCGCACCGCCGCTAAAGTTCACGCCCACACGGCGCCTGGGCAGTGATGAATCGCGCCTGTCGCAAATTCAAGATGGCCGCTGGAAAGTCGTCATCGATTACAACGCCAAGTAAGAAACGCACGCACCTCCCACCCCGACTTGAAACAGGAGACACCCCATGCAACATTTGAAGACTGCCATCACCCTCGCCACACTGGCACTTTCGGCCACAACAGCGTTGGCGGCTGCCCCGGCGGGCGCCATGCAAGGTATCAGCAAGGATGAAATTTTGTTGGGGTCTATCCAGGATCTGTCCGGCCCGATTGCCGGCTTTGGCAAGCAGGCGCGCTTGGGGATGCTGCTGGCCGTGGACGAGATCAATGAGCAAGGCGGCATCAACGGCCGCAAGCTCAAGATCATTGTCGAAGACTCCGCCTACGACCCCAAGAAGGCCGTTCTGGCGGCACAAAAACTGGTAAACCAGGACAAGATTTTCATGATGGTGGGTCACATCGGCACGGCACAAAACATGGCGGCCATGCCGGTGCAGTTTGAGAAGAATGTCATCAACTTCTTCCCGATCACCGCGGCGCGTGAGATGTATGAGCCCTTCCACAAGCTCAAATATTCGTATGCCGCCACCTACTTCGACCAAATGCGCAACGCCGTGCCCAAGCTGGTCAAGGAAAAGAGTGTTAAGAAGGTGTGCACCATGTACCAGGATGACGACTTTGGCCTGGAAGTGCTCAAAGGCGGCGAGGCCGGTCTGAAGACGCTGAACATGGAGTTTGCCGAGAAGACGTCCTACAAGCGAGGTGCTACCGACTTCTCGTCACAGGTCTCCAAAATGCAGGCCAGCGGCTGCGACATGGTGGTGCTGGGTACCATCATCCGCGAGACCATTGGCGCCATCGGTACGGCCCGCAAGCTGGGCTTTAACCCGGTCTTTTTGGGCTCCAGCGCGTCTTACACCGATTTGATCCACAAGCTAGGTGGCAAGGCCATGGACGGCCTGTATGCCACCATGACCGTGCAAAACCCCTACCAGGATGAAGCCTCACAACCGATCCGGTTCTGGGCTAGCAAATACAAGACCAAGTTCAACGAAGACCCAACCGTGTTCTCGGTCTACGGCTACACCATCATCACCAGCTTTGCCACAGCAGCCGGCCGTGCGGGCAAAAACCTGAACACCGACAGTTTCATCAAGGTTATGGACAGCCTGACCATTGAGCCCGACTTCTTTGGCGGTGCCGTGCAATCCTTCTCGGCCACCAAGCGCCTGGGCAGCGATGCGTCACGCTTGTCGCAAATCACCGATGGCAAGTGGAAAACCGTGTCCGACTACTTTGGCAGCACCGCAGCGGCGCCAGCACCTGTAGTGGCACCAGCCAAGAAATAGTTGCATCCCCAGTCCGGTTCGCGCGCAACGGCTATTGGATGCACTCCTCGGCCAGTTGCGCCAGTTCGCCAATGCGGTTGGCTTGTACCCGCGCGGTCAGCTTGCGTTTGGGTCCGCGGTAGGCCTTGAACAACGCTTCGTGCGCCGCCAGAGACAGATCACCTTGGCGTGTGTAGTACTTGGCCACCCACGCCAGCAAAAACTCCAGCTTGACGTCTTGTTCGTGTTTGGACGCGTACTTGTGCGGCTCCCAGGGGCGGCTGCGGCAGTTGGCCAAGCAGGCCTCTACGCCGGGCTCTACGAATAGCAGCAGCGGCGCATGCGGTAGCGTGGCTTCTATCAACTTGCCGTAACAGCCCTCCACCACCCAATCGTTATGCGATTTGCAGAACCGGGTGACATCGCGGATGGCAGTCTCTTGCCCGCGTGGGACGGCAATCTTGCGGGGCTCCCATGCCACCGTGTCCAGATCCAGCGCCCGCATTCCGTAGGTGGCAGAAAGCGCCTGGGCCAGCGTGGATTTGCCAGAGCCTGAATTTCCAAAAATCGCAATGCGCATGTCGTCGTACTAATTCAAAGGGGTGGTACCGCAATGCGCGGCGGGTTGGGGTGGAAGCGGGCCATGGCATGGGTGTCGGTGAACTGACCGGCGCGCATGGCATAGCCCCGCATAGTGCCCTCGATGACAAAACCAAATTTTTGGTACAGGCCAATCGCCCTCGTATTGTCGGTGTATACGCTCAGCTCCAAACGCAGGGCACCAACCCAGTGATCGGAGTAGTCACAGAGCGCGGCCATCAGCGCGCTGCCCACACCACGGCCTTGTGTTTCGGTCAGTACCGAAATGCCGATGGTCAATGCGTGTCGGCGCCGTTGTGATACCCCAGCCGGATGCAGGCCCGCAGTACCCACCAGCGCGCCATCCAGCTCGGCTACCAAATGCAGATCGAGCGTGCCAGGGGTGCTGTTATCAGCAAGGCGCGCGCGCCACAGCTCTTCATTCGTATAGGGCATTTGCATGAGCCCCGGGTACACGCCAGGGTCTCCCATGATGCGGGCATAAGCAGCAGCGTCTTGCACGGTGGCGCGGCGAACAGTGATGGACATGTTGAGGGTCTCCGCACACGGCGGTCAGAACAGTAGACCCTCGTTTGTATCAGGAAACGATATACGCCCCTGAGCCGGTAGACAGCAGTTTGCCGTCAGCTCCTAAAAACTCCATGCGGGTGGATGCCACCCGCGAGCCCAGGCGCATCACTTCGGCGCGCAGTTCGAAGCGTTCCCCAATGCCGGGCCGCAGGTAGTCAATGCGTAAATCGATCGTACCCAGCTTACCAAAGCGGTGCAGGCGCTGCAACGGTGCCTCGTCCATATGGCGCGCGCCAATTGCAGCCATCACCGCCAAGCCACCCATTGCATCCAGCCCCGCGCTGATGACGCCGCCGTGCAGGCGGTTGAAGCTGTAGTGGCCCACCAGCTCGGGCCGCATCGCGATATGGGCGATGACCTGCTCGGGTTTAATAGACGCAATTTTCAGGCCCAGTACCGTGTTGAACACGATGGACTCTTCAAAGATTTTGGTCAGGCCTTGGAGGAACTCCGGCTCGAAGACGATGGGATCGGGTGTTGCGGCGGTTGTCGTGGATTTGGGCATGGTCTTGATCAGCTGAGGACAGAACTTGCTTCGCTGCGGTCTGTCCCGCAAACTGTATCCATTAGATACCGAGCTGACGCGAGGCCAACTCTTTCATGATCTCTTCGGCGCCGCCGCCAATCATCATGACCTTGACCTCTCGGTAGATACGCTCACAGGCCGTGCCGCGCATAAAGCCCATGCCACCCAAAATCTGCACCCCCTGGTCGGCACAGAACTGCATGGTTTGGGTGGCGTGGTTTTTCAGCAGGCAGACTTGGGCAACCCACTCCGCGCCCTTGGCGGATTTATCGCCCCGGTCACCGGCATCCGCGCGGGCCGACACGGCGTTGAGCCACGCCCGCGTGGACTCTATGCGCATCTTCATGTCCATCAGCTTGTGGCGTATCACCTGGTGGTCCACCAGCGCGCTGCCAAAGGTCTTGCGCTGCTGCGCCCAGGCCAACGCTTCGTCATAACAACACTCGGCAAAACCCAGCGCCATGGCCGACATGGACAAACGTTCGCCATTGAAGTTGGTCAGAATGATCTTGAAACCCGAGCCCTCTTCGCCCACCAGGTTGCCAACGGGCACGCGCACGCCGTCAAACCGGATCTGCGCCGTGTCAGAGCACAGCCAGCCCATTTTCTTGAGCGGGCTGCGGCTCACACCCACCGCATCGCCCGGCACCATCAACATCGAAATCCCCATCGGGCCTTTGTTCTGCGGATCAGTGCGCACGGCCACCGTCAACCAGTCGGCGCGCACGCCGGAGGTGATGAAGACCTTCTCACCATCGACAACATAGTCGTCACCGTCACGCCGCGCCGTGGTCTTGAGTGCCGACACATCCGTGCCACCACCGGGCTCGGTGATGCACAGCGCAGCAATCTTCTTGCCCGCCAGCACATCGGGAATGACTTGTTGCTGCAGGATAGCGCTGCCGTGGCGCACCACGGGTGGCAGGCCTATGTTATGGCTGAACAGGCTGGCCATCAGGCCTCCGCTGCCGCCATATCGGGCCAGCGCAACCGTCATCGCATTGCGCAGGCTCCACGGTGCCGGTGTGCCCCCAAACTGCTCGGGGTAGCCCATGGCCAGCCAGCCCAAATCGGCGGCGCGCAAGTACAGCTCTCGCGGGAACTGGCCCGCATCTTCCCAGACCTCAAGGTGCGGTTTGACCTCGGTCTGCACGAAGCGGCGCACGCCGTCTTCTATGGCGGTAATATCTTCCGCGCCAACCGTCAAATCGTCCGTGCTCATGCTGTCTTGCGCTTTGCCACACCCATGGTCTTGGCGATGATACCCATCATGACCTCATCCGCACCACCGCCGATAGAACCCAAACGGCCATCACGGAACAAGCGCGCCACCTTGTTCTCCCAGGTGTAACCCATACCGCCCCAGAACTGCAGGCAACCGTCGGCGACGATGCGGTTCAGCCGCCCGGCCTTGAGCTTGGCCATGGACGCCAGCTCCAGCACATCCTGCCCGCTGACATACAGCTCGCAGGCGCGGTAGGTCAGCGCGCGCAGGGCCTCGACTTCGGTCTTCATCTCGGCCAGCTTGAACTGCACCCACTGCTGGTCGGCCAGCGTGGCGCCAAACATCTTGCGCTCTTGTGCCCACTCCACCGTCCACTGAATGCAATTGTTAAGGCTCTGCAAACCGCTGGCCGCGCACCACAGGCGCTCTTCCTGGAACTGCTGCATCTGGTAGACAAAGCCTGCGCCCTCTTGGCCGATCAGGTTGCGTTGCGGCACGCGCACTTCATCGAAATAAATGAGGCCGGTGTCACTGGAGTGCATGCCGATCTTCTTGATCTTGCGCGCCACTTCAATGCCCTTGCGCAGTTTTCCGTTCTCGCGCATCGGCACCATCACCAGGCTTTTGTTCTTGTGCGCGGGACCGTCGCCAGTGTTGACCAGCATGCACATCCAGTCAGCCTGCAGGCTGTTGGTGATCCACATCTTCTGACCGGTGATGACGTAGTCGTCACCATCCTTGCGCGCGCGGCTGGTAATGGCTGACACATCACTGCCTGCACCGGGCTCACTGACGCCAATGCAGCCTACGGTGTCGCCTGCGATGGCAGGCACCAAAAATTCTTTCTTCAACTCCTCGCTGCCAAAACGCGCCAGCGCCGGGGTACACATATCAGTCTGCACACCAATCGCCATCGGCACACCACCGCAATCGATATGCCCCAGCGCCTCGGCCATGGCCATGCCGTAGGAGTAGTCCAGCCCCATGCCACCGTAGGCTTCGGGCTTGGTCACGCCCAGCAGGCCCAGGTTGCCCAGCTTCTTGAAGACTTCGTGGGCAGGGAACTGCTCTGCCGCTTCCCACTCGTCGACATGCGGGTTGATCTCGGCGTCGATGAAGCGCTTCAGCGTCTTTTGGATTTCGAGGTGTTCGTGGGTGAATTGCATGGTGGTGCTTATTTCGAAGAAGTTGTAGGAGCCTGGACCTGAAACACCCTGGGTGTCTCAGCGCGGTGAAAACCATTAAAGGGCTTGACGGCATCGCGTGCCTGCACGGCAGCATCGGGCACACGCATGGGGTAGCCGCTGCGGGCCTGTGGCCGGGCTCCGTCGATGCGCAGGGTGGTGCCGCTGATGA
>NZ_JANXUQ010000064.1 GCF_025356155.1 Rhodoferax sp. | reverse complement strand
GCGGCTAGAAAGCACCAGCTTGGCACGCAACCCGGCCCCCTATCTGCCATCACCGCTGTGGAGTCGGCGACTGACTGAGTGGTGTTTTGTCGCCCTCATTTTGCTAGGGCTGGGCCTTGCGTTTGAACGCGAAATACGGTTACTGCAGGCGCAAGGTGAACGCGTACTGGTGGGGTCCACTGTGGCTTCACTGCGAACGGCGTTGGTGCTGAACAGGCTGACACGTGAATTGCATCCGAACGATGCGAGCCTCGTTGAGAAGAATCCTTTTCGATTGTTGCAACAACTGCCCCCCAATTTCGCAGGCGAAATGCCGATGCGTGACGTTTATCGTGTCGCACCAGGTAGTTGGGTGTTTGACCCGGATTGCCCATGTGTGGGCTACCGCTCGCAGTACCCCGAATGGTTGGAGCCTGCCCAAGAAGTCAGTGCTATTTGGTTTCGCATCGGTCAGGCCGGGGGAAGCCCCAGCCTGACGCCGCTGGCTGATTACCTTTGGCTGGGTACACACCTGAGGTGAAATAAGCCATGATTTATGGCAAATTCGTGAACTAATTCATACGTTTACTGCCCAAAGTTTACGCACAACTTGAGATAAGAGGACTAGAATTTCTGTCAGAACCCGACTTTATTGGTCGTTGGACACAGGCAGTGCTGTCGGGTGAGTTAAAACATTTACTAAGAGGTGACTACTATGAAACAAAACCAAGGCGGTTTTACCCTGATTGAGTTGGTGATGGTGATTGTCATCTTGGGCGTGCTGGCAGCTGTGGCCTTGCCCAAATTTGTGGATTTGAAGTCAGATGCTGTGAAGGCTGCGACTGACGGTGTGGCTGGAGCACTATCTGCTGCGTCAACGATTAACTACGCATCAAGAAGCATCAACTCCACCAAAGCTAACACAGCCGCAGTGGCCAATTGTTCAGATGTTGCTACTGTTTTGCAGGGTGGCTTGCCTACAGGTTACTCGATTACTGCAGGTGTTGCCGCCACAACAGGAACCGCTTGCACTGTTGCCAATACAACCGTTACTCCGGCAGTGTCTTCCACCTTTACCGCTATTGCTATTACCTAAGATTGTCTCGCTTGGTTACTGCGGCTCTATGAGTCGTCCCTTGCAGTCAGTTAATCTGGGTTGCTGAGTTTTCAGCAACCCAATTTTTTTGGGGAAATAACGGTGAGTCGATATTCCGAAGCTGCCCAGGCATTGGAGTCTGCATTTATGGCAGTCATACCCAAGCCCAAAAAGAACAAGGCCCCCAGCAAAGCTGAGTGGGCATTGGCTCTGGAGAAATTCAATGCCCAGGCTCGAGAAGTGCGTACCAAGTATCGCCTGGGCTTGCTAGGCCGCGCCATGGTGGCATACCGCCTGCAGCCCCGCCTGCTCGCCGCTGGTTATGGCCCGGATGTAGTGCGCCAAATCCTTTTCTCGATGGTGCTCCACGCGTTTGTGGGTTGAATACCATGTCTAAGGCTTGGGTTGAACGCCTATGCTGCCGGTGGCTTGAGAGTTTCAAAAGCAAACAGGGCTTGTCTCATACCCAAAGTCCTGATTTGCGCTGCGACGTGGGCGAAGTATTCCGGTGGAAAACGGCACCGGGCCAGCGCAGCTTCTTGCATGTAGGTTGCGGCGACTCACGCAAGCAGGACGCAGCACCGGGTTTCGGAGGCGAGGACTGGCGTGAGATTCGTTTGGACATGGACGCCACCGTAGCGCCGGATATTGTTGCCAGCATGACAGATATGGCCGTGGTGCCAGATGCAGCGGTCGACGCCATTTATTCTTCCCACAATATTGAACACTTGTACGCGCATGAAGTGCCTGTTGCATTTGCGGAGTTTTATCGGGTACTAAAGCCGAATGGTTTTCTGGTAATAACGTGCCCAGACTTGCGATCCATATGCAGCCTTGTCGTGGATGACAAGCCAGATGCCCCAGCCTATCTGACCGCCGATGGAGAGCCAATCGCGCCGCTGGACGTGCTGTACGGACACCGCCGCGTCATGGCCGAAGGCAATCTTTTCATGGCACACCGCTACGGTTTTACCCAACGTACCTTAATGGGTGCCGCAAGGGATGCAGGCTTCAAGATTGGCCACAGCCTGCAACGCCCTGCAACGTTCGATCTATGGCTGCTGGCGTTCAAAAGCGAAATCAGCATGGACGACCTCATGCGGCAGGCGCGGGTATTTTTGCCGATACAGGATTGAATACTCATGCTAGGCTTCATCAGTCATTGGTGCATTGGTTGGCTAGATAAGCGGGGGTTGCAATCCATTGCCGCCGTACTGGAGACCCGCGCAGCCCTGGGAGGGGATGTGGACGCAATGCACGCAGCGGCCAAGCGTGCGCTGCTCCAGGGCAAGCCTGCGGCAGCGCTGACGGCCATTGCACCCGCGCTGCAAAAGCAGCCAGAAAATGCTGCGCTATGGTGTACGCGAGGCATTGCGCACCGACTGGCGTTGTCCTATGACGAGGCGCTGATCGACTACGAACACGCGTACCAGCTTGACCCAAGGGATGTGCGTACTCTGGGCAATCTGGGGGAGTGGCATTTGGCACGCAATGCGTTTACACGCGCCTTGACCTGGCTGGAAACGGCCCTGACCCTCGACCCAAATTACTATGAAGTAAGGGTGAACCGCGTGGCGGCATTGACCGAGATGCGTCAACTAGAACAAGCACATACCGAGGCCGAGCGCCTAGTAAAGGACTACCCCACCCGGCCCGAACCGTATGGCAATCTGGGCAATGTGCTATTCGCACAAGGCAAGCTTAAGGAGTCCATCGCACAGTACCAAAAAGCCGTGGACATCCGCCCCGACTATGCCGAGGCACATTTCAGTCTGGTCGCTTTACAGGGGTTTTCGGGGCACCAGGAGTTGGTGGTGGACTATCTGGAAAGGTGCATTGAAGAAAAAGGAGAGACCAGCCAGCGCCTGACTCTGTTGGCCGTTGCGCACAAGGAGTGCGGCAACCTTGAAAAGGCCATCGCTTTGAGTCGTAAGGTCATCAAAACTTATCCGGAAGATTTGCGTGCCCAAGTGAACCTGGCCGGGTGCCTGAGCGAGACAGGCAACCCGAAACCAGCAATGGGGATTTACGAAAGCTTGTCTGGCAAGGACACGAGCCAAATGCCCATGGCCTCGAATGTTCTGTTTGAAATGAACTACTTGCCCGAGCTTTCACGCGAAGAAGTCTTCCAGTACCACTTGGCATGGGCAGCAAAGTACGAGACTCCGATTGCGGTAACAGCGGAGTTTGAAAACCGGGATCGTGATCCACAGCGCAAACTGAAGGTGGGATACATCTCAGCAGATTTTTGCGCCCACCCGGTTGGGTTCCTTCTGCGAGACGTTTTGCGCATGCACGACAAGGAGCACTTTGAGTTCCATTGCTTCTCGGCAGGGCTGAAAAAAGACAGCACCACAACCGACATTGCCGCTGTTGTGGATGCGTGGTCCGACGTGGTATTTGAAACCCCGCAGGAACTGGCCAAGCGCATTCGGGAGGCAGAGGTTGACGTTCTGGTGGATTTGTCCGGGCACACGGGCAACCACCGCCTGCTCTGTTGCGCGCTGCGCCCAGCGCCGGTGCAGGCCACGTGGATTGGCTACTTCAACACGACGGGCATGTCTAGCATGGACTACTTCATCAGCGACCCGCATACCAGCCCCGCAGATAGCGGGCAGCTGTTTTCCGAGCAGGTATTGCGTTTACCCCATACGCGCTTTTGCTTCAGTGTCCCCGGCTACGCAGGTGACGTGGCGCCACCACCCCTGCAGAAAAATGGTTATGTGACATTTGGCTCGTTCAACCGACTGCCGAAGCTGTCGCCGCAAGTACTGGATGCCTGGGCGGAGATTTTGCTGGCCGTGCCGGCGAGCCGCCTGGTGTTGAAGGCGGCCGCATTGGCCGACGACAGTGTGTGCCAGGAGTTTGTAGCGCGCTTTGCCCAGCGCGGCATTGATGCAGAAAGACTGGATTTGCGGGGCACGACCCCTCACCATGAAATGTTCGCGGAATACGGAGACCTGGATATTGCGCTGGATCCTTTCCCCTTCAACGGTGGCATGACCACGCTCGAAGCTTTGTGGATGGGCGTGCCCGTGGTCACGCCGGAGGGCAACACCGTGGTATCGCGCCAGTCGTATTCGGCTTTGGCCAACATCGGCCTGGCGGAAGAACTGGCGTTTCCCAACGTGGACGCCTATGTGGCGGGCGCCGTGGCCCTGGCTACGGACGCTACACGGCTGACAGCCTTGCGCACCCAGATCCGCCCGCGCATGCAGGCCAGCCCGCTATGCCAGCCCGAGCAGTTCACCCGTGACCTTGAAGCCTTGTATCGACACATGTGGCAGGCGTGGTGCAAGGGTGAACACCTAGCTGCGTCCATATAGTTGCCAGATAATGAATATTAGTTCCGAGCACCAGCCAGCCATCCATTGCGGAGTGAGACCCATGCGGCATGCCGACCTGTCAGCGAGCAAGACTCCGTATAGAAAATGTGCCTCTAGCCCTCGTCGATATTGATTGGATTGCTATTAAAAATGTAGCGAATCAGATTGCACACCATGTACCCCAACAGCCCAAACCGCCATCGACCACGCACGTACTCGGTGCGCGGCTTCACGCTGATCGAGCTGATCATGGTGATTCTGCTCATGGGCATACTGGCCGTATACGCCGCGCCGCGCGTTTTTGACAGCAATACCTTCTATTCGCGGGGGTTTCACGATGAGACACTGGGCTATTTGCGCTACGCCCAAAAGACGGCCATCGCCCAGCGCCGCACGGTTTGTGTGGCTTTCGCCAGTGGTTCTCTCACGCTGAGCATTGCGTCGCTCCCGGCCGTCGTCAACTGTGCCGCCCCGGGCTCGCTGACCGGTCCCAAAGGCAATGTGGCCTCGGCAACACTGAACGCAAGGGCGGGCGTGGCCTACAGCATCGCGCCCTCCGCACCGACTAGTTTCAATTACAACGGTCTGGGCCAACCTACTGACGGTGCCGGTGCGGCCGTGGTCACGCAAACCTTCCAAGTGGTGGGGGTGGACAAATCCATCAGGATCGAATCCGCAACCGGTTATGTCCATGAGCAATAGCCATGATTAAACCCAAGCACCAAGGCTTCACGCTGATCGAAGTCATCATCTTCATCGTGGTGGTGGGCGCGGGGCTGGCGGGCATTCTTTCGGTGATGAACACGGTGGTCAAGTCCAGCGCTGACCCCTTGGTCGCCAAGCAGACGGTGGCCATTGCAGAGTCGATGCTGGAGGAGATTTTGCTGAAGGAGTTTGCAAACCCGGTCGGGGGTGACACTGGTACGTCACGCACCCTGTTTGACGATGTGGATCAGTACCACGGATACAACACACCGGCATGTACCTCAGGGTGCACTCCCGCAGGTTGTGGTGTTTTGGACATACAGGGCACCCAGGTGGCAGCCCTGTGCCGATACAACATTACGGGTGTCACGGTTTTAGCCACAACCGCAGCACAAAACACCGCATTGAACGCCATAGGGGCAAAGCGCGTAACGGTCACCGTCACCGGCCCGCAGGGCGCTGTCACCCTGATCGGCTACCGGTCAAACTACTAGCCATGCGCAGCACTACCCGCCAGCACGGATTCACTCTAGTCGAACTGATCATGGTGATCATCATCATTGGCGTGATTGGTGGCATGGTGGCGGTGTTCATGAAAGGCCCGATTGATGCCTACATCGACAGCGGTCGCCGGGCCGCACTGACCGACGTGGCCGACACGGTGGTGCGGCGCATGGCGCGCGACCTGCAAGGGGCGCTGCCCAACAGTATTCGCCCCGGCCCTGCAGGCACAAACTGCCTGGAGTTCATTCCCACCAAGACCGGTGGACGTTACCGGGCAACCGGTGCAGGGAGCCTGGATTTCGCTGCGGGTTCCAGCAGCTTCAACATGTTGGGCGACAACGCTACGCCGCCGATTCCAGCGGATCAGCTCATTGCCCTGAATGATGTGATCGTGGTTTACAACCTGGGCTTTGCACCAGCGGATGCCTATACCGGAACCAATTGGGAAACGGTAAATGCGGCTCCAACGGTGTCGGGGACACCTCCGGAAACGACCATCAGCTTGTCCTCTACCAAAGTGTTCCCCCTGGAGTCAGGCAGCAGGCGTTTTCATGTCGTACCCGGAGCTGAGCGCATGGTGTCTTACGTATGCAGCGGCTCCAGTTTGCGCCGAACCGCCAGCGCGGCCTTCACCTCTACCGCCAGTTGCCCGGTCGGCGGGCCAGTCATCGCCAACAACGTCAACTGCGCCGCGGCCAGCACTTGGTTCAACTACGCGGGCAACGACAACCTGCAACGCAATGCGGTTGTCAGCATGGGCCTGACTATCAGCGACAGCTCGGGTACCGAGTCGATTACCTTGCAGCACGAAGTGCACGTGAGCAATACGCCATGAACTACCGCCAAAGAGCCCAAGGCGGTTTTGCCGCCATTGCTGCCCTCTTTCTGGTGGTGGTGCTGGCAGCGCTGGGGGGCTTCATGCTGACGTTTTCCAGCGCACAGCAGCTCACCTCGGCGCAGGATGTGCAGGGCTCCAGGGCCTATTGGGCGGCGCGGGCGGGGTTGGAATGGGCCGTGGTTGCGATTCCACCCGCAGGGTTAGCGACACTAAACGCGTGCACGGTGACAGGTCCTCCAGCGTCCATTGATGGTTTTACGATCTTTATCAGTGACTGTACCAAGGCCACCTATGCTGATACGGGGGTAACGTCAGGCGTAGCGCCCACAGCCATTTTCCGGATAACAGTTACTGCATGGACAGGCACCGTCGGCTCCGTAGGTTACGCCGAGCGCAGCGTAACGGCCTCGGTTGAGCGGTAAGGGCAGACACTTATATGAAAAATGTGCCCCTAGCCCTCGTGAAACAAGCAGCTGCAGCTATTAAAACGATAGCGTACGAGGTCTACGTGTGACCCCGGGTGGCGTAGGATGCGTTGAATGCAATATGTCTGCCGTATTGGAGATAAGACCGTGCAACAAACCTTTCGCAGTTTCAAGCGCTTCATGGGCGAGCCCATGTGGTTGAGTTTCCGGCCAGCAGGTGGCCGTTGCGCGCTAGCCATCTGGTTGCTGGGGCTGCTGCTCGCGTTGAGCGGTGCAAGCAGTGTCCACGCCATCGGCTACACCCCCTCCATTACCACGGCCTATCCGCAATTGGCTGTCACCCCCAGCGCCACCCAGGTCAACTGGACCAGTTGTAATTCGGCTGGTGCGCCTTCGCGCTACATGTTGTGTGACGATGGTGTCACGGACATCATGTCCATCGGCTTCAACTTCACTTTTGCAGGTGTCGCGTACAACAAATGGAGCATGTCCACTAACGGGGTCATTTTCTTTGAGACTGCCGCCGTGGGCGGCAACAGCACTGGCAACAACACCTACACGCCAGCTGCCCTGCCAACGACCGTGTTTGGCGGGGTGGTTGGCCCCCCCAGCACCGTCAAGCCTGCACTGATGCCGTTTTGGGCCGATTTGCAGAAAAATACCAGTGTGGCGGGTGCTAACAATGTGGGGCAGCCTGCCAACGCCAGTTTCTACCAATACGAAGTGCAGACCGTGTCCGGCAAACAAGTACTGGTGGTGCAACTCAAGAACGTCGTGTACTGGAACACTTCGCCCCAACTGTATGTGAATCTGCAGGTGCAACTGTGGTCAACCGGTGAGATCGTGTATTCCTACGGCACCATGCAGGCGACGAGCAATCCGCTGCTGCGCATTGGCCTGCAGTATCCAGGGGCGGCGGTAGGCTGCAATACCCTGGCAAACAACCAGAGCACATCCCTTAGTAACCAATCCTACCTGTACAGCTGGGACGCCGCCGCTGCCGCCTGCCCGTCACTGACCACGGTCAACCACTACGAGATTCGCCACGACGGTGCCGCCACCCTCTGTGCGGAGCCGGTGACGGTGCTGGCCTGCTCGTCATCCACCGCACCGTGTCCGTCGGCGAGCATCATCAACACGCAGATCATCAATGCTTCGGTTGCTACAACCGGGGCTGGTAGTCTTGCCACGCCCACTATAAGTCCGTCCAGCTTCAATATCGAGCCATCCGCGACCTTGCAGACGGTCAATATCACATGGGCCGCGCCCAGTTCGGGCACGGCGACCTTGGGGATTAACACGGCTGTATCAGCCACCGGTGCTCTGAAGTGCACCAATGTTACGGGTACCGTCGCCTATGCCAATTGCAACATGACGGTGGCTAATGCCGTCTGTATTCCACCACCGGACCACTACGAAATTCAGGGGCCGGCCAGTGGCACCACTTGTGCCAACCACACCTTCACCATCAAGGCATGGGCAAACGCTGCGCAGACGATAGCCTACACCGCCGGCGCGACCACCGGCACACTCACCCAAGCCAGCAACCCGGCCTCCATTCCCAGCCTGGGCGCGTTCACCATCGCTGCGGCCACCAGCACAGTTAACATCACGCCCATCACGTTTCCATCTGCGGGCACGACCACATTCTCCACCACGGCCACGCCCGCATTGGCGGGGGCCACGACCTGCAATTTTGGTGGCTCCACCTCCTGTGCGTTCGCTGTTGCGGTCGGTTGCGTTACCGACTTCAACTGCGTGGAAACCACTGCCAATGCGGCCAGCGCAGCCGATTCCAACTCGTCTACAGGAAAACTCTACACCAAGCTCGCCGGCACCGCCTTCAACTTTGACGTGGTGGCCCGCAAGGCCGACGGCTCGGTGCTGACCACCTACGCTTCCGATGCGGACAAATCCGTCACCGTGGAACTGGTGGATGGCTCTGGTGCGCCTCTATGTCCGTCCCGGGCAGCGCTGAGTCCGGCGGTCGCCAGCCAGACGCTGACATTCACCAAAGCCGGTCAGCCCACCGACCTTGGGCGCAAGTCGTTTGGCTTTACCGTGGCCAATGCCTACCCGGATGTACGCTGCCGTGTGACGGACAACACCACCACGCCCGCCGTTGCCAAGGCCTGTTCGACGGATGACTTTGCCATTCGACCACCGGCGGTGACCTTGAACACCACCGCCAGCGCAGCGGCACCTTCGGCCACGGTCACCCCCACGGTCAGGGCTGGGGCAGCTTTCACGCTGTACGCAACCAGCGCCGCCGCGCCTAACTACACCGGCACTTTGGCGCGCAACGGCACCGTCGCCTTTACTGCAATAGGGGGCGCAACCCCTACGGCTGCTATCGGCACGCTGGCAATGACGCCTGCCACCATTGCCACCAACCCATCGATTCCCTTGCCATCGGGCAACGCCACCTATACCGAAGTCGGCTACCTTACCCTGCCCTTAGGCGCCTATTGGGACAACACCTACACCGCTGTGGACAGCGCCCCGGGTGACTGCGTGGCGGGCAGTTTTTTGGACACGCTAACTGGCGGCAAGTACGGTTGCAACATCACCCATGCGGCTGGCTCGCTGGGGCGTTTTATTCCTGACCACTTCGACACGGCCATCACCGCCACCGCAGCGCCGGTTGCACCCATTAGCTGCCCTTCTGCATTGACCTGCCCAACCAACGTGACGGGAGTTAGCGGCATGGTGTACGCAAACCAGCCCTTCAACGTGCAAGCCACTGCAAAGAATGTGGCGGGCAACGACACCACCAATTACCAGGGTACGTTTGCCAAGGCCAACACCTTGAGCGCATGGAGCGCGGCGGGTGGAGCAACTGCGAATCCAGGCGCTGGAACCCTTACCAATACTGCTCTGGCAGCCACTACATTTGTAGCGGGGGTAGGCGTCACGCCCGTCAGCGCACCCAACACCACGCAACCCACCTACGCGCTTGGCACCAGCACAACGGCTCCAACGGACGTGTATTTGCGCACGACGGACGCAGACGGCGTTACCTCGCAACGGGTTAGCGGTTCAAGAGAGGCTGGGCTAAAAGTGGCCAACGGCCGCATCAAGGTTCCCAATGTCTACGGATCCGAGCGCTTGGCCTTACCCATCACCACAACGGTGCAGTATTACAGTGGCACCACCTGGCTGACCAGCCTGACGGATAGCACAACCACATACAACAGTGCGCTTACGACGGCCACGCCCACGCCAGGCAATGTACTGCTGGCTTCTGCCGTCGGGCTGGGTTCGCCAGCTGGCAGTGCCGTTGCGGTGGACAGTCCGGCCAGCACGGCAGTGATGAACGGAGTGCGGACCTTCAACCTTGCCGCACCCATGTCCCCGGGGCATGTCAATATTTCAATCAATGCACCCATTTACTTGCCCAGCACTACCGGCCTCGCAACTTTCGGCATCTTCAGAAGCCCCCTGATCTACCGCCGCGAGAACTATTGATGCAAATTGGCATCGAATTTCCCCCACATTGGGCCAAAGCCATTCAATCAGTGACATGATTGCGTCAGTAGCTATTAAAATGAGAGCAACTTTTCAAGTGTCACTCCAGCCATGATTGAAGCCGACCACTCCAACCCACTTCAGACCCTGCGGGGATGCGCTTAAGCATGCGCTGGCCCTGGAAAGGCAAGTCCTCCAAAGATCAGCTCATTGCGTCCTGGTCGGCGGGCGTATTTGCCTATTTGCGGGCTCCGGTCAATGCTGATGGGTTATTTGCGGTTGCGCAGATGGGCGTAGAGCGCCAGGGCAGTGACAGCATGGATGACTTTGTGCGCCGCCTGCAGGCGCTGGGGCTCAAGGGTGCAGCGGCCCACATCATGCTGCGCCCCGAGCAGTACCAGTTGCTACAAATCGATGCCCCACCAGTAGCACCCGAAGAGTTGCGCGCCGCTGCACGTTTTCAAATTCGTGAAATGGTCAACGTCCACATTGACGACATCACGCTGGACGTGATGCAAGTGGGTGACGGGCAGCAAAAAGGACCTAACCATCTTTTCGTGGTGGCTGCTAAAAATGAGGTTGTGCGCCAGGTCATCGCTCTGGGTGACGCATTGAGCTGGAAGGTCCCGGTGATCGACATCCAGGAAACAGCCCAACGCAACCTGCAAAGTGCGCAGGCAAAGATGGACGGTCGTATGGACCGTGCGGATGCCGCCTTGCTTATTTGCGACGAAGGCCAGGCCATGTTGACCATCAGCGCCAATGAAGAATTATTCTTCACACGCCGACTGGATTTGCCACAAGGGTTTCAGGCCATGCCCTGGGGTACTGGATTGGACGCCGTAGCTGACGCAGCACCCGACGCATTTACGCCCGTCAGCGAATATGTACCCGACTACGCGGGTGGCTCAGCCTCCGCTGGTGCCGCGTCGGCAGATCAAGGGGACGCTGATCGTGTTCAACGTTTTGTGGTGGAGGTTCAACGCTCGCTTGACCTCTGGGACCGGACCTGGTCCAGCATGCCACTGAGTGGCCTGCGCGTCTATGCAGGCGATCGCTCCACCGAACTGGCCGGTTGGTTGAGTCGGGAAATGGGCCAGACGGTGTCTGCCATCGATGTGGCGGCCCAGTTCCCGGGCTTCGACTCCATGGCCATTGCAGACCAAATGTATTGCTTGCCGCTGCTCGGCGTGCTCTTGCGCACGGAGACCCGCAAGCTTTAAGCCCGCGAGCTCTGAGCCCACGCCACCATGCCCCAGCAAATCAATCTTTGTACGCCGATACTGCTGACGCAAAAGCGTTACTTTTCTGCGCACACCATGTTGATTGCGCTCGGCGTCTTTTTCCTCTTGGGCGGGATTTTGTGCGGCACCTGGGTTTGGAACCTGGACCGCGCCACAGAGTCTTTTCAGCGGTCCCTCGCCAGCCATACATCTGAATTGGACAGTTTGAAGGCAGCCATCCAGCGCAGCCAGGCCAATGCAGCGCCCGTGGACCCCGCACTATTGGCGCAGTTGACCGAGCGGCGCAATGCCGTAGTGCAGCGCGAAAAGCTGAAAGAAGCATTGAATGAGGGCATGTTCCGCCCAGGTTGGGGGCATTCGGATCGCCTGACGTGGGTGGCGCGCAGTATCCCGGCGCCGGTCTGGATTACCGACGTGCGCATGGACGGCGCCCGTTTTGAGGTCAGCGGCTTTACGCTTGAGCCTGCGGCACTCAATGACTGGGTGGACAAGTTGTCCATCAGCCCACTGATGCAGGGCCTGAAACTCGCAACCGTGAAAGTGGAGAACGCGACTGCGGCGTCGCTTGCGGTACCCAACGCGGCGGCTGCCGCAGCATCTGCGCCCACGGCGCCCCTAGCGCCCGCACGACCCGTCTGGTCATTCAATCTCGTCAGCGTGGAGCCGCTTGCCCTGCCTCCGGCCGCTACGGCAAGCGTACCGGGGGGAAGGCTATGAAGAAGCAATGGCAACAGCTGGCGCTTCGCATAGACGCGATGCAATTGCGGGAGCGGGTGTTTTTGTTTTTGGCCATCATCATCAGTTGTATGGCGCTGGCTGACACGCTGTGGCTTACCCCGGCGCAAGTTGCGCACAAACAAGCCACCCAGCGGTATGCGGCACAAGGCACCGAATTGCAGCGACTGCGCGACGAGTTGAAGGCGGGGGCACAACCTGTGGATGCCAGCAAGGCCGTGCGCGACGACATTGCCGCCGCCAACGTGCGCCTGGACGCCATCAACCAGGAGATCCGGGCTGTGGCCCCGCTGGCGCAGGGTGGCCCGGCCATTGAGCAGGCGCTGGTGCAATTTCTGCGTCGCCAGGACGGGCTGACACTGTTGCGCACCGGAACCCTTCAAAGCGATGTTGCCAACCCGGTAGCCGTTACCACTGCCGCCCCCACAGCGGCGGGCGCGCCAGCAGTGTTGTCCCGCCGTGGTTTGGAGTTGAGCGTGGCGGGCAGTTATGCGGATCTCGTTCGTTATGTGCGCACGTTGGAAACCGCGCTGCCAACGCTGCGCTGGGGTACCTTGCAACTCAAAACCACCAAGCAGTCCCCAGAGATGACTTTGCAGGTTTTTGTAGTGGGAGTGCCTCCATGAGCCCTATCCGCTACCTATCGCTTGCCGCCTGTACTCTTGCCCTGCTGTTCAACACACTGAATGTTGCCGCGCAAGAGGCATCGCGTGACCCTACGGTTGCCCCTGCGGAAAACGGTGTGACGACCGCTTCACCTGCGGGGGTTGAAGGTATGACCGTGTTGGTACGCGACGACAAAACCTACCTGGTCGTGGCCTCGCGCCTGTATGCGCCGGGCGACAAGGTCGGTAATTTGCGAGTCGAGCGCATCACCGAAAAAGAGGTTTGGTTCCACGATGGCAGCGCGCTGATCAAGGTGCCACGCTTTGCCGGAATTGAGCGCAAATCCATCATCGCAAAACCGCTGTGTGCCGCTTCAGCAGAACGGCCGGATGAAGAAGTTGCCAGCATGCCGCCCATAGGCAAGATCAATAAAGTCAGTAAAACAAGAGCCAAGCGCAGTTTGCCCGCCGCTGCACCTTTTTCCAAGCCCGCAGTCGCACCGTGCGAAGATGCCCAACCGTGAAACTCACGCACATGACTACCAAAGCCGCTCCCATGACGAATATGTTTCCAACCGGCGCCTTGCTGATCGCAGGTTTGCTCACCGGCTGTGCTGCAGAGCGCCCTTTGCGCACGCCCGATGTGAGCGAGGCGGTGCGTGCGGAATTGGCAACCACACCAGGCAAACCATCTGCAGCGGTGCCGACCCAGGTCAGTGACGCACTGGCTGAACCGGCGCCCAAAGCCATGGCCGCACCAGCCGAACCCCGGTTGGATTTGCTGGTAAACAATGCACAAGCTCGCGAGGTATTTTTGGCCATCGTTGCAGACACACGCTACAGCATGCTGATGCACCCGGATGTGTCAGGCACCTTGTCGGTCACCTTGCGCGGCGTGACGGTAACCGAAGCCTTGGAAGCCATTCGCGATGTCTATGGCTACGACTTCAAAATCGAAGGCCGACGCATTGTGGTCTATGCACCCACGCTGCAAACCCGCATATTCACCATCAACTATCCGCATGCTCTGCGCGTAGGCACTAGCGAGTTGCGGGTGACATCCGGGTCCAATGGCACCAGCAACAACAATGGTGGTGGCGGTAGCAATACCGGTTCCACCAACGGAACACAAGGTGGGTCCAGCAGCAGCAGCGCAACTGCACAGCAGCAGGAGAACAGCCGCATCACCACCAGCTCGCGCACAGACTTTTGGGCTGAGCTCACCGATGCAGTCAAAGGAATGGTGGGTAGTGGCACCGGACGCAATGTAATCGTCAGCCCACAGGCCGGCATCATGGCCGTACGCGCCATGCCGGAGGAATTGCGCCAGGTTAGCCAGTTCCTGAAGGCCGCGCAGATTGCCGTGGAGCGCCAGGTGATGCTGGAAGCCAAGATTGTCGAGGTGGAGCTGCGTGACGGCTTCCAAAGCGGCATTGACTGGTCGGCACTGCGCAATGCTGGCCGCTACACCGGCGTCATAGGCAGTGTGGGCGGGAGCACAGCCAATAACGTGTTGATTAATGGCGTAACGACCAACGTACCAGGATTTCCGAGCGGTGGCTCAGGCTTGGCCGACACGTTGTCGTTACCGGTTGGAGGGGGCGGCCTGTTTGGTCTTGCGTTGGCCACCGATGGCTTCCAGGCAGTCTTGGGCTTCTTGGAAACACGCGGCGACATCCAAATCCTGAGCAGCCCGCGTATCGCCACGATGAACAACCAGAAAGCATTGCTGAAAGTCGGAACGGATGAGTTTTTCGTGACCAACGTATCGGGTGGCACCGCAGCAACCCCAAGTACATCGAGCAGCACGTCCACCGCGCCGACCTTGCCGACGTTGACGCTGACCCCCTTCTTCTCGGGTATCGCGCTCGACGTTACGCCACAGATCGACGAAGGCAACAACATCACCTTGCACGTGCGCCCCTCGGTGACGACTGTGACTGAGAAGACCAAGCAGATTGACCTGGGCACTATAGGCAACTACAAATTGCCATTGGCCTCCAGTGCCGTCAACGAGTCCGACACCATGGTGCGCATACAAGACGGCAATATTGTGGCCATTGGCGGTCTGATGCAGGTGCAATCCAATCGCACGTCATCCGGCATGCCCGGTACATCGGATGTTCCTTTCTTGTCCTCCATTCTGGGCAACAAGGCCAACTCGGGCCGCAAGAAAGAGTTGGTCGTGCTGATCAAACCCACCATCATCCGCAGTGCCGACGACTGGGAGGCGCAGACCCGGCGCACGCGCGCCGCGCTGGACGACATGGACGCCAGCCGGGCACGCGTCATCCGCATGGACGGCGCAGCCTACAACGTCGAACCTGCGCGGACACAGTAAGCAACATGTACCTGGGGCACTTTTCACTGCGTGAGGCCCCGTTTTCGATCACGCCTGATTCGTCCTTTTTTTACCCACACGAGAGCGCGCAAGCGGCGCTTAACACACTGCTGGTGGCGCTGCGCAGTGGCGAAGGTTTTCTCAAGATCGTCGGCGAAGTGGGCTGCGGCAAGACCGTGTTATGCCGCCAATTGCTCAAGACCCTTCAAGGTGAGTTTGTCACCGCGTATATCCCCAACCCCGATATGGGGCCCGACGATCTGTTGATGGCGTTGGCGCTGGAACTCAGCATCAAGCTCGTGCCCCCCATCAGCCGCCACAGCGTGCTCAACGCGTTGCGTGATTGCCTGCTGCACCATGCGCAAGAAGGCCGCCAGGTCGTGGTCTGCATTGACGAGGCGCAAGCCATTCCTCTGCGCACGGTGGAGAGCCTGCGTTTGCTGTCCAACCTGGAAACAGAGAAGCGCAAGCTCTTGCAACTGGTGTTGCTGGGCCAGCCCGAGCTGGATGCCAAATTGGCACGTCCCGAGATCCGCCAGCTGATGCAACGCATCACCTTCAGCGAATATTTAGGCCCCATGTCCGCCGACCGCGTGCCTGTGTACCTGGTCCACCGCATGGCCACGGCGGCGATAGACGCGCATACCGATGTGCAGGTGTTTGACGCCGAGGCAGCCAAGGCGATCGCCCGCATCAGCGGCGGCGTGCCCCGCCTGGTCAACGTGATCGCCCACAAATGCCTGATGCTGGCTTATGGCGAAAATGTGCATCGCGTCAGCGCCGCCCATGTGCGCCTGGCTGCGCGGGATACGCCCGGCGTGGTTCCACGCCTACCCTGGTGGCGTCGCATCTGGACACGGCGCGCTGCCCCCATGCCCTTGATACCGTTCCCCGACATCGAATTGCGCACGCCGGCTAGGAGCAAGCCGTGAGCGTCATCAACAAAATGCTGCGGGATCTGGACCACCGCCACGTAACCCTCGCGCTCGGATCTGCCACTGGCACTACAACAACAGCCCCCGCAACGGAGGCGCTGCGCCAGGGCACCGCCAGAGTGGGAATAGACATCTTGGCCGATATCGGTTCGCCCCACGACCGCTCGCGCCTGTGGTTGGGCCTGGTTTGTATTCTTGCCATCGCCGCGGCAGCCGGTGCGTGGGTATGGTGGTCAGGCAACTCAACTGGCGCACCCACTGGGGTAGTGGCCGTAGCACCGGTTGCCGCACCGGTCCAAACCCCTGTTGGCCTGGCACCCAGTTCAGCACCTGGCCTGTCTACTGCGGCCAGTACGCCAACGGTATCTGTCAGTATTCCAAAGCCAGCATCCGATCCCGCCGTTACCAGTGTCCCGGTTGGCAACCCGACCGCAACAACGAATACCAATACACCTGCGACTGCCATGAACTTGCGCATGGAGTCCAGCCTGTCCGCACGGCGCGCACTGGATGCCTTGCTGTCCACGCCAGCCCCCGCCGCACCGCGCGCGCCACCCACGGCCTCTACGCCACCCCCATCGGCGGTCGCCCTGCCGGCTGCATCATCGCCCGTTGTTGCAGCGTCCACCCCTACCCCCATAGACCGCCCCAAAGCGCGTGCAACGCTGGCCAGTACCGCACCGTCGCCCTCCCCTGTAAACGACAACAGCGGCCCCTCCATCCAGCGCCAGCAACAAGCCGGTGGAGACGCCATAGCCCAGGCCCAAAGCCTGTGGAATAGCGGCTCGCACGATGCCGCCATGGAGCTGATGCAACAGTCCATTGCAGCGACCGAGCGCAGCCTCAAAGCGGGTACCGCGGCGGGTAGCGGTACGACCGTGCTGGTGCCGCTGGTGCGCGAGATGGCACGCATGCAACTGGCGGATGGCCGCTACGGCACAGTGTGGGAAATGCTGACACGCCTTGAGCCACTACTGGGCAACCAGGCAGATTTGTGGGCGATACGCGGCAGCGCCGCCCAGCGGCTGGGTCGCCACCCGGACAGCGTGCACGCCTACATGATGGCCCTGCAGACGCGCCCGGACGAACAACGCTGGCTGCTAGGCACGGCCGTGTCGCTGGCAGCCCTGGGTCAGACCACCAGCGCGGCCGAGATGGCGGAAAAAGCACGGGCGGTGGGCCCGGTGAGCAAAGACATCCTGGCCTACCTGCGCCAGACCGGCGTCCCGTTGCGCGAGCAATAAAAAGCTCCCGCTTTGCTGCGCCCAATGGTATGGTGCGCGCTATGACTGATGGGGAGATTGCGTGAAGATTCTGGTCGTCGAAGACGAAACCGCCATTCGTAACAACGTCGTCTCCATGCTGCGAATGGAGGGCTTTGATGTAATCGAGGCCAGCAACGGGCGCTTGGCTCTGGCGCTGGCGCGCGAACACATACCAGGCCTGATTTTGTCCGACGTGATGATGCCCGAGCTTGATGGTTACGGCCTGCTGGAGCAGTTGCGGGCAGACCCGTTGACGGCCACCATCCCACTGATTTTTCTGTCCGCCCGCACCGACCGGGCCGACCGGCGCCGCGGCATGAACCTGGGTGCCGATGACTACCTGGGCAAGCCGTTTACGCACGACGAATTGCTGGAAGCGGTGTCGGCGCGCATCAAGCGCAACCAGACCTTTGGCAAGGCAGACACCCCGTCAAAGGCCACCGTCAGTTTGGCAAACGCGGCCAAGGTGCGCCCGCCGGTGGCAGTTAAAGGCTACCGCATCCTGCGCAAGATTGGCAGCGGTGGTATGTCCGAGGTGTTCCTGGCCGTGCGTGAGGCCGACCAGCGCGAACTGGCGCTCAAGGTATTGGACACGGGTAACGACGAAGATATAGCCCTGCTGCACCGCTTCATCCAGGAATACGCGCTGCTGGCGCAGATCGATCACCCCAACGTTGCCAAGATCTACGACCAGGGCATCACCGACGCCCATGCCTTTTTGTCAATGGAGTACTTCGCGGGCGGCGACATCAAGCGCCGCATTGCCGCCGGCATGACCCAAAACCAGGCCCTGGGCGTGACCGTGCAGGTAGCGCTGGCGCTGGTGCAGATCCACGCCTTGGGCATCGTCCACCGCGACGTTAAACCCGACAATCTGATGCTGCGCCAGGACGGCAGTGTGGCGCTAATCGACTTCGGTATCGCCAAACATGCCGACCATGCGCTTGGGCATACCATGCATGGCGAAATCATTGGCTCGCCCTACTACCTGAGCCCCGAACAGGCGTCGGGCCGACCGGTCAGCGCGGCCAGCGACATCTATTGCCTGGGCGTGATTTTTCATGAAATGCTGACCGGTGAACGCCCATACGCCGCCGACCGGGTGGAGGTGCTGCTGGCCCAGCATCTCTTCTCCCCCACGCCCCGGCTGGCGCCGCAGCACCGCACCATGCAAGACCTGTTGGACAAGATGATGCATAAGGACCCCGCGCTGCGCCCGGGCAGTGCGCAGGCGGTGGTGGACTACATCACCAGCCGCTGGCCCCTGGCTACCGCTACCCGTTTATAAGCGGGCGAGCGTCGCATCTCAAAAATCCGACCGCCGGGTCAGTTCGGCGCACGGTCCGTGGGGTACTTCCACAAATCGCGCAGCAGGTAGTTCATCGGGATGTTCAGCGCGGTGTTGCGGGGTGGAATGGGTTTGGTGAACCAACGGTCGTAGATGGCGTTGGCCTCATGCGAATAGATCAGACGCTTCATCTCTTCGTCCACCATGGCCTTGAGCTCGGGGTCGTTCTTGGACATGACGATGGACAACGGCTCCAGCGTCAGGTACTTGCCCACCACCTTGAGCTTGGTCGGGTCGGGTCGACTGGAGATCACGCCGTAGAGCAGCACATCGTCCATCGCAAACCCATCGGCCTGCTCTTTTTCAATCATCTCCGTGGCCTGCACGTGGTCGTTGGCCTGCATGATGCTGATGCGCAGAAGGCGCTCCTTGTTGGCGCGCTTGATGGCCTCAAGTGACGGTGTCTTGTAGGTGGACACCAGGGTCAGCCCCTCAAAACCCTTGAGGTCGGTGATGGTGCTGTCTGCGCGCACCATGAAGCGGGTGCCGGTGATGTAGTGAGGTATCGTGAACGCCACCTTTTCGCGTCGCTCGGCATTGTTGGCCGTGACACCGCATTCCAGATCCGCCTTGTCTTCTTCGATCATTTTGACCTGGTTGAACTCGCTGACTTTGAGATATTCGGTGGTCAGAGCCTTGAGCCCCAAGTGCTTGCGAACCGCCTCGCCGATTTTCATGCACAGGTCCATGGTGTAACCCACGGGCTTCTTGTCGGCATCGAGATAGGAGAACGGGATGGACGACTCGCGGTGTGCCAGCGTGATCTTGCCGCTCTGGCGGATGCGGTCCAGCACCGGGCCTGCCTCGGCAGCTTCACCCGCACAGCCTAAAACTGCGGCAACCAGCAGGGAGGCGTTCAACATTTTGCGAGAAAACGGATGGCGAACGGTCATAGCATGGCTTTCAGGGTGGATTGCGGAGATGATATCGGAGTGGCGTTGCAAGGGATATGCCACAGTCCCTCGGTCACACAATCGCAGCGGCTTTGTAAGCGGCGCTAATAATTGGGGAAGCGTGGGGTCACATTGGATTGCGCCGGTATTGCATGGCCTCAGCCACATGGGCCACCTGTGTGTATTGCGCCCCAGCCAGGTCGGCAATGGTGCGCGCCACCTTCAGCGCGCGGTGTGTGCCCCGTGCCGACCAACCCAGGCGGCTGGCTGCCACGTTCAGGAACTTCAGCGCGTCGGCATCGAGCAAAACGTGTTGGTCGATGGCTTGCCCCTGCAGCGCCATATTGCTGCTGCCTTGGCGGTCGATCGCCCGTTGCCGGGCCGCGTTGCAACGCGCACGGATGCTGTCGGTCGATTCGCCCGCCGGTGCACCCAGCAGGTCGGCGTGGGGCAGGTTGGGCACTTCCACATGCAAATCGATGCGGTCCATCAGCGGACCGCTGAGCTTGGACTGGTAGCGGTGGATCTGGTCCGGTGTGCAGCGACAGGCATGCGCGGCTGAGCCCAGGTAACCGCAGGGGCAGGGGTTCATCGCCCCTATCAGCTGAAAACGGGCCGGGAATTCTGAACGCTGCGCCGCCCTGGAGATGGTGATGCAGCCGGTCTCCAGCGGTTCACGCAGAGCCTCCAATGCCGCCCTGGGAAATTCGGGCATTTCATCTAAAAACAGAACCCCGTGGTGGGCTAGCGAGATTTCACCCGGCCGCGGGGGTGAGCCCCCGCCAACCAACGCCACCGCGCTGGCCGAGTGGTGCGGACTACACGTGGGCCGCACCCCCCAGTTTTCAATAGCAAAGCGCCCGCTCAGGCTGCCGATGGCGGCACTTTGCAGGGCTTCGTCACACGACATCGCTGGCAACAAACCAGCAAAACGCTGGGCCAGCATCGATTTGCCCGAGCCCGGTGGCCCCACCAACAACACGCTGTGGCCGCCTGCAGCCGCAATCTCCAGCGCACGTTTGGCACCGGCCTGACCCTTGACATCGGCCATATCCGACCAGCGCTTGGTAGCGCTGGGTGGTTGTGCCACCAGACGCGTCCAGCCGTCATCCCCGGGCGGTGGCGCGGCATCGCCCGCCAAAGCGTCCAACGCGGCACCCGATGGCACAAACTGCCGCACCACATCGAGCAAATGCCTTGCCCGGTACACCTCGGCGCCCGGAACGAGAGCCGCTTCCTCGGCATTGCCGGGTGGCAGCACCAGGCGCGTGGCAACTTTGCCCACATGCAGGGCCAACGCCATGGCCAGTGCACCCCGCACCGGCTGCAGCGCACCGGTCAGCGACAACTCTCCGGCAAATTCGTAACTCGCGAGCTGGGCACCGTCAATTTGCCCACTGGCGGCCAAAATGCCCAGTGCGATTGGCAGGTCCAGCCGCCCCGAATCCTTGGGCAAGTCGGCTGGGGCCAAATTGACGGTGATTCTTTGGTTATGTGGGAACGTAAGCCCGGCATTCTGGATGGCGCAGCGCACGCGCTCCCGGGCCTCTTTAACCTCCACATCGGCCAAACCCACCAGCGTAAAGCTGGGAAGGCCGTTGGCCAAATGCACTTCCACCGTCACCTTAGCCGCGTCCAAGCCCCGCAGCGCACGGCTCTGCACCAAAGACAAGCCCATTTCACAAACTCCCAAATTAGTGCGCACCGCAATAGCAACGCCCCAAACAAGTGCGACGCATGGCGGTAGCTGTTTATATGTACAGCTAGCATAACGCGAAGCGCGCCGATTGGTAGACCGTTCGGCAGGATTCAAAAAGAAAATGTAATGGCATGTATCGTGCTTTGAGGGTTCATCCCGCAACCCTTCAGGAGTTTTCAATGAGCCTCAAAACTAAATCCATCCTCGTTCTTGCAACTGCGTTGGTCGGTACCGCAGCAATGGCCCAAACAGCCAGTCCCATGGCGGCTCCTGCAGCTGCGCCGGAGCCAGCGTCCAGCCTGACTTTCAATGTCGGCGTGGTCAGCGATTACCGCTTCCGCAGCGTTTCGCAGACCTCGTTCAAACCAGCGTTGCAAGTCGGCGTCGATTTCGCCCACAAGAGCGGCCTCTACGTAGGCGCCTGGGGTTCCAACATCAACTGGATCAAGGACTATGTGGGCGCTACCGACGGCACCATGGAAGTAGACTTCTACGGCGGCTACAAGGGCGAGATTGCCAAAGACTTCAGCTTTGATATCGGCGTGATTACTTACCAATACCCCAACAACACGGCTGACCGCGTGCTGGTCAACGCCAACACAACAGAAGTCTATGGCGCCCTGACCTTTGGCATCGTGACTGCCAAATACAGCCAAAGCACTGGCAACTTCATCGCCAACCCCGACAGCAAGGGCAGCTACTACTTTGAAGTGGCTGCCGCGTTTGACCTGGGCGGTGGCTTTTCGCTGACACCCCACGTGGGTCGCCAGTCCATTCCTAACCAGACCGGCAGCGCCGGTGACTACACCGACTACTCGTTGACCGTGGGCAAAGACTTCGGCAATGGCCTGACCGCCTCTTTGGCTGCCATGACCACCGATGCCAAAGACTCCTTCTACAAAGTCCCCGGCTTTGACAACATCGGCAAAAACGCCGTCACCGTCGGTCTGAAATACACATTCTGATCCAGTCCTCTCCTTCAAGGAAATATTATGAAACTCGTAACGGCGATCATTAAACCGTTCAAGCTCGATGAGGTGCGCGAAGCCTTGTCCGGCATGGGCGTGCAGGGCATCACAGTCACCGAAGTCAAGGGCTTTGGCCGCCAAAAGGGCCACACCGAGCTGTACCGCGGTGCGGAATACGTGGTCGATTTCTTGCCCAAGGTCAAGATCGAAGCCGCCATCGACGACGCGCTGGTTGAGCGCGTCATCGAAGCCATCGAAGGCGCAGCCCGCACCGGCAAGATCGGCGACGGCAAGATTTTTGTGTACGACCTGGAACAAGTCGTTCGCATCCGCACTGGTGAAACAGGAAAAGAGGCACTATGAAAAAACTACTCGTATCCCTGGCGTTAGGCTGGGGTCTGTTGACAGCCGGTTCGGCTGCACTGGCCCAGACGGCGGCTCCCGCTTCAGCGCCCGTCGCCAGCGCACCAGCACCCGAAGCCAAACCCGCTGAAGCACCTGCGGCCGCCGCTTCTGCCGCTCCCGCACCAGCCGCTGCAGCGTCCGCAGCCGCTGCGCCAGCACCGGTCCCCAACAAGGGTGACACCGCCTGGATGATCGTGGCCACGGCCTTCGTCATCATGATGTCCGTCCCCGGTCTAGCCTTGTTCTACGGCGGCCTGGTGCGCAGCAAGAACATGTTGTCAGTGTTGATGCAGGTGTTTGTCACGTTCTCACTGATCGTTGTGTTGTGGTGCATCTACGGCTACAGCCTGGCATTCACCGAGGGCAATTCCTTCATCGGCGGCTTTGACCGACTCTTCATGAAGGGCCTGTTCGATCCGATGAAGGGCGAGTTTGCCAATACCGGCACCTTCAGCAAGGGCGTGGTCATCCCTGAGCTGCTGTTCATGGCCTTCCAGGCTACCTTTGCCGCCATCACTTGCTGCCTGATCATCGGCGCGTTTGCTGAACGTATCAAGTTCTCGGCGATGCTGATGTTCATGGTGCTGTGGTTCACGTTCAGCTACACACCGATCGCCCACATGGTCTGGTTCTGGATGGGACCTGATGCTTATCCTGCGGGAATGACCAAGGAAGCTGCAGACGCAATCAGCGCCAAAGCGGGTCTGATCTGGCAATGGGGCGCGCTGGACTTTGCCGGCGGTACCGTCGTGCACATCAACGCAGCGGTTGCAGGTTTGGTGGGGGCTTTCATGATTGGCAAGCGCACCGGTTACGGCAAAGAGTCCATGACACCCCACAGCCTGACACTGACCATGGTTGGCGCTTCGCTGCTGTGGGTGGGCTGGTTCGGTTTCAACGCCGGCTCTGCGCTGGAAGCCAACGGCACCGCCGTATTAGCCTTCATGAACACCTTCTCGGCCACAGCCGCTGCGGTGTTGGCTTGGTGCCTGGGTGAAGCGCTGATGCGCGGCAAGGCTTCCATGCTGGGTGCAGCATCCGGTGCGGTCGCCGGCCTGGTTGCCATCACACCGGCCTGCGGCAACGTCGGCCTGATGGGCGCCATCGTCATCGGCTTCATCGCCGGCTTCGTCTGCCTGTGGGGTGTCAACGGCCTCAAGAAAATGCTGGGTGCAGATGACTCGTTGGACGTGTTTGGTGTGCACGGCGTTGGCGGTATCGTTGGCGCTTTGCTGACCGGTGTGTTTAACAACCAAGCATTGGGTGGCCCCGGTTTGGTCGGTGACTGGGTTACGGCTGCAGTGTCTTCCGTGCCAATCATGGACCAGGTCTGGATCCAGGCCAAGGCTGTTGCCGTGACCGTGGTGTGGTCCGGCGTGGTCTCCCTCATTGCCTACAAGTTAGTGGACCTGACCATCGGTCTGCGCGTCAGCGAAGAAGACGAACGCGAAGGCTTGGACATCACGTCCCACGGCGAAACGGCTTACAGCCGCTAAGCAACGCTAGCGCGCTTGGCGCGCTAGCCCAAAAGCTTCACCTCTATGAAGTGCAGCCCGGAAGGACTTTGACGTCCTCCCGGGCTTTTTTTGTTTGCGGAGTACCACGAGCCGAGAGGCTAGCCGAAAAACCCGGTGCTAGACTGCCCCGCTGGGTCGGGAACTAGGCTCTCTTCACAACACTGCGGCCCGTCATGCAACGTAATTCCACCTGCCTCCAAAAGTTTTTGTTGACCACATGGCTTGCAACAACCGCAGCCTGCTCTCAAGGAGCCGACGCTGTCGCTTCAAAACCGGTGGTGTGGCCGACATCGGGCTGGCAGAAAACGACACCTGAACAACAGGGCATGGCCTCCGATGCCGTGCGTCGATTGGTGGATTTTGGTGCCGAAAACGGCATGGACAGTCTGCTCGTAGTGCGCCACGGCAAACTGGTCGTTGATGCTTACTACGCGCCCTATCACGCGGGCATGAAGCATTTGATTTACTCCGCCACCAAGGGCGTGACAGCAACGCTGACTGGCATAGCTATTCAAGACGGATTATTGAAAACCGTGCAGCAACCGGTCATGGATTTTTTCCCTGCGCAGCGCACGGCAAAGTCCGACACCGATCATAAAGCGATCACGCTAGAACACCTGCTGGACATGACATCGGGCATAGACTGGAAAGAGCCTTTGGATGGTCTACCCGAATCGATGTTTCAGATGGGGCGTAGTCCTGACTGGACGGCATTCATTCTCGACAGACCGATGGCACACCCGCCGGGAACCACGTTCAATTACAACAGCGGGAATACGCAACTGCTGTCCAACGTCCTGACCCAGGCCACCGGTGGCAGTGGTGAGGCGTTTGCCAGAAAGCGACTGTTTGGTCCACTCGGCATCACCGACGTCGCGTGGCAAAAAGATCCACAAGGCCATTCGACAGGCGGCTTTGGTTTGTACATGCACCCGCGCGACATGGCAAAGATTGGCTACCTTTACCTCCACAAGGGCGCCTGGCAAGACCAACAACTACTGCCCCCGCAGTGGACCGACAAGGTATTCCACCCGACCGTCGATATGCGCATGGGCACCACGCCGGTCTATCGTTATGCCAACGGCTGGTGGAGCATTCCTGAACGCGGCGTCTACATGGCCGTGGGCTTCCATAGGCAACTGATCATGGTTCTGCCCAAGCTGGACTTGGTAGTGGTCACCACTGGAAAAACGCACTACCGGTTCGGCGCACTCATTGATCTGCTTGACGCCTCCTCGCTCGCCGCTCAAACCTTGCCCGAGAATCCTTCTGCCTACGCCGAGCTACTCAATCGGGTCCAGGATGCCGCAACTGAAAAGGCCACAGCGATTGGCCCCACGTCTGCCATGGCACCCACCATCAGCGGAAGGTCTTACCAGTTCGAAAACAATCGTCTGGGGTTGAGTAGCATGCTGCTCGATTTGACACCGACCAGCCCCCACTACGAACTGCTTTTTAAAGCGGCCAATACAAAGAATGGTGCACGACGCGTTGCGGGACCTATAGGCCTCGCTGGTTTGTTCCCAAGCCCGGAATCAAACAACGACCCGGTGTTCGCAGTCAAGGCCAATTGGACGGACGCCAGCACGTTGTCCATGGTTGCACGCGTGGTCGCCGATGGCGTGGTGAATACCTACACACTGCGCTTCAGTGGTGACCAAGTTGACATCAATTACCAAGACAACAGTGGCTTTACCGCACAACTTCGCGGGGCGGCCACACCGTAACCGTGTGGAAACTTTGCGCTGAAAAAATGTCGCACTCCGCTGAGAATGCGATGTCGAGGGTGCACAATTTCAGACCATGTCGCCATCGCCCTGCGCGCTGTCGTCTGCCTGCATCCCTTTCCACGAGACCCTTGTTATGCCAACCCCCCTCACCCTGCGCTGTGCTGATCTGCAGTGCGACATCAAACCCGAATTGGGTGGCTGCATTGCGGGGCTGTGGATAGGTGGCGTTCCGGTGTTGCGCTCCACCCCTCCAAACGATTTGCACTCCGTACGCCAAGCCGCCAGTTACCCGCTGGTACCGTTTTCCAACCGCGTGGGCCAGGCCACGTTGCAGTGGAAAGGCACCGACCACCCGCTGGTCAAAAACTGGGGCCCTGACCCGCACGCCATCCACGGCGTGGGCTGGGAGCGGCCTTGGCAAGTGCTGGACACCAACGACACATTCGCGCTGCTCTCCTATGAACACAAGGCAGACGCATCCTGGCCGTTTGACTTCGACAGCTCGCAGGCTTTCAAGCTCGAAGCCCACGCGCTGGAGCTGTCGTTAAGCATCACCAACCAGTCCACCCTGGCCATACCTGTGGGCTTGGGCTGGCACCCGTTTTTTATCAAACGGCCCGATAGCCGTGTGCAGTTCGACGCCACCGGCCGCTGGGAAATGGGTTCGGACAAGCTGCCAACCCACCACGCCGCCAGCACGGGCCTGGACACCGCCTGTGCAGCGCTAGACGTGGACCACTGCTTTGACGGTTGGGGCGGCACCGTGCATCTGCGCGACAGTGTTTTGAAGATGCGCGTGCTCTCCAGCCTGAGCCGCCTGGTGGTGTACAGCACGCCAGAGAGCGACTGCATTGCGATCGAGCCGGTCAGCCACGTCAACGACGCCGTCAACCGCATGGCCCAAACCGGTGCCAGCGCTGACGACATGGGCGTGTGCATTCTGCAGCCCGGTCAGACTTTTTCCCGCGCGATGCGCATTGAAGTGGAGCATGCATGATGCAGCAACAGCAGCAGTGGAACACCGTCAGCCCCGACTTCTTTGAACTGGGCGAATCCCCGTTTTGGCACCCTCTGGAACAGGCTCTGTACTGGGTCGACATTCCCGGCAAAAAAGTGTGCCGCGCCAATGTTTACATGGGCACAGTCGATACCTGGGACATGCCTACCGAGCCCGGTTGTATTGCACCCGCCACCACGGGCGGCCTGGTCATTGCACGGCGCGATGGCGTGTTCCGCGCCCGTGACTGGGGTGGCGATTTGGAGCTGCTCACCACCCTGCCCTACGACACCGCCGCCGTGCGCGCCAACGACGGCAAGTGCGACGCGCTGGGCCGCTTTTGGGTGGGCACCATAGACGAACCCAAGGCCAACCGCGCGGCGGCTTTGTTCTCCATCGATTGCCGCAATGGCCGCGCGCCAATGGTGCAGCAACACGCGGGCGACGCGCTGACCGGCAACGGCCTGGGCTGGAGCCCGGACGGCAGGACCGCCTACTGGTCCGACACACCCAACCACATCATCCACGCCTGGGACTTTGATGTGGATGCCAATGCGCTGACCGCCCACCGCATCTTCCAGCAACTGCCGCCCAAACCCGCAGACTGGCAATGGGACGCCCCGCGCTGCGACAACGGGCTGCCACCCTACCGAGGGCGCCCGGACGGCGCAGCGGTGGACATGGAAGGCAACTACTACGCCGCCATGTTCGAAGGCCAGCGCATCAGCAAGTTTGCGCCCGATGGCCGCCTGCTGGCCGAGTACCCCACACCCGCCGTCTGCCCCACCATGGCGTGTTTTGGCGGCGAGGACCGCAAGACTTTGTACGTGACCACGGCACGCTACAAACGCAGCGCAGCCGAACTGGCGGCGTTCCCGCAATCGGGTTGTGTGTTATCGCTAAGGGTGGATGTGCCAGGCCTGCCGGTAAACTTCTTCGCGGACTAAGCCCCGCTATCCGTTGCCCCGCGTGTAATTTTTTGGGCCCTGCGCCGCAAAAGTTTCACGCCACAGCGGCCCGGCCCTCGCTACCATGCAAGCCATGGATTCACAGGATACCGCCCAACACCGCGTCATTGACGAAATCGCCAACCGCATCCGCGCCGCGGCGGCCGCTGGCACTGCGCTGCGCATACGCGGGGGCGGCAGCAAGGACTTTTATGGCCACAACAGCCTGCAAGGCGAAGTGCTGGACACCGCAGGCCTGAACGGCATCCTCAGCTACGAGCCATCTGAACTGGTGGTGACCGTGGGCGCTGGCACGCCGCTGACCGAACTGGAGGCCGTACTGGCTGAACGCGGCCAGTGTCTGGCCTTTGAGCCGCCGCACTTCGCCTGGTCACCCAATCTGCAAGTAGCGACCCACGCCAAGCCCTGGGGCGAGCGTGCGCCATCTTGCGGCTCCGCCGAAGGTCGCGCAGCGACCATCGGCGGCATGGTCGCCGCCGGCCTGAGCGGCCCGGCGCGGGCCAACGCGGGTGCGGTACGCGAATACGTGCTAGGCCTGCACATGGTCAACGGACTGGGCGAACAATTGGTATTTGGCGGCCAGGTCATGAAAAATGTTGCGGGGTACGACGTGTCGCGCATGATGGTCGGCAGCATGGGCACGCTGGGGCTGATCACCCAGATCTCACTTAAAGTGTTGCCGATTGCACCGGCCGAGTCCACGCTGGTCTTCGCGCTGGACCAGACCAGCGCAATGGAGTGCTTGCACCGCTGGGGCGGCCAGCCGCTGCCGCTGAACGCCAGTTGCTGGGTGCACGACGACACAGCAAAACCCACCGGCAAAGACCTGCTGTTTGTACGCCTGCGCGGCGCCGTGGCCGCAGTCGAGGCGGCCTGCCAGAAGATGCTGGCCGAGCAACGCGGTGAACGCTTGGACAACACACAAGCCCAGGGTGACTGGGCGCTGTGCAGAGACCAGCAACTGCCTTTCTTTCACCGCCCTGCCGACCCCGCGATGGCGCTGTGGAGGCTCAGCGTCGCACAGACCGCACCGGCATTCGATGCCCTGCCCTGGCCCCAGTTGGTAGAGTGGCACGGCGGCTTGCGCTGGCTGTGGGCGCCCCTGGATGCTGGCGCGCAACTGCAGGCACTGGCACACACCCACGGCGGGTACGCTACACTTTTCGTAGCGCCTAACGCTTATTCCACGAGGGCTACAGACGATTTTTCCACAACCGATTCGGCGCAGATGGCCATCCAGCAGCGCCTCAAGCACAGCCTGGACCCCAAGGGCATCTTCAACCCGCAGCGCCTGTTTGCCGCCTGGTAAGTCACGCTAGGCCACGGACCAACACCCATGCAAACCCAGCTCGCCCCCGAATACGCCCACACTGCGGATGGCCTGGCCGCCGAAGCCATATTGCGCAAGTGTGTGCACTGTGGCTTTTGCACCGCTACCTGCCCCACCTACCAGTTACTGGGCGACGAACTGGACGGCCCGCGCGGCCGCATCTACCTGATGAAACAGGTGCTCGAAGGCCACGAGCCCACCCGCAAAACCCAGCAGCACCTGGACCGCTGCCTGACCTGCCGCAACTGTGAAACCACCTGCCCCAGCGGCGTGGACTACGGCCACCTGCTCGACATTGGCCGCAAGCTGGTGGACGCCAAGGTGCCCCGCCCCGCCACCGAGAAAGCGCTGCGCTGGGCGCTGAAAGAAGGCATTCCGTCGCCGCTGTTCGGCCCGGCCATGGCACTGGGCCAGATGGTGCGCCCGCTGCTGCCCGCCAGCCTCAAGGCAAAGGTGCCACCCAAACAGGACGCTGGCACGTGGCCGACCCGCACACACGCCCGCAAGGTGCTGGTGCTGGCAGGTTGTGTGCAGCCTTCCATGGCACCCAACATCAACAGCGCAACCGCACGCGTGCTGGATGCAGCCGGCATACAAACCGTGGTGGCGCCCAAAGCCGGTTGCTGCGGCGCGGTCAAGTTCCACCTCAACGACCAGGATGGCGGTAAGGCCGAGATGCGCGCCAACATTGATGCATGGTGGCCCTATGTGCAGGGCGAGGGTAGTGACGGCGGCGTGGAGGCTATCGTCATGAATGCCTCGGGTTGCGGTGTCACGGTCAAGGAATATGGCCATATCCTGCAAGACGACCCAGCCTATGCCGCCAAGGCGCAGCGCATCAGTGCGCTGACACGCGACCTCAGCGAGCTGCTACCCACCATCGTAGAAGCCCTGCAAACCAGCGCACCGGCGCTGGCCGACCGCATCCGCGCGCATTCACCCACGCTGGCCCTGCACCCGCCGTGCACGCTGCAACACGGCCAGAAGCTCAAGGGCGGTATCGAGCAGCACCTGGGCGCGTTGGGGTTCAACATCCGCACCGCGATGAATGAAGCCCACCTGTGCTGCGGCTCGGCCGGCACCTACAGCGTGCTGAACCCTGAGCTAGCCTACCAACTGCGCGACCGCAAACTGGGGCACCTAGGGGAGCTAGGCAGTGAGGTCATCGTATCGGCCAATATTGGCTGCGTCACGCATTTGCAAAGCGGCACACAAACGCCGGTGCGGCACTGGGTGGAAGTGTTGGATGCGGCGCTGTACGATGCGCGTGGAATTTAGCGTTACTACGTACCCTCACCACCACCCAACCACGGGGCTTCCATGAAACGCGTCACTGGCATCGGCGGCATCTTCTTCAAGGCAAAAGACGCTCCGGCTCAACAGGCTTGGTACAACGGTACCTAGGAATCGATGTCCAGGCGTGGGGCGGCATTGCTTTCCCCTGGGCCGATGCGCAAGGCAAGCCGGTTGCAGGCTCCACCATCTGGTCCATTGGTTCGGCGCACGATGACCAGTTCGCGCCCAGTACCGCACCTTTCATGGTCAATTACCGGGTGGAGGATCTCCACGCCCTGGTCAAAGTCTTGCGCGAAGAAGGCTGCAACGTACTGGAGAAGATCGACGATTCCGAGTACGGGAAGTTTGCCTGGGTCATTGATCCCGAAGGCAACAAGGTAGAGCTTTGGCAACCACCTGCCGGACAATGACCGGGGCCCTCTGCCTTGGCACGCGTCGGCTTCCTCACTCTAACAACGAAGCGCACCCATGATTCGAAATGACCGCCTGACCGCAACCCTGGACGGACCATTTGTCGTGTTCCTGATCGGCGTGCGCATCAACAGCTTCTGGAAGGTCAACAAGTGGGGGCCGGTCGTCATGGCGATGCCGCGCATGATCACCGAGCTTTCACAGCAGCCAGAGTCGGGCTTTTTGCACGCCGAGTCGTGGTTCGGCCGCACGACCATCATGGTCCAGTACTGGCGCAGCATGGAGCAGCTGCTGGCCTACGCCCGCGACAAAGAGGCTGAGCATTTGCCTGCGTGGCGGGCATTCAACCGCGCTGTTGGTACGAATGGCTCGGTCGGCATTTGGCACGAGACCTATGTTGCCAATCCAGGAACCTACGAAAACATCTATGTGAACATGCCAGCGTTTGGTCTTGGCAAGGTTGGCATGGTCTCGCCGGCTACCGGTGGCAAGCAGTCTGCAGCGGCTCGCATGGGTGGTAACCGTGGCGTTCAGTTGTAGTCGGCCATAAAGGCCTCAAACTCTTTTGTTGCCATGGGCTTGGCGTACAAATAGCCTTGGGCATAGTCGCACCCGGCAGAGGCCAGCAGGTCGCGCTGTTGCTCGGTCTCAACGCCTTCGGCAATGACCCGCATGTCCAACGCATGGGCCATGACGATGATGGCTTTGCACAGCGCCAGGTCGGTAGAGTCGGGCACCAAATGGCGCACAAACGACTGGTCAATCTTGACAAAATCGATATCAAATTTTTGCAGGTACGACAACGACGAATACCCGGTGCCGAAATCGTCCAGCGATACGCGTATGCCAGCTGCGCGCAGGTCTAGCAGGGTTTCGGCCACGCTGGCGCTGGTGTCCAGCAACAGGCCTTCGGTAATCTCCACCGCAATGCAGTCGCCAGGCAAATGCTGGGCCAGAAGCTGGGTGGCCCAGGGCTCGCGGCCGGAGCTGGTGTGGTGGAACTGCACCGGTGATTTGTTGACGCTGATCTGGAAATCGGCCGCCAGATTTTGGCGCCAGGTCTTTACCTGGCGGGCTGCCTGCTGGAACACCCATTCGCCGATTTCCACGATCAGCCCGCTGGACTCTGCAATGGGAATAAACGATGCCGGGCTAACCATGCCGCGCGTAGGGTGGTGCCAGCGGATCAGCGCCTCGGCCTTGTGGATGACGCCGGTTGCCAGCTCCACAATGGGCTGGTAATAGACCTCAAACTGCTGCTCCACCAGCGCCGTGCGCAGGTCGTTGGCCAGGCGCACGCGGGTTTGCGCGGCCTCTTGCAGCGCGGGCGTGAAGAAACCAAAACGGTTGCGCCCGGCGCCCTTGGCCACATAAAGGGCCTGGTCGGCGTTCTTCAACAGGTCCTCGATCTCGGTCGCATCCGTCGGGTACATGGTGATGCCGATGCTGGCCGACACAAACACCTGCTCGGTGCCGAGTTGGAATACATCGCCCAGCGAGCGCAGCATTTTCTGCAAAATGCCTTCCAGGTGGCTGCTGCCGGGCAACTCGGTCAGTATCACGGTGAACTCGTCGCCACCCATGCGCGCCACCGTGTCGGAGGCGCGTACGCAGGCCTGTATGCGCCGCCCGGCCTCTACCAGCAACAGGTCGCCGCGGTCATGGCCCAACGTGTCGTTCACCTCTTTGAAGTGGTCCAGGTCGATGAATAGGATGGCGAGCTGCGCGTGGTCGCGTTTGCTTTTCTTGATCTCCTGCTCCAACCGGTCGCGCAGCATGCGGCGGTTGGGCAGGCCGGTCAGCGTGTCGTAGAAGGCCTGTTGGCGTATCAGTGCCTCTGCCTCCTTGCGGCTGGAGATGTCGGTGAAGGTGCCGATCATGCGCAGCGGTTTGCCATCGGCATCGCGGCTGATGACCATGCCGCGGCTCAGCACCCATTTCCAGGTGCCGTCTTTGCACAGGATGCGGCGCTCGCTCTGGTAGCTGGGTGTGCGGCCCTCAAAATGGTCCAGCCGCGCTTGGAGCAACTGCTCGGTGTCATCGGGGTGGGTGCGGTCGTCGAATTCTTCGGGGCGGCTGTTCAGGTCATCACCGCCGTAACCACACATTTGCAGCAGCCGTTTGGAAAAGAACTCGGTGCCGGCCTGGACATACCAATCCCACACGCCGTCGCCCGTGCTTTCCAAAGCCAGCTTCCAACGCTCTTCGCTTTCGCGCGCGGCGGCCTCCGCTAAACGGCGGTCGGTGATGTCCTGCAACACCGAGGTGCGTTTCAGCGCATGCCCCTGCTCCCAGTTAGTGGTTCCCTTAAAGCGTATCCAGATGTGACGTCCAGTCCAGGTCACCATCTCCAATTCAAGATCGTGCGTGGTTTCAGCGACCGTACCGTCTGGCGGCTGTATGGGCCGTATTAGCTCGCGGGCCTGAGGCGTGAAAAAGCGCTCTGTGGTCGCCAGGTCCCCCGGGGTGAACTCCTCAGGGGTAACCTCCAGGATGCGGTACACGCCCTCCGTCCAGTAGACCGTGCCAGCCACGAAGTCGCGCTCCCAACCGCCCACGCCGGCAATGGTTTGGGTTGCGTCCAGCAACTGGTTCAAACGCCTGCGGTCGGCTTCGCCCTTGATATAGGCGCTGACATCGGCAAAGGTTCGGACCTTGCCACCTCCGGGCAGAAATTGGGTGCGCACCTCCAGCGTGTGGCCGGCCGGTGTCTGGCGCAAATAATGTTCAGGCAAGGTGTCGGTCGCACCGTTGGACGCATGGATCAGGTCGCGGCGCGCAGCGGCGTCCACCAGTTGCGCGTCGGGGCCAAAGTCACCCCGCCGCATTTGGAAATGCACCAAGTCCTGCTCGGTCGGTAGGGTCGCCAGCAGCGTGATCGGCAGGTCCAGCAGTTCACACACCCGGGGGTTGAATTTGCGCACACGGTGGTTGGCGTCAAACAGCAAAATGCCCTGGCTGATACTGGTCAACGTGGTCTGCAACAACTGGGTGTTTTCCAGCAGCTCGGCATTGAGGGCTAGCAGCTCTTCTTCGGCGCGTTTGCGCTCGGAAATGTCGGTGTGCGTGCCTATCATGCGCAGCGGGGAGCCGATCAGGTCGCGCTCCACCACCATGCCACGGGCCAAAATCCATTTCCAGCTGCCGTCCTTGCAGCGCATCCGAAAATCGACGGCGTATTCGGCGCTGCGCCCGTCCAGGTAAGCGTTGGCCGCGTCCTGCACCATGGACAGGTCGTCGGGGTGCACCAGGTTTTCAAAATCGCGGTAACCGCTGGTGAGCTCACCGACCTGGTAGCCCAGCATCTCTTCCCAGTGGCGAGAGTGGCTCTGTGCGCCGGTCGCCAGGTTCCAGTCCCAGACCCCCACGCCCGAGCCTTCCAGGGCCATTTTCCAGGGGCCTTCCCCTGCAGAGGATGATTTCGAGGCGTCGTTCACAGGCGGCAGTATCCCATGGGCTGGATGCCAATGGAAGGCAACGGGGCTCTGGGGTGTCATGGCTTTCCCGTAGGTTTTGGCGTCATGCGCGAGTGCCTGCTGACATAGCGTTGTCAGTAGGGCCAGCGCACCATCGGGGCTTCATCGATTCACTACCGGAGTTCACCACCATGCCCAAAAACTGGATTGCCGTCGCCAGCGCAACGCACGCCCGCCGCGGCTGCGAGGGCGGTTACATGCAGGTCTGCCACGGCAAGCTGGCCGCCATCCGCCGCGTGCACCCCGGCGACCGCGTGGTTTACTATTCGCCAACTGTCACCATGGGCGGCAAGGACAGTTGCCAGCGGTTTGTATCCATAGGGCTGGTGCAGGCGGGTGCGCCCTACCCCTTCGATATGGGAGGCGGTTTTGTGCCAAACCGGCGGGATATCGTTTACGTACCGGCGCAGGAGGCCTCCATCCTTCCCCTGCTCGATGTCTTTGAATTTGTGGAAAATCGCCAGCGCTGGGGTTATAAATTCCGCTTTGGCCTGTTCGACGTCAGCGACCACGACATGCGGCTGATCGCCCAGGCGATGGGTGCGCCTTTAGAAACGCTACGCTTTTTATAGCTACTCATGCATATTCCGCGGGGGCTAGCGGCTTAAAATGCAAAACACACCATGCGCCGCGCCGACCGACTCTTCCACATCGTCCAACTCATACGGGGGCGCCGTCTGACCACGGCGGCATTTCTGGCCGAACGGCTGGAGGTGTCCGAACGCACCGTCTACCGCGATGTGGCCGACCTGCAGCACCAGGGTGTGCCCATCGAGGGCGAGGCCGGTGTGGGCTATCGGCTGGGAGCAGGCTTTGAGCTGCCGCCACTGATGTTCAGCGCAGGCGAAGCCCGGGCCTTGGTGGCCGCCACGCGCCTAGCCCAGGCCTGGCTGGACCCGGCCATGGCGCGCGACGCCGAGCAGGCGCTGGGCAAGATTTTGTCGATACTGCCGCGCCAAACCCGGGCCGCGGCAGAAAGCCTGGCGCTGTACGCGCCCACGTTCAGCGTAGACCCCGCCATCCAGCAGAGTCTGCAAACCCTGCGCGAGGCCGTGCAGTTGCGCCGCAAGGTGACGATTGCCTATCGCGACGCAGCGGATCAAAGCAGCCAGCGCAATGTCCGCCCGCTGGGCTGCTTTTTCTGGGGCAAGGTCTGGACGCTGGCGGCCTGGTGCGAGTCGCGCAACGCCTTTCGCAGCTTTCGGCTGGACCGCATGGATGCGCCGCAGGTGCAAGACGCGGTGTTCAGGGACGAGACGGGCAAAACGCTGGCAGACTTTTTGCGCCAGGCGGGCGCCACGTCGGTCTGAACGGTTTGAATAGCTGGGTTAAGCCAGCGCGGCCTCAATATCGTCGGCCATGCCCTTGGGTGTATCCGTGGGCGCATAGCGCTTGAGCACCTGGCCGTCTTTGCCAACCAGGAATTTGGTGAAGTTCCACTTGATGGCCTTGGTACCCAATAGGCCCGGCGCTTCGCTGGACAGCCATTTGTACAGTGGGTGGGCGTCGCCACCGTTGACATCGATCTTGGCCATCATCGGGAAGCTCACACCGTAGTTCAGTTGGCAGAACTCGGCGATCTCGTCGTTGCTGCCCTTGTCTTGCGCGCCAAACTGGTTGCACGGAAATCCCAGCACGACCAGGCCCTTGTCGGCATAGGTCTTGTGCAAATCTTCGAGCCCCGCGAACTGCGGCGTGAAGCCACAGGCACTGGCGGTGTTGACGATCAGCATGGGCTTGCCCTGGTATTGCATCAGGGGGACTGACTTGCCGTTGATGGACAGGGCATCGAAGTCATAAACAGTGGTCATGGTGTGTGGCACATTGTGAGGGTGGAAGAGAGTGAACCTTAGCACCGCGGCAAAACACTTGCACCGGTGTGCTATTGGTGTGAAGATTCTCGCAGCTTGGAGACAAACAGGTGCGTGGTACCGTGCGCAGGATGCAAACCTGGCAATACAAAAAGAAGGGCGTCGGGTGACATCAAAATCTGCTGGGTTTCGCATGCTTGCAGGCGCCAAACGCCTGAAGCGGGAATACGACCAGGTGCAAGGGGTTGCCACCCTCGACACACTGCGGCGTATCCGCGTGCTGGTGCTGCTGGGCGTGCCCTTGCATGCAGTGCTAGCGGTGTGGTTCGCCCTGTTTCGCGCGCCCCAGGGGCAAGCCCATTTACAGGCCTGGGCCGATGGGCTGACCGGCTTGCAGGCCGGTCTTTCTGCGGCCTTGTTCGTGTTGGGGTTACTTGCGCACCGCCTGCTCCGCAGGCCTGATGGTGCGGGGCGCGCGGGCTTGGCGGTGCAGATTGCGGTGTGCGCAGCGTATCTGGCTTTTGGCGCGGCGGCGGCCATTCTGGACGTGCGCATTGGCAACGGCATCGCCACCTTTCTGGTCATTTGCATGGGCACCTCGGTGCTGTCGCTGATGCGCCCGGCCTGGTCGGGACTGCTTTTCGGGTCCGCCTTTGTGGTGTTCTGGAGCATCCTGCGCGGCAGTGCCGTCGATGCCACGTTACTGGCCAGCTTTCAAATCCAGGCCATCGCAGCCTTGCTGATGGCGCAATTGATCTCGGTCATGATGTGGCACCAGTACGCGCGCACCGTCTTGCTCAGCCGCAAGCTGTTACTCAGCAACGAAGCGCTATTGGTCAAACAGCAGGAACTGGAGACCCTGGCCGAACGCGACACGCTGACTGGGCTGTACAACCGCCGCAAATTCATGCAACTGGCCGAGCAAGAACTGGGGCGCGCCGTGCGCATGCCTTGCGACATCTGCCTGGTCATGGTTGACTTGGATTTCTTCAAGCAAGTCAACGACCAATACGGCCACCCTACAGGCGACCAGGTACTGCAACAGGTCGCGGTCCGCCTGCTGGCCGGCGTGCGGGCCACCGATATCGTGGCCCGCATGGGGGGCGAGGAATTCATCGTCCTGATGCCCGACACGCCGCGTGCTGGCGCCATGGCCCTGGCCGAGAAACTGCGCGTGACCCTACGCGAACGCCCCCTGCAGTTGACCGAGCGGTCCGTGCCCATCACCGCCAGCTTTGGTCTGTCAGGTTTGGAGCCACGGCAGCGCGCGTCGCTGGAGGCACTGTATGCCGCCGCCGATCAGGCCCTCTATGTGGCCAAGAAACAGGGGCGCGACCGGGTGGAGTGGGTGGAGCCGTTGATCACCGAAACCGTAGCGGGCTACTCACGGGCGAGAGGGGCTGTCGTGCCCTCCGAAGGGCAACGCTGACAGCGGCGCCGCCAGCAAAATCAAGACGCCGCCCAGCAGCACGACGCGCACCACATCACCCACGGTGACCTCCCAGTTGAAGCCCACATCGGGTGCACGCCCAGGCCTTGCAGTTGCCGAAACGGCCGCCAGGAAACGCCCCAAGCCAGCGCGTTCGGTGGCACGCGCGCGAACATGGTTTCAGCGCAGGGCCGATCCCAAGGTGAACCGCACCCCCTCGGGAGGCAGAACGCCACACGCATCAGGCGAACGTGGGGGCAAGGTTTTGCCGCCAGGCCGCCCAGCGGCGGAGCGTGGGGGCCATAGCCCTAGCCATGCATGTTGTCGTGGCGGGCTATTTCCAGCAGGTGGTCAACCTCGGTGGCGTGCTCGCGGCAGTTGCGTGCGTGCCAGCGTTTAATCAGCCACATGAAGCCGGCCACCACCACGCCAAAGACGGTGATGGCGCCGAAGGCCGACAGGCCCATGCCGGTGGACAGGCTGTAAAACGCGCCCAAGCCCAGGATGCAGGCCTGCTCGTTGAAATTTTGTACCGCAATGGAGCGACCTGCGCCCATCAGGTTATGACCACGGTGCTGCAACAGCGCATTCATGGGCACCACCAGAAAGCCGCCCAGGCCACCGAGCAAAATCAGAAAAGGTGCGGCAACCCAGACATTGGTGATGATGTTGAGCAGTATCACCAGCACCCCCATCGCAATGCCCAGCGGCAAAACCAAAGTGGCCTGGTCTAGCCGCATGCGCATCGAAGCAGCCACCGCGCCCACGGCGGTGCCTATGGCCACCACACCAACCAGCGCCGAAGCCTGCGTCACCGTAAAGCCCAGCACGGCAGCGGCCCAGGCCAGCACGATGTACTTGAGGTTACCGCTGACGCCCCAGAACAGCGTGGTGGTGGCCAGCGAGATCTGGCCCAGGCGGTCGCGCCACAGTCGCAAGTTGCAGGTCCAGAAATCGGGCAGCAGGCTGATCAGGTGATTGGGCAGCGCACGCATGGGTACACCGGTTTCGGGGATACGGGTGTTGAACCAAGCGGCCAGGATGTAGACCAGGATCAGCACGCTAATAGCCGCCTCAGGTGGGGTTGCAATGCCCGTATCAACCAGCGGCAAATCCATCGACAGCAAATAGGTCGACACCGATTTACCCACCAATTGCCCACCCAGCAAAACACCCAGGATGATGGAGGCAATGGTCAGCCCCTCAATCCAGCCATTGGCCTTGACCAACTGCGACGACGGCAGCAACTCGGTCAGGATGCCGTATTTGGCTGGTGAATAGGCCGCAGCGCCCAGCCCCACAATGGCATACGACAGCAGCGGGTGGGTACCAAAAAGCATCATGATGCAGCCGACGATTTTGATGGAGTTGCTGTAGAGCATGACCCGGCCCTTGGGCAGGGCATCGGCAAATGCGCCGACAAACGGGGCCAACAACACATAGAACAGCGCAAACATGGGGATCAGCGCGGCCTGTTGCCACTCGGCGGCGCCGCTGGAGCGCAGCAATTGCACGGCCCCCACGAACAGCGCGTTGTCTGCCAGCGAGCTAAGAAACTGCGCCGACATGATGGTAAAAAAGCCGCGTTTCATGCGTGGGGTGTGCGCGCACCAAGAGGGTTGGTGCGTGGGTTTATTGTGGGGGTCTCCAAACGTGTCGTGGTTATAGCACGCCCGGGGGTGTCAGAATCTGGGCAAACCACCGACATACCGAAGTTCCCAAGGTCTTGCCATGCCCCGTCCCATAATCGCCACCATCCACACGCAGGCCTTTCGCAACAACTTGGAGCGCCTGCGCGGCGCGGCGCCTGATGCCCGGGTCTGGGCCGTCGTCAAGGCAAATGCCTATGGCCACGGCATTGAGCGCGCCTTCGAGGGCATGCGCGGCGCGGATGGCTTTGCGCTGCTGGATTTCAATGAGGCCCAGCGTGTGCGCGACCTGGGCTGGCGTGGCCCCATCTTGCTGCTGGAAGGCGCGTTTGAGCTGCGCGACCTGGAGCTTTGCTCGCGGCTGGACCTGTGGCACACGGTGCACTGCGAGGCCCAGATCGACATGCTGGCTGCGCACAAGACGAATGTGCCGCAGCGCGTATTTCTCAAGATGAATACGGGCATGAACCGCCTGGGCTTTGCGCCCGAGCGCTACCGCTCGGCCTGGGCCCGACTGAACGCCCTGCCCCAGGTGGACGAGATCTCGCTGATGACCCACTTCAGCGATGCCGACGGCCCCAAAGGCGTAGCCGAGCAAATGGCCGTCTTCGCCCGCGCCACGCGCGATCTTCCCGGTGAGCGCAGCCTGAGCAACAGTGCCGCCACACTGCGCCACATGGTGGATCCGGTGCAGGCTGTGGCGCAGCCCGATCACTATGTGGTGTCCGACTGGGTGCGCCCCGGCATTGCCATGTATGGCAGCGCACCCGACTTCCCCGAACACAGCGCCGCGCACTGGGGCTTGCAGCCCACGATGACGCTTGCTGCAAAAATCATAGCTGAACAGGCAGTATCTGCGAGGGCTAGCGTCGGATATGGCTCAAGCTTTGTGGCGCAGGACGACATGCGCATAGGTGTGGTCGCCTGCGGTTACGCGGACGGCTATCCGCGCATCTGCCCCACTGGCACACCGGTGCTGGTGGACGGTGTACGCACCCGCACTGTGGGGCGGGTCAGCATGGACATGATCACCGTGGACCTGACGCCGGTGCCACAAGCGGGCACCGGCAGCGTGGTCACGCTGTGGGGCACGGCCATCAACGGTACGGTGCTGCCCATCGACGAGGTAGCGGCGTGCGCCCAGACCGTGGGCTACGAGTTGATGTGTGGGCTGGCGCAGCGCGTACCGGTCGAGGTGGCGGCATGAAATACGTGCCCATTCCGGTGGCCCTGCTGGAAGTTGGCAAGCCATTGCCGGTGGATATATGGAGCGCGAGCGGACAGTTGCTGCTGCGCAAAGGGCAGCCTGTGACATCTGAGGACCACCGTGAGAAATTGCACGCCCACAACGCATCCAGCACCCCGGCCGATGCGCAGGCGTGGCAACGCAGCTACGAGCGCATGGTGCATGGGATGCTGACCGCCGGCGCCGACGTGCAGGCGATCAGCAAGGCGCCCATGCCCAGCGAGATCCGCGCCAGCGACTACGTGGTGGGTGAGCAGCTCAACGGCGGGTGGCAGGATTTGCAAGAGGTGTTGCGCGGCATTCTGTACCAGGGCGGACTGGCCGTCAGCCCGCTGGAGCGGCTGGTGGGTATCGAGAAAAAGGCCTTACACCTGCTGCAGACCGACCCGGACGACAGCCTGTTTTGCCTGTTCCAGGCGCTGGCCGATACCAGCCAGGGCTACTGCGCCAGCCACGCCCTGCTGTGTGCGGTGGTCTGCCATATGACGGCCATTAAACTGACCGTTCCTGAGCCGCAACGCCAGGCCTTGGTGACCGCAGCCCTGCTGATGAACATTGGAATGGCGCGCGACCAGGACAGCCTGGCCCGCCAGAACACTCCGCCCACCGACTGGCAACGCACGCTCATACAGGAGCACCCGCAGAAGAGCGTGGCCATCCTGCAAAGCTTTGGTATTGAAGACGTGGAGGTGCTGGACATCGTACGCTGGCACCACGAGCCCAATGCAGCCGAAGGCATGGCCAGCACCGCCACGGCGCGGCAGGTGCTGGCCATGGCAGACAGTTTTGTGGCCAAGATGGCTGCGCGCAAGACACGGGTGTCACTGTCGCCGGTCAAGGCCGTCAAGTCCATGGTCATGGGCGCCGAGGGCGCGGCGCAGGGCATTGCGTCGGCCATGGCCCAGGCCGCAGGCTTTTACCCGCCCGGCACCTATGTGAAGCTGGCCAATGGCGAAACCGCGCTATCGGTACAGCGCGGCGAGCGGGCCAATACACCTTGGGTGATTCCCATTCTGGACAAGGACGGCGTGGCGCTGGGCAAACACATGTGCAAGGAAACCACGACACCGGCCACCACCATTGCATCCGCCGTGGCGGTGGAGAACGTGCGCGTGACGTTGAGCGTCGAGAAAGTCCGCAAAGCCAGAGTCGGCATCAAGAGTCTGTAGTTTTATACAGTATTATGGTGGCATGGCCAAAGAGAAAACCGTTTACACCTGTACCGAATGCGGCGGCACCGCGCCTAAGTGGCTGGGCAAATGCCCCAGTTGCGCCGCCTGGAACACGCTGATTGAGTCGGTAGCCGAGTCTTCCACACCCACCAAAAACCGCTACACCTCGCAGTTCCAGTCGCTGGCCAAGACCGCTGAGGTGGCTGTGCTGGCCGACATTGACGCCACCGATGTGCAACGCACGCCCACTGGGCAGGAAGAGCTGGACCGCGTGCTGGGCGGCGGCATGGTGGAAGGTGCGGTGGTATTGATAGGCGGCGACCCCGGCATTGGCAAATCCACGCTGCTGCTGCAGGCGCTTGATTCCTTGCAGCGTAGCGGCCAATCCACCTTGTATGTGACCGGTGAAGAAAGTGGCGCCCAAGTCGCCTTGCGCTCGCGCCGCCTCGGGTTGCATGGCTCGCAGGTCAAGGTGCTGGCCGAAATCCAGCTGGACAAGATTCTGGCCACCATCGATGCACTGCAGCCCGATGTAGCGGTCATCGATTCCATTCAGACGGTCTATTCGGACCAGCTCACGTCGGCCCCGGGCTCGGTGGCCCAGGTGCGGGAATGTGCGGCGCACCTGACGCGCTGCGCCAAGTCCAGCGGCACGGCTATCGTGCTGGTCGGCCACGTCACCAAGGAGGGTGCGCTGGCCGGGCCGCGCGTGCTGGAGCACATGGTCGACACCGTGCTGTACTTTGAGGGCGAAACACACAGCAGCTTTCGCCTGGTGCGCGCCATCAAAAACCGCTTCGGTGCGGTGAATGAGATAGGCGTGTTTGCGATGACCGAGAAAGGCTTGAAGGGCGTCAGCAACCCCAGCGCGATTTTTCTGAGCCAGCACGATGAGCCGGTGCCGGGTAGTTGCGTGATGGTCACATTGGAAGGCACACGGCCCCTGCTCGTCGAGATACAAGCGCTGGTGGACAGCGGCGGGCCGTCACCCCGGCGCCTGAGCGTAGGCCTGGACCGTGACCGACTGGCCATGCTGCTGGCCGTGCTACACCGCCATGCCGGTGTGGCCTGCATGGACCAGGACGTTTTTGTCAATGCGGTGGGTGGGGTGCGCATCAGCGAGCCCGCCGCCGATTTGGCGGTGCTGCTGGCCATCACCTCCAGCCTGCGCGGCAAGCCGCTGCCCAAAGGTTTCTTCGCCTTTGGCGAGGTGGGGTTGGCCGGTGAAGTGCGCCCCGCGCCGCGTGGCCAGGAGCGTTTGAAGGAGGCCGCCAAGCTGGGCTTTACAGTAGCCATAGTACCCAAGGCCAATGCACCCAAGAAGTCCAACAGCAAGGAATTTGAGGGCTTGACCATCCACGCCGTGGACCGCGTGGAGCAGGCCATGGAAATCGTGCGGGGGATGGGTTAAGCCATGCCAATACTCCTGTCGCGCAACAGGCCTTTACTGACCCGTTCGTTGGCGCTGCTGGCGCTGCTGGCCCTGGGCTTTTTGGGCTACAGCACGTATGGCTGGGCGGGTTTGGCTCTTGCGGGAGGTGCTTTGGTGATGTGGGCACTGCTGCACATGAGCCGCGTGCTGGTGGTCTTGCGGCGCACCGCGCAGAATCCGGTAGGCTCCGTCGCAAGCGCGGTGATGTTGCACGCACGCCTGGAGCGGGGCATGCCGCTGCTGAAGGTATTGGCATTGACACGGGCCTTGGGTCAGGCGCTGAGCGGGCCAGATGCCGAGCTTATTCAATACCAGTGGACCGACGCCTCCCAGGCCATGGTGCGCTGCAACTTTACACACGGCAAGCTGGTCGATTGGGAATTGCTGCGGCCATGAGCCTCATGCCATTGGTGAGGCTTGGTTTAGTGGCCACCCCGGTCGTAAAATCAGGGTTTCTCTGATTCCACGATCCCAAGGAAACCCGCCATGAGCCTGCAACCCCCTTCAATGTCCGACCGCGACGGAAAAATCTGGATGGATGGCCAGATGGTCGAGTGGCGCGATGCCAAGATCCACGTGCTGAGCCACACGCTGCACTACGGCTGCGGCGCTTTTGAAGGCGTGCGCGCCTACAAGGGTGAAGGCGGCACGGCCATATTCCGCCTGGAAGAGCACACGGAACGCCTGTTCAACAGCGCCAAGATCTTGCGTATGAAGATTCCGTTTACCCAGGCACAGGTTAACGAAGCGCAGTGCGCGGTGATCCGCGAAAACAAGCTCGAATCCGGCTACCTGCGCCCGCTGACATGGATCGGCGACAAGAAGCTGGGCGTGAGTTTTAAGGGCAACACCATCCACCTAATGGTTGCGGCCTGGCCCTGGGGTGCGTATCTGGGTGAGGAAGGCATGAAGCGCGGTATCCGCGTCAAGATCTCCAGCTACACCCGCCACCACGTCAACATCACGATGACGCAGGCCAAGGCAGTCAGCAACTATACGAACTCCATCCTTGCCAATATGGAAGCCACCGATGACGGCTACGACGAAGCCATGCTGCTGGACGCCAATGGTTTTGTGTCCGAAGGCGCCGGCGAGAACCTGTTTGTGGTCAAGAACGGCGTGGTCTACACGCCCGATCTGTCGGCCGGTGCCTTGAACGGCATCACCCGCAATACCGTGATGCACATCTGCCAGGACCTGGGTCTGGAGCTGGTGCAAAAGCGCATTACCCGCGACGAGGTCTACATCTGCGACGAGGCCTTCTTCACCGGCACCGCCGCCGAAGTGACGCCCATCCGCGAGCTGGACCGCATCGAGTTGGGCAAGGGCGATTACGTGGGCTCGCGCGGCCCCATCACCGAGAAAATCCAGACCGCGTTCTTTGACATCGTCAACGGCCGCAATCCCAAATACGCCCACTGGCTCACAAAGGTCTCGTCATGAAATCCGCTACCGTTGAACTGCTCGCCAAAGACCTGAACCACCAGGGCGGTGTGTTTTGCCCCAGCCCGCTGGCGCAGATGAAAACCTGGGACACGCACCCCAAGGTCTACCTGGACGTGGGCCACTCGGGCGAAGCCAAGTGCCCGTATTGCAGCACTGTCTACCGCCTGAAGGCGGGGGAACACTTTGCTGGTGGCCACTGACCTAGGACCCGGATGACACGGTCGTTGGTCATAGCCCCGCAATGGATTGGTGATGCGGTGATGACCGAGCCCTTGCTGAGGCGCCTGCATGTACGCGGCGAGACGCTGACGGTAGGCGCACTGCCCTGGGTTGCACCGGTGTACCGCGCCATGCCGCAGGTGTCTGCCGTGCTGGAGCTGCCCTTCGCGCATGGCGGTTTGCAGTGGGGTGCGCGGCGTAACCTGGCACGCCAGTTGCGCGGTCACTTTGATGCGGCCTACGTCTGCCCCAATTCGCTGAAGAGCGCTTTATTACCGTGGTGGGCGGGTATCAAAAAGCGCGTGGGCTACCACGGAGAATCCCGTCTTTTGGTGTTGAACCAGCGCCTGCCCAATCCACCCGATGGTTCGCGTCCGCCCATGGTAGCGTTCTATTCCGCGCTCAGCGGCGAGACCGGCATTGCCGATGATCGCCCCCAATTGCAGCTTGACGCCGTCAAGGTCGATGCGGCACTGGCGGGTATGCGTTTGCAGCGCCAGGGCTACTACGTGTTCGCTCCCGGTGCCGAGTACGGCCCGGCCAAACGCTGGCCCGCCCGACACTTTGCGGTATTGGCCGAGCAACTGGGCTTACCGGTTGTGTTGCTGGGTTCGGCCAAGGAATCTGCGCTGTGCGCGGAGATCGCCCGCGCGGTCAACACCGCACAACCCGGTCAATGCCTGGACTGGTCCGGGCGCACCTCGCTGGACCACGCACTGGCCGCCATAGCCGCAGCCAAAGCCATGGTCAGCAACGATTCGGGGTTGATGCATGTGGCCGCTGCATTTGGCGTGCCCCAGGTCGCCCTGTTTGGGTCGTCGAGCCCGCTGCACACGCCCCCATTGAGCCCGCAGGCCCATGTGATTTGGCTGAAGAATGACCCGGGCTATGTGCCCGCGCTGGATTGCGCGCCTTGCTTCAAGCGGGAATGCCCGCTCGGGCACACGCGTTGCTTGGTGGATATTGCGCCCGACGACGTGTTGCGCTTTTTATAGTTTTATCCCACCGTCTTTCTTTGCATTTGTCGAAAGGAAAACTTCGCCATGACCCGACGTCTAAAAACACTAGCGGCCTCGTTGGCCCTAATCACTGCTGCCATCTGGAGCGGTAGCGGCGCAAACGCCGCTGATGCCAAGGTGCTCAATATCTACAACTGGTCGGACTACATTGCCGAAGATACGATCAAGAATTTCGAGAAGGAGACCGGGATCAAGGTCCGCTACGACAACTACGACAACAACGAAATCCTGCACGCCAAACTGGTGGCAGGTCGCTCGGGGTATGACATAGTCGTGCCGGGCTCGCACTTTGCCAAGACCCAAATTGAAGGTGGTCTGCTGCAAAAGCTGGACAAGAGCAAGCTGACCAACTGGGGCAATCTAGACAAGACATTGCTGGAGCAACTGGGCAAGGTGGACCCGGGCAACGCATATTTGGTGGACTGGTTGTGGGGCTATGTAACGGTGGGCATCAACGTCGCCAAGGTCAAGACGGCGCTGGGCGACATGCCCCTGCCCGACAACGCCTGGAGCCTGCTGTTTGATACCAAATACGTCAGCAAACTCAAGGCATGTGGTGTCAGCGTGCTGGACTCGGCATCCGAAGTGGTGCCCGCCGCATTGATGTATGCCGGAAAACCAGCTTTCAGTAAAGACGCGGCCGACTATGAGGCGGCAGCCAAGGTGCTGACGACGATTCGCCCCTATGTGACACGCTTCTCGTCGTCCGGCTATATCGAAGAGATGGCCAGCGGTGCTACCTGCCTGGTCATGGGTTATTCGGGCGATATCAATATTGCGCGCAATCGGGCAGCAGCTTCGAAAAGCAAGACGCCCGTGGTGATTGAAGCGCTGATTCCGAAGACCGGCGCCACACTGTTTTTTGACACGATGGCGATTCCCAAGGACGCCCAAAATGTGGAAAACGCCCACCTGTTCATCAACTACATCCTGCGCCCCGAGGTGCATGCGGGACTGACCAACAAAGTGTTTTACGCCAACCCGAATGCGGCTTCGTTGAAATTTGTGAAGAAGGAAGTGGCAGAAAACAAGAGTATCTTCCTTGACGCTGCAGCAACCAAGACCATGGTGGCACCCGATGCGCTGCCACAAGCCATGCGCAAGGTGCAGACCCGCACGTTCACGAACTTCAAGGCAGGAAGGTAGTTAATTGGCCCCCCACGCTCCCCCACTTTGTGTGGGTCGCTGCCCCCAGCGGGGCCATAACTCGCCTTGGGGTGACCAGGCGGCGAGTTGCCCTCTCCACGCCGAAAGCTTTACGCAAGGCGTAAAAAAAGCCACCCGAGGGTGGCTTTTTCATGGGCGGTAGTCGCCTTATTCGAGTTTGAAAACGAACTCTTGCGTAGCAACAATTTCACCAGCGCCAGACGAGCACTTGTATTGCATCATCGCGGCCTTAACGGCTGCGTGGAACACGCGCGGGCCGGACAAGATGTTGACCTCACGCACAGCGCCATCACGGATCACAGCACTGGCCTTGACCACACCTTCGGTGCCATCCTGAGTTGCCTTGCGGGGCATTTCAGGTTGCACTTGCGTAGGGCAAGCCACGCGAATGTCCGAGCGGTTAGGCGCGGGTGCAGGGGGTGCGGCCGGCGGTGGCGGTGGTGCGATCACAGCCGCTACAGGCGGTGGTACAACAGCAGCAACAATCGAAGGCGCGTTTGTCACTGGGGGTGCCACATCCGGTGGCGGTACAAATGGCGGCGGTGGTGCCTCGACCTTAGGCGCTTCTGGTGGCTTGATTTCCTTGGGCGGCGGCGGCGGCGGCGGTGGAATGATGACCTCCTGAATCACCACAGCCTCGAGCGACTTCTTGGTGATTTTCATCACATCATGGGCCGTGCCAGAAATCAGCGCCCACAACAACAGCACATGCAAGCCGATAACAATGGCAATGCCCTTGTACCGCTTTGACGGATCTCTTGGCCGGTAAACCGGGTGCAGACCAACCGTATTCGTGTTCATATTCATTGGACGAACTGCTCGCTTCCGATCACCGCCATCTTGGTCAAGCCTTTACGCTTGGACGCTGACAAGACATTGGCGAACACTGCATACGACGCAGACTTGTTGGGTCGGATGTGAACCTCAGGCTGTGAAGCCTGCGCGCTCACGGTTGCCATATTGGTATCCAGTTCGGCCGCGGACACGGCCACACCTTGCCAATAGACAACGCTGTTTTCGTCGATGTCGATTTGAACCTTTTCAGGCTTGATGTTATTGGTGGGCGGTGTGCCCACTGGCATATCCAGGTTAACCGCATGCAGTTGGATGGGGATGGTGATGATCAGCATCACCAACAACACCAACATCACGTCAATCAATGGCGTGGTATTGATGTCCATCAGCACTTCAGGATCGCCAGAGGCGTTTCCTACATTCATAGACATATTGCTATTCCTCCTGGCATGGGTTCAACCGCCCAATGCTGGCGGTTCAGTGATGAACGCCACTTTGACGATGCCCGCACGCTGGCATGCATAAAGAATCTTGCCAACACCTTCGTATCGGGAAGCCAAGTCGCCGCGAATCTGAACTTCAGGCTGCGGTTTGACGGTCGAAACCTTCTTCAGCTTGTCAACCAATGCTTCCACATTGGCTACTTTCTGGTCGTACCAGAAGACGCTGCCTGCTTTGTCGACCGAGATAATGATGTTTTCTGGTTTGGTTTCCCGAATCTCCACCCGTTCTTTGGGCAGAGTCACAGGAATCGAGGTTGTGACAACGGGAATGGTGATCAAGAAAATGATCAACATCACCAACATCACATCCACCAGGGGTGTCGTGTTAATGGCTGCTATGACGGCGTCATCTTCGCCGTCTGCACTGCCAACATTCATGGACATAGAGCTAACTTTCTGCGCGTTTACCGCACGTGTTTAGCTCTTGGAAGCCGAACCCAACAAGACCGAGTGCAGATCGCTGCCGAAGCCGCGGATGTCGTCCATCACGCTCTTGTTACGGCTGATCAGGTAGTTGTAGGCCAGCACGGCTGGAACAGCAACGGCCAGACCCAAGGCGGTCATGATCAGCGCCGAACCCACGGGGCCAGCGACCTTGTCGATGGAGGCTTGGCCGGACATACCGATGGCAGTCAGCGCGTTATAGATACCCCACACCGTACCGAACAGGCCGACGAAAGGAGAAATGGAACCCACGGTTGCCAGGAAGGACAGGCCGCCTTGCATTTCGCGGTTCACGCGGTCCACCGAGCGCTGGATGCTCATGCTGATCCAGTCGTTCAGGGGGATGTGGCCCATCAGACCACCGTGCTTTTTAGTTGCATCAACACCAGCAGCAGCGATGAACTGGTAAGGGCTATCCTTGCTCAGCGCAGCAGCGCCTTGCGCCACGGTGCCAGCGCCCCAGAATTTTTCAGCGGCTTCGCGGGCGAAGCTGTTGGCCTTGCGCTGTTCCAGCATTTTGATAGCCAGGATATACCAGCTACCCATAGACATGATGCCCAGAATAATCAGAACACCCATGTCAACAGAGTGTGCGTTATGCCACAGGGCTCCGATGCCGTAAGGATTGTCGGCAGAGGCTTCGGCCTTTTTGGCAGCAGCAGGGTCTGCGGCAACCATGGCGGTGGAGGCCGCAGCAGCGGCTGGCTCAGCGGTTTGGGCCATGGCGGGGGTCGAAACACCAACCACCGATACAACAGCCAGACTCAGGGTCAGGGCCCAAGCGCGAACCAACACTTTAAACTTCGTATGCACAATCATTTCCTTATAGAAAAAATACTAATGGCCGTATGGATGCCGGGTCGGTATCCGGGGGGCGCAGCGTCCGTAAACTGCTAAACTTAAAGTCGGCTATTGTAATTTGACTAGATGGTGCTTTGCACCCACCCACCGGAACAGCACCTAGCGTTTTCGATATCAGGGTTTCCACTAGATTACAGCCAAATACACGTCCCATGCGCCACGAATCTTCCGCTGCCAGTGTGCCGAATCCCCTGCTACAACCCTGGGCACCGCCCTACAGGCTGCCTCCATTCGGTCAGTTTAATTCAGCACATTTCGTGCCAGCGTTCGAATGGGCACTGCCTCAGCACTTGGCTGAAATAGATGCCATCGCAGCCAGCACCGAAGCACCAACCTTCGCCAATACCATAGCAGAACTTGACATCAGCGGCCGTGCGTTAGACCACATTACATTGCTGTTTCAGAATCTGACCGCCAGCGAAACATCGCCCGAGTTGCAAATTGTGCAATTGCAGATGGCACCCAGGCTGGCCGCACACGAAAATGCGGTCTTCATGCATGCCGGATTGTTTGCCCGCATCGACGCCCTGCATGAAAAGCGTCACTCGCTGGGGCTGGACGCCGAACAATTGCGCCTGCTGGAGCGTGTTCACCTGGATTTTGTACGCGCCGGAGCCCGCTTGAGCGGTCAAGAGCGGGCGCGCTACGGCGAAATCATGGCCGAACTGGCCACGCTGTGTACACAGTTTGGGCAAAACCTGCTGGCCGAAGAATCCACCTACACGCTGGAACTCAGGACCGAGGCCGACCGCGCCGGTCTGCCCGGCTTTGTGCTGCAGGCTGCCAAGGCCGCAGCCCAGCAACGGGGCCTGGGTGACGACGCCTATGCACTGACCTTGTCGCCGTCTCTGGCCGAACCCTTTTTGACCTTCTCCAGCCGGCGGGACCTGCGCGAAACCCTGTGGCGCGCCCGCGTGGCCCGCGGCGCCAACGCTGGCGCGCACGACAACCGCCCGGTCGCGGCAGAAATCATGGTCCTGCGCCAGGAGCAGGCGGCCCTGCACGGCTACAAAACCTATGCCGACTATGAGTTGGTGGACCGCATGGCCGGCAAAACCAGCGCCGTGCTCGATCTGTTGCACCAAGCCTGGGAACCCGCCAAAGCCTATGCCGACGTAGACCGCCAAGCGCTGACCGAGATGGCCAACAGCCTGGGCAACCCCACACCGATTGCCGCCTGGGACTGGCGCTACCTGGCGCAAAAGTTGCGCGCCCAGCGTTTTGACCTGGACGACGCCGAGCTCAAACCCTATTTCTCGCTGGACGCCATGGTGGCCGCGATGTTTGACTGTGCACAGCGCCTGTTCGGGCTGCGTTTTATTGAACAACCCGGCACCACTTTGCACCATCCCGATGCCCGACTATGGGAAGTGCAAGCACAAGATGGTGCACTGGTCGGCCTGTTCATCGGCGACAACTTTGCGCGCAGCTCCAAGCGCAGCGGTGCGTGGATGAGCGTTTTCCGCAGCCAGTCTGGCCACTTTGGCGGCACGCTGCCCATCGTCATCAACAACAATAACTTTGCCAAGGCCAGCCCCACACTGCTGAGCTTTGACGATGTGCGCACGCTGTTCCACGAATTCGGCCACGGCCTGCACGGCCTGTTGTCCAAGGTGCACTTTGAGCGCCTGGCCGGCACCCAGGTGCTGCGCGATTTTGTCGAGCTGCCCTCACAACTGTTCGAAAACTGGGCCATGGAACCCGAGGTGCTGCAGCGCCACGCCCGCCACTACGCAACCGGCGAGCCCATGCCCGCCGGGCTGCTGGACAAACTCAAGCGCTCGCGCCAGTTTGACCAGGCCTGGGCCACCGTGCAGTACACCGGCCCGGCACTGATCGACATGGCGCTGCACGCGCTGCCCAACGGCACGGCGGTTGACATTGCCGCGTTTGAAGCCGAGCAATGTGTCAAGCTGGGCATCCCGGGAGACATTGGCCTGCGCCACGGCCTGAGCCATTTCCAGCACCTGTTCTCTGGCTCGAGCTACGCCGCCGGGTACTATGTATACATGTGGGCCGAGGTGCTGGAGGCCGATGGTTTTGCCGCGTTCACCGAAGCGGGCAACCCGTTTGATGCCGCCACCGCCGAGCGTCTGCTGCGCACTATTTACAGCAGCGGCAACCGCCAAAACCCGGCCGACGCTTACCGCGCCTTCCGCGGCCGCGACCCGCAGGTAGAGCCCATGCTGACAAAGCGCGGGCTGCTGGAAGCATGACCCCACGCTTGTCGCTTCGCGTACTACGCTGCCCCCCTAGGGGGCCGCGATCGTCTTGGGGCGGCCCGACGACGACCACTTCCAACTCTGACGAACACACCACCATGTCATCCATCTGGCAAAAACCAGTCACCGTCGCGATGCTCACCACCATCAGCGCCAACTCTGCATCATCCCATTTGGGCATTGAGTTTGTGGAGATCGGCGACGACTTCATTACCGCCCGCGTGCCGGTCGACGAGCGCACGCGCCAGCCCTATGGCCTGCTACACGGTGGCGTCAGCGTGGTACTGGCCGAAACGCTGGGCTCACTGGGTGCGGCTATGTCCAGCCCCGAAGGCACACGCGCCGTCGGCCTGGACATCAACGCCAACCACCTGCGCGCCGCGACCAGCGGCTGGGTCACCGGCACCGCGCGGCCGATCCACCGGGGCCGCACCACCCACGTGTGGCAGATCGAGCTGCACAACGACGCTGGTCAGATGACCTGCATCTCGCGCATCACAATGGCCATCCTCGAACCCAAAAGGTAGCCCCCACGCTCCGCCGCTATGCGGGTCGCTGCCCCCCGAGGGGGCTAAATCCGCTTGGGGCGGCCCGGCGCGGATTTGCCTCCCCCACGCGCCTAAGTACTTGTCAGTCTCTCCCGCGCAAACGCCACATACCACTCCAGGCAACCCGGGTTGGCCATCGCATCCTTGTTGACAACCTTCTCCAGCGGCTGCCCCAGCAGCAGCTTTTTGATCGGCAGCTCCTGCTTTTTGCCCGACAGCGTGCGCGGGATTTCGGCTACCTGGAAGATGGCATTGGGCACAAAGCGCGGGCTCAGTGCGGTCTTGATGGCATTGACGATTTTGGCCTGCATGGCGTCGTCCAACGTCTGGCCGGGCCGGAGCACCACAAACAGCGGCATATAGCTCTCGCGCCCCAGGTATTCCAAATCCACGACCAGGCTGTCCACCACCTCGGGCAGCGCTTCGACCGCGCTGTACAACTCGCTGGTGCCCATGCGCAGGCCGTGGCGGTTGATCGTCGCGTCACTGCGGCCAAAGATCACGCAGCCTTCGCCGCCGTGTTCTTTGGTGCCCACGCGCAGCCAGTCGCCATGGCGCCAGACGCCGCCTGCTGCAGCGTTCAAGTCACCACCCCCTGGTCGGCGTCCATGGCCTGCGGGGTACATCTCGAAATAGCTCGCCAGGTAACGCACGTTGCCCACATCGCCCCAGAAGTACAGCGGCATGGACGGAATGGGCTGGCTGCAAACCAACTCGCCGACCTCGCCCAGCACCGGTTCGCCCTGCTCGTTCCAGGCCTCGACCGCGCAGCCCAGCAAACGGCATTGCATGACGCCTGGCTCTTGCGGTAGCTCGCGGTGGCCGCCGATGAAGGCGCCACAGAAGTCGGTGCCGCCGCTGATGTTGCACCACCATATATCTTGCTGTGCGGTGGTCTTGGCCATGCTCCTGAACTGCTCCGTGCCCCAGTTCTGTGCTTCCGGCGACAACGGCGATCCCGTCGTACCCAAGGCCCGCACTGCCGACAAATCTCCTACGGCGGACAGATCCAAACCGGCCTTCAAACAGTTCGCATAGAACGCCGCGCCAGCCCCAAAAAACGTCACCCCGGTCTCGCTGGCAAAGCGCCACAGCGTCGTCCAGTCCGGATAGCCCGGGCTGCCGTCGTAGATCACGCATGTCGTCCCATTCAGCAAACCCGCCACCTGCGCATTCCACATCACCCAGCCGGTGGAGCTGTACCAGTGGAAGCGCTCGCCCCATGTGTTGGCCGCGTAACTGCAGCCCACGTCGTTGTGCAACACCTTCATGGCCAGCGCAACCAGCACGGTGCCGCCATGGCCGTGGACGATGGGCTTGGGCAGGCCGGTGGTGCCGCTGGAATAGACAATCCACAGCGGGTGGTCGAACGGCAGCCAGAGGGGCTCAAACGCCGAAGTGCTTACGTCATTTCGGGCTGTAGCCCTCGTGAAATCTACACCTGTTGCTATTAAATTGTTAGTAGCCTGGAATACGTCGCGCGTACCGACGTTGGCATGCAGCACCACATGCTGCACCGTGGGCAGCGCATCCACCAGCGACTGCACGACCGCCATGCGGTCCATGTCGCGCCCGCCGTAACGCACACCGTCGCAGGCGATCAGCACCTTGGGCGTGATCTGCTGGAAGCGGTCCAGCACGGCATTCGTGCCCATGTCGGGCGCGCAGATGCTCCACACCGCGCCGATGCTGACCGTGGCCAGAAAGGCAACCATGGCCTCAGGGATATTGGGTAGATACGCCGCCACGCGATCGCCCGGCTGCACGCCCTGGCCTTGCAGATGCAGCGCCAACGAAGCGACCTGGCGGCGCAACTCGGGCCAGCTCAGCTCGCGGTGCTCGCCCTTCTCATTGCGGCTGATGACGGCCGCAAAACCCGCGGCTTCTGCGGGCGCCACATGGCGGAATACCTGCTGCGCGTAATTAGCCTGCGCACCCGGAAACCACACGGCGCCCGGCATCACATTCTTGGCCAGCACCGCGGTGTGTGGCGTGGGCGACTGCACGCCGAAGTAATCCCACACGCTTTGCCAATAGGCATCGAGGTCGGTGATGGACCAGTTCCACAGGTCGCGGTAGGTTGCGAAACTCAGCCCCCGGTGCGCCTGCAACCAGTCTTGGTACAGGCGGATTTGGGGAATGCAAGGCGCGGGGCGGATGGTGTGTGCGGGTGTTTGTGTTGTCTCGGGCATGCGCTAGTGTTGCACGCTACGGCGGCGTTGCGCACGTACGCGGGTGACAGTCACACCCAGCGATCCGTAGCGCATGGGCGCGCCGGATGGTTTAATCAATCTACAAAACACTGGAAGGAAAGAAAGACCATGATGAACTTTGGATACAACGGACTGCTGGGCCTGCTGGTGCTTGTCGGCGATGTTTGGGCCATCCTCAACATTGCCCAGAGCTCTGCCAGCAACGAGAAGAAACTCATTTGGATCCTGGTTGTGCTGCTCCTGCCATTGCTGGGATTGATCCTGTGGTTTTTTCTGGGGCCGCGCAGCGGTCGTTCTGGCTGACAGGAATGGAAGCCAGCTAACCCGGGGAACCAATTTGCAAGTGACTACGGGTTAGGGCCATTGCAGACACTCGTGAATGACCGCAATCGGTCGCTGAGCTGTAGACCATTTGTGACAGCTACCGGACTAAAAACATCTGTGAAGATTTCAGTGACACTAAGACTTAGAGGGCTAGTTACTTCGTTGCTTCTTCCATTTGTGATGCTTGTTCACAATGCTTCGCATGGTCAGGAGGTCGTGACAACTTGGAAAGCGCTTGAGCTTAATGACTGGAAAGGAAAGTCATCAGGTGGCAGCGGCTACGATCTCGAGCAAGGCACTGCCAATCACAGTTTGCCCCTGGATGTTGTTGATGGGAAGTGGATAAGGGTAACGAGTTCTGCCGACGCGAAGTCGCCTGACTTTAAGATACTGATTTCCATACTGGATGAGCAGTCACGCGTCATTAGTAAGAACCTGCCAACGCTTTGTGAAATCAAAGGTCTTCGGAAGACATGTATCACTACAGCGTGGATTCAACCTGCAGGCGCCTCAGCAAAGGTAACTTTATATTCCAACTTTCTTCCAGTCATTGCTGTGCCTGAGAAATTTGAAGTGGCGCTTGAATCGCAGCTTCGCCAGGAAAATGTATCGCGATTCGAAGACATCACAAGCGAAATGGCGCGTCTGTATTTTCGGACTGTCGAGGTGGATTGGCCGCTCATAAAGTCCAAAGTGGAGGGAGCTTTGGTCGCGCCGGAAGAAATCGATCCTATTCCTTATGCCATCGCACAGTTGGTGGGACGCTTGCCAGACAGTAAGCACAGCGCTGTATACCCTACGACAAATGAGCAAGATAGTAAGCCGCCCGTGCTTCCGGCCTGTAAGGAATTAAGGTCACGCGGCTCCTCAATATGGAGATTGGATCTGCCGGGAACCTCAGGAAGTCAACAAAGCAACTCTTTGTACGTTCGAGCTGCGACCAAATGCTTCGGAAGACCGAAGGTTAAGCAATGGATCATTAATCTGACCGAGAATTTTGGTGGTGATGCGATGGTGATGTTTGCAGCACTATCGCCACTATTCAAATATGGGGCCTTAATGCAATTTCAGAATCCAAACGGCGGCAGGTTTGTAGTTGTCAAGTCAAGCAGCGGCATTTCGCTCAACGGAAAGCTGATGCAGCGAGTAAATCCAGCAAAGCGCAGCCTTCGAAGTAAAGTTCTTGTGGTTGTCAATAAGGTCTGCGCGAGCTCGTGTGAAGCTGTAGCCATAGCGCTGAAAGGTAATCATCAGATAGTCGGTACTTCAACTGCAGGCTTCGCTACAGCGAACGAATCGTTGATCCTCAACAAAAGGTTTGCGCTAGCGATCACAAGCGGGTACATGGCGGATGCGAAGGGAAAAGTCTTCTCTATAGTAGAGCCAGACCTCATCATCACTGATGAAGACATCACCGGAATCATTAAATATGGCGAGATTCGGAGTGAATAGAGTCAAATCACGTATCGAACGAAGCGCGGATGTGGGTCAAGACTCCTTCGTTTGGTTCGCTCCAAGTGATCCATATTGGTGTAAGAGCAATCGCCTTCAGATATCCCTTAGCGATTTTTTTCACAAATCAAGTGCCACGGAAAAGAAGCTTTATTCGCCGACCGTTTACCTGCCGGTGTCCGGGCAGAACGAATACAGAACCGCCAATCAGTGGAAGTAGGAACTGGACCTGCCTAGCGACGAAGTTCATGGGCTGACCGAAGGCTTTCTCTGAGGAAACGTAGACGTCTTGCTATTTGCAAGGTAGCTTGGTTGTCGTCGTCTACCACATGGCCCTCCGTGACACATTTCCAGTAACTGTGCCGATTAGATTCATTAGTACAGACAATGGAATTGTTTCATCAATAGGTCGAAAAACAAAGGCATACCTGCAGGGTAGTGCAGGCTTTGAGAGTCCAAACGATTGCGGTCCATTTGCTCGCTTAGGTCGCGAAGACAGAGCTTAATTTCTTAAGATTTACCTGCCCTGCTAATTCCCACTGGACCGTGTTGGCCGGTTGCTTACGATGTACCTGGCTACAGTGACCCGTTTGAGTGCCACAAGTACTACAAGCCGTCTAATTGTCTTTCCCAACCTATGTCGGCTTCAGAGCGTTGAATTTGAGCGGTGTGTACGACCGCTTAGGGTCGATTCCTGCCAATGTTTACCAGGCCCTTGGTCGAAAGCACTGGCCAATGCAAGCAGGCTTATCAGCAATTGCCGGATTGACAGCGAGCAGTTTCCGGCACACCCACCACACCCAGCTGCGTCTTCTGCCCTACTCCGCGGCCGCCTTCGCCATCCTTTCACTCTTCCAGTACACATCGTCCCCCACCGTGCCATCCGTCCGATAGCGGTTCAACACGCGAGACAACACGAACATCAGATCCGATAACCGGTTCAGGTACTGGCGCGGCGTGTCCTTCAGCGCCTCCTGGCCCTCTAGTGCCACCACCGCACGCTCAGCGCGGCGTGCTACCGTGCGGCACACGTGAGCCTGCGACGCAGCGCGGGTGCCAGCAGGCAGTATGAACTCCTGCAGGCGCGGCAGGTGTTCATTGTGTTCAGCCAGCGCCTCGTCCAGCGCCAGCACGGCCTCGGGCTTCAGCAGCTCGTAGCCGGGGATGGACAGCTCGCCGCCCAGGTTGAACAGCTGGTGCTGGATCTCCACCAGCAGCTTACGCACGCCGTCTGGCATGGCTTCGCACAACAGCAGGCCAATGTGGGAATTGAGTTCGTCGACATCACCCATGGCGTGCACGCGCAGGCTGTCTTTGGAGACGCGGGTGTTGTCGCCCAGGCCGGTGGTGCCGTTGTCTCCGGTGCGGGTGGCGATTTGTGTGAGGCGATTGCCCATAAGAGTCAGCTCCATGCAAAGACAAAAAAAGTCCCCCATCGTAAACTTAACCCCCACGCTCCGCCGCTTTGCGGGTCGCTGCCCCCCAAAGGGGCTAATTTCCCTTGGGACGGCCCGGCGTGAAATTAAACCTTTAGACGACGGCGCGCCGCGCACGTTGCACCCAGGAGACTACCGCCATGAACGCTCCCACACCCCGCCTGCATTTGTTGCCCGAAGTGAACCAACGCCCGGTTCCTGCCGAGCTGATCGAGGCCCTGCAGGCGCAATTCGGCACCCGCTGCTCCACCGCCATGGTAGTGCGCGAGCAGCACGGCCGCGATGAATCTTCGTTCGACGTGCCACCACCTGGCGCCGTGGTGTTTGCGCACAGCACGGCCGAGGTGGCTCAGGTGGTGAAGCTGGCGGCGCAGTACCAGGTGCCAGTCATCCCCTTCGGTGTCGGCACCTCACTCGAAGGCCACCTGCTCGCCGTGCAGGGCGGCATCAGCCTGGATGTGGGCCAGATGAACAAGGTGTTGTCCATCAACTCCGACGACCTGACGGTGACCGTGCAACCCGGCGTGACGCGCAAACAGCTCAACGACGAAATCAAATCCACCGGCCTGTTCTTCCCCATTGACCCCGGTGCTGACGCGACGCTCGGGGGCATGACCGCCACGCGCGCCAGCGGCACCAACGCCGTGCGCTACGGCACCATGCGCGAGAACGTGCTGGCGCTGGAGGTGGTGACCGCGCAGGGCGAGATCATCCGCACTGGTACCCATGCCAGGAAATCATCCGCGGGTTACGACCTGACCCGCCTGATGGTTGGCAGCGAAGGCACGTTGGGCGTGATCACCGAGGTCACCGTCAAGCTCTACCCGCTACCTGAAGCCGTTATGGCGGCAACCTGCTGCTTTGCATCGCTGGCCGACGCGGTCAACACCACAATCCAGATCATCCAGTTGGGCGTACCCATTGCGCGCTGCGAGCTGCTGGATTCCACGACGGTGAAGGTCGTCAACCAGCATTCCAAACTGAGCCTGCCCGAGAGCGCGATGCTGCTGATGGAGTTCCACGGTTCACCCGCCGGTGTGCAGGAGCAGGTGGAAACCGTACAGACACTAGCCGCCGACAACAACGGCAGTGCCTTCGCCTGGGCCAACACGCCTGAGGAGCGCACCAAGCTGTGGACCGCGCGGCACAACGCCTACTTTGCCGGCGTGCAGTCGCGCCCCGGCTGCAAGGCCATCACCACCGACACCTGCGTGCCGATCTCCGCGCTGGCAGACGCGCTGCTGGACTCGGTGACCGAGGCGCAAGAAGCCGGCATCCCCTACTTTTTGGTCGGCCACGTGGGCGATGGCAACTTCCACATGGGTTATCTGATTGACCCGAACATCCCCGCCGAGCGCGAAACCGCCGAGCGGCTGAACCACCAACTGGTGGACCGCGCACTCAAATTGGGCGGCACCTGCACCGGCGAGCATGGCGTGGGCCTGCACAAGCAGGGCTTTCTGGTGGCCGAGACGGGGCTTGGCGCAGTGGACATGATGCGGTCCATCAAACGGGCGCTGGACCCGTTGAACATCATGAATCCGGGGAAGATTTTTACGCTATAAATTTGGTAGCGCACCACGCATATTTCACGGGGGCTAGCGGCCGCTTTAACACCACCACTGGTTTTAGAAGAAGCCCAGTGAATCGAAGTCTTCCTGCGCAAGTGCGTGTTGCTGCTTGAGCCAACGCTTTAGGTAGGCATCGTCCTGCACGCGCTGCAAGTCCTGTTCCATCATCGCAATATCGGCTTGCAAGTCTTGCCGCTGCAATAACAAATAGTGCTTCAGACTGGCCTCGCTGAACGGGGCGTGTGGCGGTAAATCAAACTCCACCATGGCCTGGTGCTGCAGCATCTGCAACTCGTCGTTCAGCACGGCTACGCGCTCTTTGACCAGTGCCGTTAAGGCACTCAACTTTTCCTGCGCCATCGTCGCAACGTGGTCGGCATCCGCCAGATCAGCTTGCAGTTGCAATTGCAACAGGGCCAACAGGTCGCGACGCTCGTAGGCGGCGTTGGCTTCTTTCATCAGCGCGGTTTTGCGAACCTGCTCCTGTGGGTCTTGCTCGCGGTCCGGGTGCAAGGCACTGGCCAACTGCCTGTATAGCGTGCGCAGTGCGCTGTCGGCGTCTTTCGCCTGGGCCGCAGCCTGTTCCTCTTTCTTGAGCTGGGCAGGCTTCTTTTTCTTCGCCGCAGCGCGCTGTTCGCGGGCGGTCTGGTGCTGCGCCTCTTGGGCCAGCATCTTTTGCCGGGCCGCATGCAGCAATGCCTCCATGCTGTCGAAGGCTGTATCACCATCGCCCAAGGGCTCACCCAACATCTCTTCCATCATGCGTTGCATGTCGGCAGCAGCGTCCTTTTCGGTGTCGGCCAGTGAATCGAGGCTATGCGCATCATGCAGGGCCTGCATGTTGGCATCGCCCCGCACGCCCAAAGGGCCCGCCAGACCACACAGAATCTCATTGGCAATCTCCTTTTGTTTTGCCGTCAGGCCCTTGCGCTGCAAGCGCTCCGCCAGCCACAAGGCCATCTGGCGCATGTGGTCGTCACGCTCCTTCTGCAATGGTGCAATGCTGCTGGCGTACGCGCTTCGGTGGGCATCCGTCATCTGACGGGCGGTCTCGATCTTGCGTGCCAGCGTTTCTGTCTGGGTTACCAATTGGTTGAAACGCTTTTGTGCAGGCGTTGCCTGAGCCGTGCCGCGCTTGAGTGCGGTGGTGGCCAAGGTGTTTGCAGCATGCTGAGGCTGCTGCACAACAGGTTGATCATCCGGAAAAAGGCTGGTTTGATTCGACATATCAATGGGGTAGCTAAGTGGCTTAGTAGGAATGCGTCGCGAACCAACTGATTATCTCGGCTTCCTCTGCAAGGTAGACGCGCATGGCTCCCGCCCACTGCAGCTTTGCAATGCGTGGCCTGACTCGCTATACTACCTAAAATTATTTGGTAGTATAAATGGCGCTCCACACGGAATTCTCTCTAGCCGCGCAGACCGCATTCGCGGGGCTGGACGCTGCCGCCCGCCAAGCCGATCTGAACCGCAGCATCGCCGATCTGCCCGGAGGCTTTGCCAAGAAAGTGGTGGCGGGCCGCACCTACTGGTACTACCAGGTCAAGAACCCCGATGGCCAGTTGCGCCAGTCCTACGTGGGGCCGGATGACGTAGCAACCCAGGCGCTGATCCAACGCCATGGTGACACTGCGCACAAGCTGGCGCAACAGCAATTGGTGCGCTTGGCCCGCTCGGCCATGGAGCTGGGTTGTGCCGACATCCCGCCCAAGCATGCCCGGGTTATTGAACGCCTGGCCGATAGCGGCTTGTTTTCTGCGGGTGGGATTCTGGTGGGCACACACGCTTTTCTGGCCTACCAAAACATCTTCGGTGTGCGCTGGACTGCAGGTGCCGCCACGCTGGATTTGGACTTTGCCCACGCCGGGCGCAATGTGTCACTGGCGTTGCCCGAAAACCTCAAGCTCGATACCACTGCGGCCATCGACTCCCTGGAAATGGGCTTCATACCCAACCAAGCGTACACCTCGTTTCGCAAAGCGGACGAACCAGACTTTGACCTCGACTTTCTAACCTCGCGTGGGCGCACCGGCGATACGCCTGTGACGGTGGCACGTTTGAACCTGACGATGCAACCGCTACGTTTTATGGAGTTGTCACTGCAAGACCCGATGCGCGCCACGCTGATTGCCCGCAGCGGGCCTATCGTCGTCAACCTGCCGCGCCCCGAACGCTATGCGCTGCACAAGCTGCTGGTTTACGGCGAACGCGCCCAGGCACAACGTACCAAGGCGCGCAAGGACATTGCGCAGGCCGCTGCTTTGTTGGACTACCTGTTGGTCTACGACACGGCCGAGGTCGTTGAGATGTGGGTCGATGTAAATGCGCGCGGACCTGGCTGGCGCAAGCGCTTGAAGGAAGGTTTTGATGCCATGAACGCGCTGTATCCCGAGTGCGCATTCGCCGAGACGATAGCGCGGTTGACTGCATAGAAAAGAAGTTTTGCTATAAAGTCAGTAGCTACAAACCAAGTATTGGCGAGGGCTAGCAGCCTATATCACTTAAGCGATCGATTCACCGACACGTCGTGCGCCCGGACACCCAGCGCTGCAATAGCCGCAGGCACCGGCAAGCCCCGCACCAGCGCCGCCGCCAGCTCCCCCATCGCAGGCGCGGTCTGAATGCCATAGCCACCCTGCCCGGCCAGCCAGAAGAAGCCCGGCGCATCGGGCGCGAAGCCCACCACTGGTGACTTGTCGGCGACGAAGGAGCGCAGGCCCGCCCACTTGCGGCGCACTTGGCGGATCCGCAGCGTGGTGGCGGTCTCAATGCGGTCCACGGCGACGGCAACGTCCAACTCTTCGGGTTGCACGTCCTGCGGGTCCACCGCATCTTCGTTGGCAGGGGACATCAGCAACACGCCAGCATCAGGTTTGAAGTAAAAGCTCTCCGCCGCATCGATGACCAGAGGCCAGTCGCTGGTGTCGCAGCCCGGGGGCGCGTCCGTGGTGAAGGCGGTGCGGCGCTTGGGCACCAGGCCCACCGAGGCAACACCGGCGAGGCGCGCGAGTTCATCACACCAGGCACCGGCGGCGTTGACCACGGTGGGTGCGAAGAAGCTGCCAGCCGGTGTGTCCACACGCCAGCCACCACCCGGCTCACGCCGCATCTGCTGCACCTGCGCCCCACACACCAGTTGCGCGCCCGCAGCCTTGGCGCCGCGCAGAAAGCCCTGGTGGATGGCGTGCACGTCCATGTCCATGGCGTCGGGCTCATACACGCCGCAGTACGCCGCCTCTGGCCGCAGCACCGGCACGCGCTGCAGGATCTGGTCTTGTGTCCACCACTGCACATTGGGCACCAGCGCGCGCATGTCTTGCCAGACGCTGCGCAGATGGTCGTGGTCGGCGGCTGCACCCACCATCAACGAGCCGCGCGGCGTGACCAACGGGTGCTCTGCAAAACCGGGCGGTGGCTTGAAGTAAAACGGCTTGGACGCGGTGGTGATGGCGCGCACGGTGGCGTTGCCATAGGTCTCGGAATACATGGCAGCCGAGCGGCCGGTGGAGTGGTAGCCGGGCTGGGTCTCACGCTCCAGCACGACCACGCGGCAATGCGGCGCGAGGAAGTACGCGGCCGATGCACCGGCCATACCGGCGCCCACAATCAGAACATCGACAGATTGCACGGGATCACTCCAAAATTTTCTTAGCTATTGTTTTGATAGCTGTTCCATCAATATATACGAGGGCTAGAAGCCTATTTTGCACCATGCCTTGCCACCAGCAGTGCCCTCCATACTTCCTCCACATTTGTTGGCGACAGTCACCTGTACCGATGCCACCGTGGCATCCAACAGGAGATTTCCATGGACTTCAGACCCCGCCTCTGGACGATTCTGCAAGCCGCCAGCGCGGCCGCACTGCTGGCCTTGGGTGGCTGCGGGGGTGGGGGCAGCGCAGGCGGTGGTGCCACCGCAGATACGACAACCGTGCAGGCCGAAGCGATAGCGCCCCCTCCTCCTCCACCGCCCCCACCGCCTCCTGGACAGCAACCCCAACTGGCCGACGCCCGTGCCAATCTGGGCCAACAAATCTTCAATGACCCGAACCTGTCGGAACCGCGCGGCACGGCCTGCGTGGCCTGCCACCAACCCAACCAGGGTTTTGCCGGTAACCACGGCTCACGCATCGGCGTGGCCCAGGGCAGTCTGCCCACGTCGCTGGGCTTGCGCAATGCCCCGACCAACAGCTACACCGGCTTCATTCCCGCGTTTGCGTTTCGCACAGACGACGGGGAGACCGAAGCCATTGGCGGCCACTTTTGGGATGGCCGCGCCGACACGCTGGAGATACAGGCCCTGGGCCCCTTCCTGAACCCGCTGGAGATGAACAATGCCAGCAAGCGCGCCGTCGTCGACAAGATTGCGGCGGCCCGTTATGCGCCGCTGTTCCGCCAGCAGTTTGGCGCCAACGTCTTCAACGACACAGAGACTGCCTATGCGCAGATCGGCGTGGCCATTGCGGCATTTGAGCGCGCGGCGCTGCAACCCTTCAGCTCCAAGTACGATGCCGTGCTGCGCAAGCAAGCCACGTTCACACCCAACGAAGCACGCGGCATGGCCTTGTTTAGGGACCCCAACCGAGCCAACTGCGCCGGCTGCCATTTGATGGACCCGAGCACAGGCAAACCCGAGGATTCGCTGTTCAGCGAATTCACCTACTACGCCACCGGCATCCCGCGCAACACGGCCATCCCCCGCAATGCCGACCCGGCCTTCTTTGACCTGGGCCCGTGCGGCCCCGAGCGCACCGCGCCCACGCTGCCACTTGGTGTGATACCCGGCACCACCATTGCCAACTTCTGCGGCAAGTTCAAGATGCCGACGCTGCGCAACGTGGCCGAGCGGCCGGCCTTTATGCACAACGGCTTCTTCAACAACCTGAATGAGGTGGTGCGCTTCTACTCCACACGCAATACCAACCCGCAGCGCTGGTACGGCCCCAGTGGGGTGCCCAATGATTTGCCGGCCCAGTACCGCGCCAACATCGAGTCCGTCAAGGCACCGTTCAACCGCGCGCCCACGGCCGGGCCGCTGCTGAGCGATCCGGAGATCAACGACATCGTCGCCTTTCTGCACACGCTGTCGGATGGGTTCCGTGCGCCGTGTGTTCGTAGGCCAGCTCGGACGGGAAGGGTGCGGCGGCTCCGTTGCGGTCAAGGGCGAGTTGGGCGACCAGCTGCACGGCGGTCTGCTTCCGCGCGAGCGTCACCCGGTAGTAGCCCATCGTCGTCTCGATCTCCTTGTGGTCCATCAGGTCCCGCAGCACGTCGATCGCGGTGCCGCCGTCGGCGTGCCGCTGG